>JBDSRF010000216.1:0-13120 GCA_039929445.1 Arachnia sp. | reverse complement strand
AGATGCTCAAGATGGGCTTCGCCGAGGACGTCGAGACGATCCTCGCCGACACCCCGGCCGAGAAGAAGGTGGCGCTGTTCTCCGCCACGATGCCCAGCCAGATCCGTCGCATCTCCAAGAAGTACCTCAACGACCCCGTCGAGGTCACCGTCAAGGCCTCGAAGCAGACCACCCCGAACATCACGCAGCGCTACCTCATGGTGTCCTACCCGCAGAAGGTCGACGCCCTGACCCGCATCCTCGAGGTGGAGAACTTCGAGGGCATGATCGTCTTCGTTCGCACCAAGAACGAGACCGAGACGCTGGCCGAGAAGCTCCGGGCACGCGGTTTCTCCGCCATGGCCATCAACGGTGACATCGTCCAGGCCCAGCGCGAGCGGACCGTCGGGCAGCTGAAGTCGGGCAAGCTCGACATCCTCGTGGCCACCGACGTGGCCGCGCGTGGCCTCGACGTGGAGCGCATCAGCCACGTCGTCAACTACGACATCCCCACCGACACCGAGTCCTACACGCACCGCATCGGGCGCACCGGCCGAGCCGGCCGCAGCGGTGACGCCATCTCCTTCGTCACGCCGCGCGAGCGCCACCTGCTGCGGGCCATCGAGAAGGCAAACAAGAACACCCTCACCCAGATGCAGTTGCCCACCGTGGACGACGTCAACGCCACGCGACTCAGCCGCTTCGACGACGCCATCACCGAGGCGCTGGCCTCCGAGAAGGTCGACTTCCTCCGGGACGTCGTGGCGCACTACGTGGGCGAGTACAACGTGCCGGAGGTCGACGTCGCCGCGGCGCTGGCCGTGGTCCTGCAGGGCGACCAGCCCCTGCTCCTGGAGCCGGAGACGGAGCGTCGGCAGTCCTTCGACCGCGACCGCGACCGGGGGGACAGGGACCGCAGCGACCGGGGCCCGCGCACCGACCGCGGCGATCGCGGACCCCGTCGGGATGACGACAACCGCGACGGCGCGGGCAAGGGCTGGCAGCGCGACGAGAGGCCGGGACGCGCCGCCGATCCGCGCCGCAACCGCTCCGACGTGTCGTATGCCACGTACCGGATCGAGGTCGGCAAGCGCCAGAGGGTTGAACCCCGCCAGATCGTGGGCGCCATCGCCAACGAGGGGGGTCTGGGCCGCGAGGACTTCGGGCACATCGACATCCGCATGGACTACTCGCTCGTCGAGCTGCCGTCCCAGCTGCCTCCGGGCGCCTGGGAGAAGCTGCAGTCCACCCGCATCTCGGGCCAGCTCATCGAGCTGACCGAGGCGGGAGAGTCCAGCCGTCCGGCCGGCCGCTCGAAGCGTGACCGCGACTAGTACGCTCCGCGTCCTGGGCGTCGCCGTCGTGCTCCTGGCCCTGCCGGGCTGCACGACGGCACCCGTGACACCCTCACGTTCAGCGTCGGCTGCCGCCACGCCGACCCTCGATCGCTGGCAGCCCACTGGCACCATGGGCTGGCACATCCAGTACCAGGGTGAGGTGGGCACCCCGGACGTCGCCGTCCTCAACCTCGACGGCGTGGAGACCCCCGCCTCACAGGTGGACGCACTCCACGCCACCGGCGCGCGCGCCGTCTGCTACCTGAACGCGGGCGGCTCCGAAGACTTCCGCGACGACTTCGTGTCCTTGCCCGCGTCGGTGCAGGGCAACCCTCTGGACGCCTGGCCGGGTGAGCGCTGGCTCGACGTCCGCCAGCTCGATGTCCTGCTCCCGGTCATGGCGCTCCGCATGGACCAGTGCCGGGACAAGGGCTTCGACGGCGTGGACCCCGACAATCTCAACGGGTTCGCCCACGACACCGGCTTTCCGCTCACGCTGGCCGATGCCCTGGGCTATCAGCGGGCGCTCGTCACCCTCGCGCACGACCGGGGACTCGCCATCGGGCTGAAGAACACCATGGAGTTGATCCCCGAGCTGGCGGACGAGGTCGACTTCGCCGTCAACGAGCAGTGCCAGGAGTTCGACGAGTGCGACACCTACGCTCCACTCGTCGCCCTCGGCAAGCCCGTGTTCAACGTCGAGTACCGGGGCACCTGCGCCGGCCAGCCAGCAGGGCTGAGCACAGTGCTGGCTGATCCGGCGCTCGACGGACCCACCACCACCTGCCGCTGACGCCACCCACGAAGGACAACCATGAGTGACACCCAACTCCCCGTGACCACCCGCTGGGGCCGCAGCACCGCCATCGCCACCATTCCGGCGCCCATGGGGGTCGTCCCCCACCTCGTGCCGCGTGCGGTGCGGCACTCCAAGCGATTCGCGGGGCGGTCGCTGGACGGCTGGTCCGCGGTGCTCACGTGCAAGCCCAACATGTGGACCTGGGGCGGGAAGCTCACGCTGACCTTCAGTCCGACGTCCCCCACGTCCACGGCCGTGCATGCCCGGTGGGAACCGGACGTGCCGACGACGCTCATCACGTGGGGGCAGGGCAAGCGGGACATCAGGGAGCTTCTGTGGCTCATCGCTGACGAGGCCACCCGTGCCGCTCCTCCCCCTGCCACCACCCACTGACTCTCGTCCCGGCGGGTTCCGGGGGCCCGCGACGCGCTGCCCGATCAGCGCGCGGTGGCCTCCAGCTGTGGCAGCTGCGACACGATGGCCTGCGCTGAGGCCTTGGCGTCGCCGAAGCACATCACGGTGTTCTCGTTGAAGAACAGCGGGTTCTGCACGCCCGCGTAGCCGGCGCTCATGGACCGCTTGAACACCACGACGGTCCTGGCTTCCCAGACGTGCAGCACCGGCATGCCGGAGATGGGCGAACCCTCCTCCATTGCGGCAGGGTTGACGGTGTCGTTGGCGCCGATGACGAGCACGACGTCGGTGGCGGCGAAGTCGCCGTTGATCTCGTCCATCTCGAAGACGATGTCGTAGGGCACCCGCGCCTCGGCCAGCAGCACGTTCATGTGGCCGGGCAGCCGTCCGGCGACGGGGTGGATGGCGAACCGCACCTCCGTCCCCCTGGCCTGCAGCGAGCTCGTCAGTTCCGCCACGAGGTGCTGTGCCTGCGCCACGGCCATGCCGTAGCCGGGGACGATGATGACCCTCTTGGCGTCGTCGAGCAGCTGTGCGACGTCGGCCGTCGAGGCCTCCCTGTGCTCGCCCTCCACGACCGGCCCCAGGGCCGTGGACTCCCCGAATCCGCCGAGGATCACGGAGATGAAGGACCGGTTCATGGCCCGGCACATGATGTAGCTGAGGATGGCGCCGGAGGCGCCGACGAGCGCGCCCGTGATGACGAGGATGCTCAGCCCCAGGGTGAAGCCGGTGAAGGCCGCCGCCCAGCCGGAGTAGGAGTTCAGCATGGAGATGACCACGGGCATGTCGGCGCCGCCGATGGAGGCCACGAGGTGAATGCCGAGCACCAACGACAGGACGGTCGCCAGCAGCAGCGGGAGGATCGAGTGCGAGGCCACGAACCACCAGCCGAGCAGGCCCAGCACGACCACGGCGCCGAGGTTGAGCCAGTTGCGGCCGGGGAGCGCCAGCGCCTTCGAGGCCAGCTTGCCGTTCAGCTTGCCCCACGCCACGAGCGATCCCGTGAAGGTGACGGCGCCGATGAACACTCCCAGGAACACCTCGATCTGCTGGAAGCCGCTGGAGTCGGGGCGTTGCAGGTAGGCGTTGAACCCGACCATGACGGCGGCCGCGCCCACGAAGCTGTGCAGCAGGGCGATGAGCTCGGGCATGCCCGTCATCTCCACCTTGCGGGCCCGCCAGATGCCGATGACGGCACCGATGGACAGCGCGCCGTAGAGGAGGGCGGCGGAGACCGGCTGCAGTTCGTGGTTGGCGTAGTCCTTGTACGCGATGGCGAAGTTGGTGGCCACGATGGCCAGCACCATGCCGAGGATGCCGAAGGCGTTGCCGCGCTTCGCGGTCTCGTGCTTGCTCAGCCCGGCCAGCGCGAGGATGAACATCAGGCCGGAGACGATGTAGGTGGCGTTGATGAAGTTGCTCAGCACGGCTCAGCCCTTCCGGAACATGGTCAGCATGCGGTGGGTCACGGTGAACCCGCCGAAGACGTTGATGGCGGCCAGCACGATGGCCACGAAGGAGATGCCCTTGACGACGGGGTTGTCGTCGGCCAGTTGCGTCATGGCGCCGACGATGATGATGCCGCTGATGGCGTTGGTGACGCTCATCAGGGGGGTGTGGAGGGCGTAGGTGACGTTCCAGACCACGTAGTAGCCCACGACACCCGCCAGCACGAAGATGCCGAACAGTGTCACGAAGTTGCTGGGTGAGATCGTCAGAAGTGCGATGAGCGCCAGGCCGGCGAGCCCCACCCACACCACGGGCAGCCACCACGGTTTCGGCTTCCTCGGCTCCGCCGGCGGTGCGGGCGGAGTCGCCTCGACGACGACGGCCGGCGCCGCGGAGACCTCGATGGCCGGCGGCGGGAAGGTGATCTCCCCGTCCCTGACGGTCGTCATGGTGCGGACCACCTCGTCGTCGAAGTCCAGGACGAGTTGACCGTCCTTCTCCGGCGTCATCAGTGTCAGGGCGTTGACGAGGTTCGTGCCGTACAGCTGCGACGACTGGCCGGGCAGGCGGCTGGCCAGGTCGGTCCAGCCGATGATCGTGACCCCGTTGCCGGTCACCCAGCTCTCGCCCGGCCTGGTCAGCTCACAGTTGCCGCCGCCCTGGGCTGCCAGGTCGACGATGACGGAGCCGTTGCGCATCGAGGCCACCATGTCGGCGGTGATGAGCTTGGGCGAGGGCCGCCCGGGGATGGCAGCCGTGGTGATGATGATGTCCACGTCGGCGGCCTGCTCGGCGTACAGCTGGCGGGCGCGGGCGGCGTAGTCCGCCCCCACCTCTTTCGCGTAGCCGTCGGAGCTGACGCCCTGGTCCTCGGAGCGCACGTGGAGGAAGGTGGCGCCCATGGACTCCACCTGCTCGGCGGTCTCCGGGCGCACATCGGTGGCGCGCACGATGGCGCCCATCGCGTTGGCGGCGCCGATGGCGGCGAGCCCGGCCACGCCGGTGCCAGCGACCAGCACCTTGGCGGGCGGCACCTTCCCGGCGGCGGTCACCTGTCCCGTGAAGAAACGACCGAAGGCGTGGGCCGCCTCCACGACGGCACGGTAGCCGGAGATGTTGGCCATGGCGCTGAGCGCGTCGAGCGCCTGCGCGCGGCTGGTGCGCGGCACCATGTCCATGCTCAGCGCCGTCACGCCCTGGGCGGACAGCCTGCCGGTGAGCGCGGCGTCCTGCCGGGGCGCGAGGAAGCTGATGAGCACCGCGCCGCGGCGCAATGCCGCGATCTGGTCATCGGTGGGCGGATTGACTGCCAGGACCACGTCGCTGTGCCAGGCCGCGTTGACGTCCCCGATCACGGCACCCGCCTCGGCGTAGCCGGCATCGTCGAAGGCTGCGCGGAATCCCGCGCCCTCCTGGACGACGACGCCATAGCCCAGCGCGATGAGCTGGCGGACGGTCTTCGGTGTCGCAGCGACGCGGTTTTCACCGGGCGTCACCTCGAGGGGGATTCCGATCTGCATGGTGTTGACCGTAACGCCTCGCCCTGCCAGCCCCGTCGGCGGGGTGCCCCGTGGACGGCCTGCGCGGCTCAGCCGGCGGGGTTCCCCAGCGCCCGCAGCGAGGCCTCCGTGGCCCGGCGGCCGGCACGGGTGAGCGTGGCGATGACGGCCTCGCGGCCCCGGACGGGCTCATGCAGCGCGGCGAGCAGCGCCGCCTCGTCGGCGACGGTGACGCACCGCCAGCCCAGGGCGGTGGCGACGGCGGCCAGGTCGACGCCCTGCGGCGTGCCGAAGACCCGTTCGAACGCGTCGGCGTGGTCGGGGCCGCCCTGCTCCAGGGTGGAGAAGATGGCACCGCCGTCGTCGTCCACCACCACCACGCGGATGTCGCACCCGGGCTCCAGCGGCGGCGCCACGAGCGCGCCCATGTCGTGCTGCAGCGTGAGGTCGCCCAGCAGGACGGTCGTGGGCAGCCCCGTGGCCAGCGCCACCCCCGTGGCCGTGCTGAGAGTGCCGTCGATACCGGCGAGCCCCCTGTTCGCCCAGGTACGCGCGGGCGACGCGTTGATGGGCGCCAGGTCGGCGTCGCGGATGGACTGGCTGGAGCCGAGGAAGAGGACGTCGCCCTTGCCCACGGACGCCACCACGGCGGCGGCGACGGCGTGACCGTCCCAGCCGTGGGTCCGCCGCGCCCCCAGCTCCCTGTCGGCCGCGAACCAGGCCTCCAGCCACGCGGGGTCCCCCTCGGGCAGCAGCACGCGATCCACCACGGCGGTGGCACGGGAGGCCACGTCGGCCCACTCCGCATGGGTGGCCACGACGATGACCTCGACAGACTCGCGGGACAGCATGGCCGTCACGGGGCGGGACAAAGTGGGGTGCCCGAAGCACACGACGCGGCGGATCCGCTGTCCGAGCGGCGACTCCAGCAGCAGCCGGTAGTGGGCGATGGCGCAGCGGCCGGTGCGGGCGTTGCTGCTGGGCTCGGCCAGGAGTGGCAGCCCCGCCAGTTCCGCGAGTGCCCTTGCCTCGACGCCGTCGCTCCAGTCGGCGTCGCCAACGAGCACGACCGTTTCTCCGGCGTCGGCCCCCTCGTACACGGTGACGCCATCGCTGCCGTGGATCTCCGCGGCCCGGAATTCCGGTGGCGGAACCTGCCCCACCAGTGGCGGGCTGAACTCGGCGTTGAGGTGCACGGGCCCCGGTCGTCGGGTCCGCCTACCCGCGGCCACCACGTGGGCGCGCTGGACGGCGGCACCCCAGGCCGAGGGGCTGCCCAGCGAGGACACCCGCACGGTGGCCAGGGCGGCGGGGCCGAAGGCGCCCACCTGCTCGCCGGTCTGGTTGGCGCCGGTGCCGATGGCCTCGGCGGGGCGGTCAGCCGTGACGAGCAGCAGCCCGACACCGGCGGCCCTGGCCTCCATGGCGGCCGGGGCGAGGTTGCCGACGGCGGAGCCGGACGTGGTGACCACGGCGGCCACGCGCCCCGATCCCTTGGCCAGACCCAGCGCTGTGAAGGCCGCGACACGTTCGTCGATGCGGACGTGGAGCCGGATGTCGCCGCGGGCATCGGCGTGGTGCAGGGCGAGCGCCAGAGCGGCATTGCGGGACCCGGGGGCCAGCACGACGTCGGTCACCCCGCAGCCGATGAGGGCTGACACGATGGTGGCGCCCAGCAGTGGCGAGTTCACATCGATTCCTTCGTTGACGGCCATTCGGGCAGCAGCGCGGACACACGATGCAGCCGCTGCATCCACCAGCGTGCCATCTCGTCGTCGGCGCGGGTCCGCAACAGCGCCTCGGGATCCACCGTGAGGTCGGCGACGGGCAGCTTCCCGTCCCGGGCACGCAAGGGGTGGGCCGCCACGTCGTCCAGCAGGAGGCTGCCGGTCTCCAGTCCGCACGCGTGGGGCAGTTCGGGTAGCGCCGCGGCGAGCGCCACCCCCGCCCGGAGGCCCACGGAGGTCTCCAGTGCGCTGGAGACCACAACGGGCATGCCCAGGACCTCCGCCAGTTCCAGGCACCGGCGCACACCACCCAGTGGCTGCACTTTCAGGATGGCCACGTCCGCGGCGCCGGCGTCGCGGACGAGCAGGGGATCCTCCGCACGTCGGATGGATTCGTCGGCGGCGATGGGCACGGCGATGCCGCGCGCGGACAGCAGCCTCCGGAGCGCCACCAGCGACTCGACGTCCCGGCACGGCTGCTCGGCGTACTCCAGGCCGAACTGCTCCAGTTCCCCGATGGCGGTGGCTGCCTCGTCGACGCCCCAGCCGCCGTTGGCATCCACCCGGAGTAACCCGGCCGGGCCGAGCGCCTGCCGCACGGCGGACACCCGTGCGATGTCGTCTTCGAGGCTCTGCCCACGCTCAGCCACCTTGACCTTGGCCGTGGAGCACCCGGACTCACGGACGCGTGCGGCCGCGGCCAGGGGAGCCACGGCGGGAACGATGGCGTTGACGGGCACCTCGGCGCGGACCGGCTGGGGCCAGTCGGAGGTGGCTGCCTCCAACGCCGCGCGCAGCCACGAGGCCGCCTCGGCGTCGTCGTACTCCGGGAACGGGCTCCATTCCGCCCAGCCGCGGGGTCCCTCCAGCAGGATTCCCTGGCGGCGGTTGATCCCGCGGAACCTCGTGGTGAGGGCGATGTCGAAGACGTGGGCGCGCACGACGTCAGCCGATGAACACGCCGACGAGGAGTCCCAGACCCACGCCGAGCTCGGCCATCCCGGTGGCCTGGAGTGCGCCGATGAGCGCACGGCCCCGGGCGCCCAGGAGGAGATCGCGGACGGGGAGCACGAGGACACCCAGCGCGAGCAACGCCAGCAGCGCCCACCACGCGGTCAGGCTGGCGAACACCACCACGCCCCCGACGGCCACGGCGACCAGTGCCACGTAGAACCACCGGGTGGCCGCGTCCCCGAGCTTGGTTGCGAGCGTCCGTTTGCCCGACAACCTGTCGGTCCCGATGTCGCGCAGGTTGTTCACCACGAGCAGTGCGCTGGCGAGCGAGCCGATGGAGACGGCGGCCGCCCAACTCCAGGCGGGGGAACTGTCCACCAGCACGTAGGTGGTGCCGACGGTGGCCACCAGACCGAAGAAGATGAAGACGAACACCTCACCCAGGCCGAGGTAGCCGTAGGGGTGGCTGCCGCCCGTGTAGAACCAGGCGGCGACGATGGCGGCGGCGCCCACCCCCAGCAGCCACCAGTGGCCCGTGAGGATGACCACCACGAGCCCCGCGACGGCCGCCACACCGAAGCTGGCGAACGCCGCGGCCTTCACAGCACCCGGACGGGCGAGTCCCGAGGCCACGAGCCGCGTCGGGCCGACGCGGTCGTCGTCGGTGCCGCGGATGCCGTCGGAGTAGTCGTTGGCGTAGTTGACGCCCACCTGGAGTGCGAGCGCCACCAGGAAACAGAGCGCGGCAACGCCCCAGAACCGGGCGTTGACGGCGGCACCCGACACCTGGATGGCGGAGGCGATGCCGGCGAGGATGGGGGCGAGCGCCGCGGGGAGCGTGCGGGGCCGGGCGCCGGCCGCGAACGCGGAGAAAGTGTCAGTCATGTTGCCGCCAATGCTAGGAGAGCCTCGCGGTCCGGTTTACCACCCGCGGTCCGCGGCAGGTCGGCCACCAGCACGAGCTGCCGTGGCAGCGCCGTCCGGGCCAGAGAGGATGCAAGTTGCTCACGCCACCCCGCCAGGCTGCCGCCGGCGGAGAAGAGCACGATCCTCGTCCCCCACTCCCGGTCCGGCACCCCCAGCACGGCGGCGTCAGGGTCCAGTGCCTCAACGGCCCGCCGGAGCGCCCCGAGGTCCACGTTCACCCCGCCGGTGATGACGACGTCGTCCAGACGGCCCCCGACCTGCAGTATCCCGTCCCGGAGGGTCCCCCAGTCGGCGGTCACAAGCCACCCGTCGCGGGCGGCGGGTGTGATGGCGCCAGAGTCGTCGAGGTAGCCGTCGGACAGCGTGGGCCCGCCGAGCGCGATGCGGCCAGCACCCTCGGGTGCACGGTCGTCGGGCCGGACATCCACGAGGGCGCCCGGCAAGGGCGCGCCGTCCCACACGAGGCCGCCGCACGTCTCACTCATGCCGTAGGTCTCCCTCAGGCGTATGCCCGCATCCACGGCCCGCCGCCGCAACTCGGGAGCCAGTGCCGCCCCGCCCACGAGAACGGCGTCGAAACGGGTGAGCCGCCGGACGGTGGCGGGGTCGTCCAGGGCCCGGTAGAGCTGGGTGGCCACGATGGAGACGGCGTCGCCGTCGCCGGAGGGCCGCAGATCGGCCAGGTCGGGGGAGGACAGGACGGGCGGTCTCCCCACTGCGAGGGAGCGGACAAGCACCATGAGGCCCGCCACGTAGCGGTGCGGGAGCACCAGGTGCCACGTCAGGTCCGCACCCAACGCCGTCCGCGACGCCTGTGCCGCAGCCAGCAGGGCCGCGCGGGACAGCACCACACGCTTGCCCGCACCGGTGGAACCGCTGGTCTGCACCACTGCCCCGATGCCCCGCTCCAGGGTGGCGGGTGCGTCACCGGTCGCCCACCAGAGGTGCGGCCCCCCGCCCAGCATGTCTGCGACGGCTCCGGTGGCGTCCTGCGTTGCGCTCACGCCCTCACGTCCATCGTCGGCTGGCCCGTCAGCGCCCGAGGCGGGGCGCCGGTGTGGCCAGGATGACGACCAGTTCCACCCAGCGCCACAGCCCGTTCGCCCCCAGAATGACCAGCCCCACCAAGTACCAGTCCGCGCCGGGAGGGATGCCCGCGAGCGCCGGCGCCCCCGCGCTGACCCGACTCCCCTGCAGGAGGAGTGCCACTGACAGCACCACGAAGAGAACGTGCAGGGCGCCGCGGATGAACTGGCGCAGGTAGAAGTTGTGTGCCCCGACGTCGCCGAGGAACACCGCCAGGAGGGCGGCGGCGAGCCGGGAGGCCGGCCGGCCGGCGCGGCGGCCATTCCGTGGCGGGGACGCTCCGCCCGGCTGGTCAAGGTGCATGCCCGTGCCGGCGGTCAGCGTCCGAGCTCGTGCTCGGGCTTGACGAGGATCATGATGAATTCCACGAATGCCCAGATGCCGTTGCCCAACGACATGAGGCTGGCGAACAGCGCCAGCATGCCGATGCCGGCCTCCGCCGAGGAGGATGTCTGGTTCCCCAGGGCGCCGACGACCGCGAGGAGGATGAAGGAACCCACGCCCAAGCCGAGGTGGATGAAGCCGAGGTTCTTCTTGTTGAGGTAGAAGCTGTGCGCACCGAAACCGCCGAGGAAGAATGCCAGGAGCGCAGCAGCCACCTTCGACTTGGCTGGGCCGGTGTAGGCGTAGGCGCCGTAGCCCCCGTAGGAGCCGTAGGGCTGCTGGTACGGGTCCGCGGGACCGTAGAGGCCCTGGTCCGGGTACTGCGGCTGGGGCGCGTAGGGGTTGGGCTGGCCGCCCCATGCGTTCTGCTGCGCGCCGTAGGGGTTCTGCGGGGCGCCATAGGGGTCCTGCGGCGGGGCCGCGTACGGCGCTGCCTGCATGGGCTGAGCACCGTAACCGGGGGTGACGCCAAAGCTCTGGTCACCTGCGGGTTGTCCCTGCCAGTGGTTCCCCGCGCCGGGCTGCGACGCGTCGCCCACGCCCCACGCCTGGTCCCAGCTCTGCTCGGGTGCGGCGGCCGGCGGCTCGGGTGCACTCTGGTTGGGGTCCTCGAAGGAGGGGCCACGCTGCGCACCCTCGGCACTGGCGCCCCACTGCAGGTCCTGGTTGTCGCTGCTCACAGTCATCCCCTTCTGGCACCGTGGACACAGTGCGAGGAACGAAACTAGCATCTTCGTCCACAACCGCTGCCATGCTGCCCCGGTGGCCCGGGTGGGGACGGGGTTGGGCGAGGAGGATACGATGACGCCATGGGCCGCATCCTCATCATCCTCGCCATCGTCATGTTGACGATTTATTGCGTCGTCGAGGTGGCCCAGTCCCAACCGTCACGTATCCGGGTCATGCCCAAGTGGCTGTGGGCCTTCGTCGTCATCTGCGTGCCGATCATCGGACCCGTCACATGGTTGCTCGCCGGACGCCCGGAGAACAGTGCTCGACGTCACGCGCTCGGGCCCGACGACGACGAGGACTTCCTGCGCGGCCTGCGCTGAAACGGCTCGACACCCATGTGCCCGGACACAGGCTGCTCGGCTATCATTCGCGACGGCCCGAAATTGACTCCGGAAGGATCACCACATGGGAACCGGAAACGCAGTGCAGGAGTGGCTCCGTGACGCCGCCCAGGTCTTCGCAGAGCACGCCACAGAGTTGAACGAACTCGACCGCGCCATCGGCGACGGCGACCACGGCACCAACATGTCACGCGGCCTGGAGACGGCACTCACCATTCCCATCGACAGCGACATGTCCCCCACCGACGCGCTCAAGCGGGTGGGGATGGCGCTCGTCAGCACGGTGGGCGGTGCATCGGGACCCCTGTTCGGAACCTTCTTCCTCCGGGTCGGCCAGCACTGGCAGAGTCCCTCCACCACCAGCGGCATCGCCTTGGCCGTGCGGGCAGGACTCGACGGCGTGATGGCACGCGGCAAGGCCGTGGAGGGCGACAAGACCATGGTCGACGCCCTTGCGGGTGCCGTGAGGTCGCTCGATGACTCCGCAGCCAAACAGTTGCCGCTGGATGAGGCCCTGCGCCTCGGGGCCCGGGCTGCGCACGAGGGCGCGGAGGCCACACGCGGGATGCTGGCCCGTCGCGGTCGAGCCAGCTACGTGGGAGAACGCAGCATCGGCCACCTGGATCCCGGAGCGATCTCCGCCGCACTGATCCTGGCCAGCGCCGCGCGCCACATCAGCTGAACGCCCATTCCTTTCGCGCGGTTCGGGCCAACCACACCGCGCTCCGGGGCGTGGCGCCCTAGGATCGGAGCATGTCCACCAACACTGTTGTCCCCCCGCACAAGGCTGTCATCCTCGCCCGGGGCCTCGGCTCGCGGATGCGCAAGGAGGCCGAGGGCGTAGCCCTTGATGCCCGCCAGAGCGCGGCCGCCGACGCCGGCGTCAAGGCCATGATTTCCGTGGGCGGTGAGCGCCCGTTCCTGGACTTCGTGATCAGCGCACTGGCCGACGCGGGCTTCACCGACGTCTGCCTCGTGATCGGACCCGAGCACGACATGATCCGCGACTACTACAACCAGGTGGAGAAGGAGCGCGTCACCATCTCCTTCGGTATCCAGGAAGAGCCCCTGGGCACAGCCAACGCCGTGCTGGGCGCCGAGGAGTTTGCCGGCGACGACCGCGTCCTGATCATCAACTCGGACAACTACTACCCCGCCGAGGCATTGCGCCTGCTGGCAGACGTCCCCGGCTCCGCCCTCGTCGGCTTCGAGCGCACCGCCATGCTCGAGCGCTCCAACATCGCCGCCGACCGGATCGCCGCATTCGCCCTGGCCACCGCGGACCCCGAGGGCAACCTCGACGAACTCGTTGAGAAGCCCGACGACGCCACCATTGAGCGTCTCGGCGACAGCGCCGTGCTCTCCATGAACTGCTGGCTCTGCTCGCCGGCCATCTTCGACGCGGCCAGGGCCATACCGATGTCCGCCAGGGGTGAGTACGAGATCACCGATGCCGTCCGCGCCGCCATCGACGCCGGTGACCCCTACC
>JBDSRF010000215.1:0-5354 GCA_039929445.1 Arachnia sp. | reverse complement strand
CCGCTCGAACGTTGATTGGTCCCTGGAGTATTCCCGTTCCGTTACGAGTTGTCCCCACTCGGACTCGGCACCGGACTCAGGCGCTTCCCAGATCGCGAGATGGGTCATGAAATTGTCTGGAGCGGCCCCGTGCCAGTGCCATTCCCCAGGGGGTGTGTAGATGGTGTCGCCCGCTCGCACGGACATGACGCCGCAACCCCGCGCCTGCACCAGTCCAACCCCACCCAGCACGTGAAGGGTTTGTCCCAGGGCATGCGAATGCCATGCGGTACGCGCCCCGGGGCTGAACCGAACGGTGTTGACCCGCAACCCGGATGGTCGAAGTCGATCCGTGATCTCATCGATGTAGACGGTGCCCGTGAACATGTCACTGGCCCCGATCCGCGTGGCTTTCACTTCGATGATGTCCATGAAATCCTCACTCAGCTCAGACTGGAGAAGCTCACGGTAGCCTCCCCGTCCGTGTGGAACAGTCTGTCGAGGACACTGGCCACACCACAGGCCCAAAGCCCACGCCGCGGACCTGGCCCGCGCGGCGTCTGGGATGCTGGGGGCATGGATGCTGTGGGCGTGCAGTTTCGTCGTGCTGGAGCGAGAGATGCCCCGGAACTGGTGCGGCTCCGCCACGCAATGTTTCGCTCCATGGCCGCCACGGGCTCGGCCAGCCGACCAAACGATGTGGACGACGAATCATGGTACCCGGCCGCCATCTGCGCGATCCGGACCCAGATGCAACGAGGAACACTGGCAGCCTTCGTCGTCAACGATCCCGCAGCGCTGCGCATACACGAGCAGGCACAGAACGTCACCCCCCTGATCGCCTGCGCTGTGGCAGCCCTCGTGGATCATCTGCCAGGTCCTGGACTCCCGCGCGGCCTCTCCGGGTGGATATCCTCGGTCTTCGTCGAGGTCCCCCACCGTGGACAAGGGTTGGCTCGTGACCTCACCATGGCGAGCCTGCGATGGTTGGAGGACGAAGGCGCGGAGATTGTCGACCTGGCGGCGACACCGCAGGCGGAGGGGCTCTATCGCTCGCTGGGTTTCACGGAGCCGCGATCTGTCCCGCTACGTCGAGTGGTCCACCCCTGACGTCACGACACCCAGCTGGGCGGTGGGTTCTCGTAGGCTCGGGTGGTGGGCAACGCCGCCCGGCACAACGGAAGGAACGCCATGGACCTGTGGCCCACGATCCATGCTGAGCGCGCAGCGCTTGCCGAGGACCTCGCGACCCTCGACGACACCCAGTGGGGCGCGTCATCACTGTGTGGTGAGTGGACGATCCGGGAAGCTGTCGCACACATGAGCGCGGCGGCCAGCGTGGGGCGGCTGCGCTGGTTCCGCAGCGTGCTGGGTGCCCGGTTCGACTTCGACCTGCACAACCAGCGGCGCCTCCTCGAGCACCTGGGCGCGACCAAAACCGACACCCTCGCGGAGTTTCGTCGCATCATCCCGAGCACCACGGCCCCCATGGGGCCGGCCGCCGCCTGGCTCGGCGAGGTGGTGGTCCACACGGCCGACATCCGGCGCCCACTCGGCATTGACCGCACACCTCCCGTGGAGGTGGTCACGGACGTGGCACGCTTCTACGCGAGCCGGGACTTCGCCGTCCCCAGTCGCAGCGCCGCGAAGGGCCTGCGGTTGGAGGCCACCGACGGCCCCTTCTCCTCCGGCGAGGGCCCCCTGGTCCGGGGGACGACGCTGGCCCTGACCATGGCCATGGCTGGCCGCGCTGCCTTCTGCGACGACCTCACCGGCGACGGTGTCCCACCGCTGCTCAGCCGATGCGCCGCCGGGTGAGCGCGGGCTGACCGTTCAGGCCTTCCTGAGTGCTCGCTGGGCCAACGACAGGGCCTCCGCTGCATCGATCCCGAGGGATCGCATAGTGTCGGCGTACACGCGCGCGGCAGCCTTGGCGCTCTGGTTCTCGTTGTCGTCGGCCACGAACGTGCCAGCACGTCCCCGCCCCGACAGGAGCCCTTCCAGCTCCAACTCCCGGTAGGCACGCGCCACGGTGTTCGGGGCAATGCCCAGGTCATCCGCGAGGCGGCGGACCGTCGGCAGGCGGTCACCCGGGCTCAGGTCACCCCCCGCGACCTGGGCCGTGATCTGCTGGCGCAGCTGCTCAAACGGTGGCGTGGAGGAGCCCGGATCGATGACCAGCGTCGTCACAGGTCCCGTCTCGTCGTGCATAGCGACCTCCCAATCTGTCCTGGTACAGCCTGACCGCGGGGCAACTGTGTGTCAATACAAAGCGCAAACCCACCCCCCTGCACCGCGCCGACGCACCGGGCGTAGCATCTGGTGCCATCAGGCGGCAACGGCGCCGTCAGTGGACCTCTTGAGGAGTGGACACGATGGGCACGACACCGCGGGCGGATCAAACAACCACCGGAGCTGGACGACGGCCTCGTTGGGCGGTGGTCGCCGCTGCCCTCGGCATGGTGGCGCTGACGTCCTGCGCGACGACAGCCGACGTGCCCGGCCAGGAGCAGAAGATGGGCGAGGCGAACCTCAAGCTCCCGGACTTCGGGTCCGTGGAGTTCTTCGGCCTACCCGGCAACGTCCTCCTGGGCCTGGGCCTGATCGTGTGTGCGCTGGGTCTGGTGTTCGGCATCGTCACGTACCGGCAGCTGAGCAGCCTGCCCGTCCACCAGTCGATGCGCGAGATCTCCGAGCTCATCTACGCCACGTGCAAGACCTACCTGAAGCAGCAGGGCAAGTTCCTGCTGGTGCTCTGGGCGTTCATCGCCGCCATCATCGTGCTCTACTACCTGTTCCTGGAACAGGTGGGCATCGGCCGAACCGCCATCGTCGTGCTGTTCTCCCTCATCGGCATGGCGGGATCCTTCGGGGTGGCCTGGTACGGCATCCGCATCAACACGTTCGCGAACTCGCGCACCTCACACGCCGCAATGGCCGGCAAGCCCTACCCCTGCCACGACATCCCGCTGCGCGCCGGCATGAGCATCGGCATGGTGCTGATCTCCGTCGAGCTGGCCATGATGCTCATCATCATGGTGTTCCTGCCCGGCGAGATCGCCGGCGCCTGCTTCATTGGGTTCGCCATCGGTGAGTCGCTGGGCGCGTCCGCGCTGCGCATCGCCGGCGGCATCTTCACCAAGATCGCCGACATCGGCGCCGACCTCATGAAGATCGTCTTCGGCATCAAGGAGGACGACGCCCGCAACCCCGGCGTCATCGCCGACTGCACCGGCGACAACGCCGGCGACTCCGTCGGCCCGTCCGCCGACGGGTTCGAGACCTACGGCGTCACGGGCGTGGCACTCATCACCTTCATCCTGCTGGGTGTGGACGACCTCACCGTCCAGGTACAGCTGCTCGTGTGGCTGTTCGTGATCCGCGCCGTCATGCTGGTGGCCTCCGGCATCTCCTACTTCGCCAACAGCGCCATCACCCGTTCCCGCTACCGCGACGCCGCGGAGATGGACTTCGAGGCGCCGCTCACCTCGCTGGTGTGGATCACGTCCGTGGTCTGCATCCTGTCGACGTTCCTGGCCTCGGTGGTGCTCATCGGCGGCCTTGGTGACGGCCTGTGGTGGAAGCTTTCGCTGATCGTCAGCTGCGGCACCCTGGCCGGGGCCCTGATCCCCGAGCTGGTGAAGGTGTTCACCTCCACGAACTCCCTCCACACCCGGGAGGTGGTGATCTCCGCCAACAAGGGCGGCCCGTCGCTCGGCATCCTCTCGGGTCTGGTGTCCGGCAACTTCTCCGCCTACTGGATCGGCATGGCCATCACCGGCCTCATGGGCGTCTCGTACTGGATCTCCACCATGGGGCTGGGTGAATTGATGATCGCTCCCGCGGTGTTCGCGTTCGGCCTCGTGGCGTTCGGCTTCCTGGGCATGGGGCCGGTCACCATCGCCGTCGACTCCTACGGGCCCGTCACCGACAACGCCCAGTCCGTGTTCGAGCTCTCCACCATCGAGGACATGCCCGGCATCGAGGACGAACTGGAGCGCGACTTCGGCATCCGCCCCGACTTCACGCAGGCGAAATACCTCCTGGAGGCCAACGACGGCGCCGGGAACACGTTCAAGGCCACGGCCAAGCCGGTCCTGATCGGCACCGCCGTCGTGGGGGCAACGACCATGATCTTCTCCATCATGATCAGCCTGACGGAGCGTCTGACGGTCAACGTGGAGAACCTGTCCCTGCTGCACGCCCCGTTCCTGCTGGGTCTGCTGCTGGGCGGCGCCGTCATCTACTGGTTCACGGGCGCCTCCATCCAGGCCGTCACCACGGGCGCCTACCGGGCGGTGGAGTACATCGGCGCGCACATCAAACTCGACGGCGCCACACGCGCCAGCGACGAGGACTCCAACAAGGTGGTGGAGATCTGCACCCAGTACGCGCAGAAGGGCATGCTCAACATCTTCCTGGGCATCTTCTTCGCGACGCTGGCGTTCGCCTTCATGGAGCCCTTCCTGTTCATCGGCTACCTGATCTCCATGGCGCTGTTCGGGCTCTACCAAGCCATCTTCATGGCCAACGCCGGTGGCGCCTGGGACAACGCCAAGAAGCTCGTGGAGGTGGACCTCCACGCGAAGGGCACAGCCCTGCACGAGGCCACCATCGTGGGCGACACCGTCGGCGACCCGTACAAGGACACCTCCAGCGTCGCCCTGAACCCCGTCATCAAGTTCACGACGCTCTTCGGGCTACTGGCGGTCGCCCTCGCCGTGGAACTCACGGCCACGAGCGGCCGGATGCTGACGGGCATTCTCGCCGTCGTGTTCTTCCTCATCTCCGCGTTCTTCGTGCACCGCTCGTTCTACGGCATGCGGATCAACGAGACGATCGAGGACATCGTCATCGACCGCACCGCGGAGGTGGACGCCATCGAACGCTGATCCGATGACCGGGGACGGCGATGCGCGGCACGATAGGTTGGGCACCGTGAGCATCACGGTCAGACCCATTTCCGCCGAGGACCACCTCGCCTTCATCACCGAGCGTGGGGCCGCAAGTTTCCTGCAGACTCCCGCGTGGGCAGCCGTGAAGAAGGAATGGCGGGGCGAGTCGCTCGGCTGGTTCTCGGGCGACCAGCTGATCGGTGCGGGACTGGTCCTGTACCGGCAGCTGCCGAAGCTGAAGCGTTCGCTGGCGTACCTGCCCGAGGGCCCCGTGCTGGACTGGGCACGCCCCGAGGTCGGTGAGCAACTGGACGCGCTCGTTGCCTCCGCCAGGAAGGCCAAGGCGTTCGCCGTGCGGATCGGGCCAGCCATCGTGCACCGCCGCTGGTCCTCCGAGACCATCAAAACCGCCGTCGCCGACGATGCCATCACCCGCCTGTCGCAGGTGGAGCCCGACGACACTTCTCTGGTGGCCACTCG
>JBDSRF010000214.1:0-8293 GCA_039929445.1 Arachnia sp. | reverse complement strand
GCACCTCCCGCGCTCCGACTGGCCGCGACGCAAGACCGTGGTTGCCGAGCTCACCGAAGAGGTGCGCCGGCATCTCGCTGATCATGTGATCGCCGCGCAGGCGCTGACTGGACTACCCTTACCGGGGCCCCCCAAAGCCAAACCCGGCCCGACCTGACCCCTGCTCGGGGCTGAACTTCAAAGATCGATTAGGTGAATCATGACTGACTCTGCCACCGACGAGACGCGCATCATGCCCGTCGTGGCCGTTGTGGGGCGACCGAACGTGGGCAAGTCCACGCTCGTCAACCGCATTCTCGGACGCCGCGAGGCCGTGGTCCAGGACGTTCCTGGCGTCACGCGCGACCGCGTGTCCTACGACGCCAACTGGAACGGCCGGGAGTTCGTCCTGGTCGACACCGGGGGCTGGGCTCCCGACGCCAAGGGCATGGCCGCCCAGATCGCCGAGCAGGCCGAGCTGGCGATCGCCGCCTGTGACGCCGTGCTCTTCGTGGTCGACGCGACCGTGGGCACCCAGGACATCGACGAGATGGTCGTGCAGGTGCTGCGTCGCAGCCAGAAGCCGGTGGTGCTCGCCGCCAACAAGGTGGACGACCAGCGCTCCGAGGCTGAGGCCGCCAGCATGTGGAACCTGGGGCTGGGGGAGCCGTACGCGGTCTCCGCGCTCCACGGCCGCGGCAGCGGTGACCTGCTGGACGCGATCCTCCAGGCCCTGCCCGAGGCGCCCAGAGAGCGTGAGGTCGTCGAGCGCGGCCCGCGCCGGGTCGCGATCGTCGGCAAGCCCAACGTCGGCAAGTCGAGCCTGCTCAACAAGGTGGCCAAGCAGCAGCGCGTGGTCGTCGACAACGTGGCCGGCACCACCGTCGACCCCGTCGACGAGCTGGTCGAGGTGGACGGCGAGATCTACCGCTTCATCGACACCGCAGGCATCCGCCGCCGGGTGAAGGAGGCGACCGGTCACGAGTACTACGCCAGCCTGCGGACGCACGGGGCCATCGACCGGGCCGAGGTCTGTGTCGTCGTGGTCGACGCCAGCGAGCCGCTGAGCGAGCAAGACCTGCGCATCCTCACCTCCGTGGAGGAGGCTGGACGTGCCCTGTTGATTGCCTTCAACAAGTGGGACCTCACCGACGAGGAGCGTCGCCGCTACCTCGACCGCGAGATCGAGCGCGACATGGTGCAGTTCACCTGGGCGCCCACCGTGAACATCTCCGCGCTGACGGGCCGCAACGTCGACAAGCTCAGCAAGGCTGTCGAATTGGCCGCCGAGGGCTGGGAGACACGCGTGTCCACCGGCAAACTCAACGCCTTCCTGGGGCGCATGTCGGCGTCCCACCCGCACCCTGTGCGCGGCGGCAAGCAGCCGCGCGTGCTGTTCGGGACGCAGGCGCAGAACTGCCCGCCCACCTTCGTGCTCTTCACCAGTGGCAAGCTCGACGACGGCTACATCCGGTTCGTGGAGCGTCGCCTCCGCGAGGAGTTCGGTTTCGTCGGGTCCCCGGTCAACGTCCAGGTTCGTGCCCGCGAGAAGCACAAGGACCGGTCCTGATTCGCTGACTTTGTCGGGGACGGGTGGCAGGGTGGACGGATGAGCACCATCTACTGCACGGCCACCAGCCTCGACGGTTTCATCGCCGACGACGATGCCAGCCTGTCTTGGCTGTTCAGGACTCCTGACGCGGACATCGAACCAGCGGGCAGCGACGACCCCATCACGCTGAACTTTGACACCTTCTTCGCAGGCGTGGGCGCCGTCGTCACCGGCGTCAACACGCTGGAGTGGATTCGCGAGGACTCCCGTCGCAAGGGTTTGCCGTTCACCTGGGACTTCGACATCCCCTGCTGGGTCCTCACCCACCGCGAACTCGACCTCCCCGGCGGCCTGCAAAGCTTCGAGGGGGATGTGCGCGACCTCCATCCCCTGCTGCTGGAAGCGGCGGGGGAGCGCGACGTCTGGGTCATGGGAGGCGGCGATGTCGCAGGCCAGTTCGCCGACGCCGGCCTGCTGGACAAGGTCTGGATCCACGTCACTCCCGTCATCCTCGGCGCGGGTGCACCCCTTCTGCCGCGTCGCCTCCGGCTCCGCCGGGAAGCAGTGGAACGCGACGGCCAGTTCACCGCCATGCTCTTCTCGGTGGTGGGCGAGGAGCCCCGGGATACTGCGTGATGGGCCGCTGCAACTCTCGATGTGCCAAGACGGCCAGGAGTCGCTAAGCTACTCAAGTTGTCACACGACAGCGGCGGGCTGTAGCGCAGCTTGGTAGCGCACCTGACTGGGGGTCAGGGGGTCGCAGGTTCAAATCCTGTCAGCCCGACAAGGTTTTTCTCCTTGTCAGATGTACATTGGTTCGGCCCTGCCGGGACCTTGCATGACTCATGCATGACTCGGGTTTTTTCGGGTCGGATCGCCACGACCGTGATGATGCCCTGCCAGCGGTAGCAGGCTCCCTTCCAGAGTGAAGTATGGCGAGCTCTCCTTGGCCCCTGTGCTCCCACGATGCCCTGTTCTGAGGGCTGATTTGCTCACCAGCGCCGGGCTGTCAATGATGCGGCGTCGGTCTGCCGGTCGTGGATCTCGATGGTGTACCCGGGTGGTCCACGGAGTTCTTCGATGTCGAGCGGTGAATCCGGTAGAAGTTTGTCCTTGGACTGCGCTACACCGCCGTCTCGGTGGGCCATCTACCTACATGGACAGTTTGAGATCGTGTGCAGCAGTCGAATCATGTCGAGGCGATGCGTATGGACGCCGCCTCAGTCCCGTCGCCCGATCAGCGCACTGCGGGGTGCTGGTCCGTGTCTCGGGAAATGTCGGATGGAGAGGGCAGCAATGAGAGACGTAGCGGTGACGTCGAAGCGTGTTCGGAGATGGGCGGCGATGCAGGAGGCTGCCGAGTATGTCTGCTGCCATCCCAAAACAATTCGTCGACGGGTAAGTGACGGGACGCTCAACCGGTACCGCATGGGGCGCAGGATCCTGGTGGATCTTGATGAGGTGGATGCAGTCATGGAGTCAAGCGCGTCCCGTCTTGCCATATACAGCACCAGATGATTCCGATTCCTCGACGCGGTGGGCTCATTCGTTCAAGGCAGCCGGGGAAGTTATCTGAGTTCGGGGACTACCTCGTGTTCTGGCGAGTCGCACGGCGCGGCGCAGGCGTTTGATTCCTCCACGCTCTTTGTGCCCCATCCGGGTCGGGGGTGATGTTTCGACATCCAGGCGGGGGCGTGCCCCAGCGTTTCGCCGATCACCTTCGAGGACACCCGATCGTGTTGGAGCCGTCCAATCAGGCTCGGCAACTCCGCCGCGGGGGCGGTGAGTAGTTCCGTCTTTTCGGTGTCGGTGAGTGTTCGCCATTTGGGGGGCCTGAAGTACAACTCGGGGTTTCGTCGTCGTTCGCGTTCTTGCACCGCCGCATCGCCCGCGGGGTTCACAGACAGGAAGAGCCACAGGCTCCGGAGGCTGCTCATCGGCGTTGGACTCCCCTCACCGCGGGCATTAGGCCAGCGTTTGCCGCCGCCCAGGAGCCGCCCACGGGGACGTGCCCCGATCGACGTGCGTTCCCACTGGGCCACTCAACCGTGGCGTCGGGGAGGAGTCTGCAACCGGACGTCTTGCCTCATGTCAAGGTGTCCGGATGAAGTGAGCGCGTGCCTCACCTAAAACGTCCGGGAAAGCTCAGGCGGCGGGGCGGGTGCCCAGGGTGCGGGCTGAGGCGAGTTCGATGAGTTGCTGCTGGATGTGGTTGATGCGCCGGGTCAGACGGGCCGGGTTCAGCGAGGCGTGGACGCTCTCGAGGCGGGTACGGGTCTTCTCGTCAAGTACCCCGGCGACCATCAACCGGGCGTAGGGAGTGTGGGGCTCGTCGTAGACGCGTTTCCGACGGCCAGAGGGTGTGGTGGCCCAGCCGATGGCCTTCACGCACGGCAGCAGGTGGTTCTTGCGTTGCATGACAAGCCCCCAGAGGTCGTTGAGGAGCCGCATCGCGGCGTCGGTTTCGTAGCGGTAGCGAAACGCGTGCTTGCGTACCCAGTCACCGTTGCGTTGCTCGACGTGGGCGTTGTCGTTGTGGTGGTAGGGCCGGCCCCGGGTGACAGGGATGTCGTGGTTGTCGCACCACGCGATCACCGACCAGTTCATGAACTCTGATCCGTTGTCGAAATCCATCCCGGCGATCGGAACCGGAGTGTTCCTGGCTACCCATTCCAGACCGGCGTGGACGTTGACGAAGGCCTTGTTCTTCACGGTACGCAGCATCGTCCACCCGGTGAGGGGGTCGGTGGAATCCAGCGTCCAGAGGAAGTCGCCTTTGAGGGTGTGTCCGCAGTGGGCGACGGTGTCGAGTTCGTAGAACCCCGGCACCGTCGGTGCCTCATCCATGCAGGTGCGGACCTGGATCGAGGCGCGCAGGATGTGGCTGGGTTTGGTACCCGTGAGCGCTTCGGGCCACGCGGCGTCCCGGTGAGGCCTCAGGTACCGGTCGATCGTGGCAGCAGACATCGACGCCAGCTCCTGCAGCACTTCAGGGCTGACCCGCTGGGCAACCTTGCCGAGTTCCTTGAACCTGACGAGGCGCTCCAGCGTGTCGGTCATGATCGAGGCAAGGTTACTTCCCACACGGCTGACTCGAGAGCCGCCACAACCTCCTGGAGTACCACCAGCGCGTCGTAGGAGTATTTCCGCGGCCGGGGCCGGCGCTGCTGGACGTGGATGGGCCCACGACGCGCCGCCGCCTGCCGGATCGCCCGGCGGGCGTGATCTCTGGCCCATCCTGTGGCTTCGACCAGCGCATCGAGCAACCGGCCCTTCTCCGCCTTGCCCGCCTGGGCGTAGAGACGGGCGAACTTCTTGGTGATCTCGCGGCGCGCAGCCATCGACAACTCCCTGCTCATCAGGCCAGAGAACACCCCACCGCCTCGCGGACATAGTTAACTGAGGCACGCGTGAAGCTTCCCGGACGTTTTAGATGAGTCAAGTCGTCCGATTGCCAAGTGCTCGGGTTCTGTCTAGACTGTCGGGATCGGGTGAATTTCTCGGGGGTTTCGCGTGCGAATCCAATGGGACTCAACAGACGGCGAAGACGCAGCGGAAGCGGTCAAGCCGGCCTCGTCACGTGGCAGCACCCCCTTCCGGGCGGCCCTCCGACAAGCCGAGCAGTGGACTGATCTGGCATTCCACCGGGAGGTGCTGCGCCTCACCGCCGAGGTGGGTAGCAGTAACTTCACCTTCGTCGCCCCTGTAGCTCACTATCCGGGCCGCGGCGACATGTCGCTGGCCCTCGACCTGGTTTACAACTCCAGGGTTTGGCAGCGCCTCGGTCAGCCCGGCGCCCACCGTATGGTTTTCGACATCGACGACGACTGGCCCGCCCCCGGCTGGTCGCTACATCTCGGGCAGCTCGTTTCGCTCGGCGCTGGCTCCGCAATGGTGGTCGAGCCGGACGGGACACGCCGCCCGTTCGTCAACGACGGTCAGCAGGACGTGGGAAACGAGCTTTACGTCACCGCGCACACCACCGACGGCAGCGACATCCGATACCAGGCCCGGTGGGGCTTCTCCGGCCCGATGCGAACCTTGCCTTTCCTCGTGTCCGGGTGGCTCATCAGAACCGACGGTACCAGGGTCGACTTTGACTTCGGCACCCGCGGGAAAGCGAACGCCACCCGCCTCACCGACCGCAACGGCAACACGATCACGGTCGAGCACGACGCCCAATCGAACAAGCTGAGCAGGATTATTGACACCTGTGGCCGCGTCATCAAGTTCCACTACCGGGAGTCTCCCAACGGCGAGATGTTGCTAACCAAGGTCACCGGACCGGCGCCGAACCAGGACTGGGGTACCGCTCAGACCGACACCGATTTGATGGTCCTCAACCTGGGCCGAAAGCCTCTAGCGACTTCTTTCCTCCACCCCGTCCACGAGCAGCCGGGGCTGAGCTCGATCATCACCGGCCTCTACTACCCAGCAACCCAGACCGGGTACTGGCTTCCCGCGGAAAGCTACAGCAGCTACGGGATGCTGAAGCGGGTCCAGAGGTGCCGCGGAATGACGCTGAGCAGCGGCGGCTCCAGCGGCCCCGCCGTCATCGTTCCTGGCCTGGTGTCGTCGGAGCGCGACTACAACTACCCCGACTCCCCAGGGCCCGGGCAGGACGACGTACCCACCTACACCACCTTCTCTCAGACCTGGGATGGTTTGGACGGGCCGCCGTTGGTGACCAGGTTCTCCGTCGCCCGCACCAATACCGGAACCCGCAGCGAGGTGACATGGCCCGACAACGCCAAGACGGTGCAGGAGGTTGACGCGGCAGGCCTGCTCAAGGAGCTGATCGTCATCGACCCCGGCGGAAAAGAGCTTCAACGAACCCACGTGCACAGCTGGACGGTCGGGGCGGAGGGGGCTCCACGGATGGCGGACGTGCACGTGATTGACGACGCCGGCCACCTCGCCAAGACCACGTTCGCCTATGGCGAGCACTCGACCGAGCCCACCCTGGTTGACCAGTGGGAGTACGGCCTCAGTCCGCTCGCGCCACCACGCCGAGTGCTGCGCCGCGTCCAGACCGAATACGTCACCGAGGTCAACTACCTTCAGCGCAACTTGCGGAACCTGCCGAAGTCGGTCCGGGTGTTCGAGCCGTTCGACCCGTTCGGCCCGTACATCGCCAAGGTCGCCTCCTTGACCGAGTACGAGTACGACCAGACCGAACTGGGGCCCGCTCCTGGGATCACCGGTTTCGACGACCGATTTGACCCGGCGAGCCCCAGCTCCGTCCCGGCAACGAAGTGGCGCGGCAACATGACCACCTCGCTTCGCTACGCCAACGCGGACGCCCACCTCGACCCCGCCATCGAGACCAGAAGCTACGACATCGGCGGCAACCTGCTCACCATCGACGTTGGACCCGGGCGCGTCGCCTACGAGTACGCGTCCGCGTCACGGTTCCTAGCCCCCGAGACGACCTGGCTAACAGGCAAGGCGTCCCACTCTCCGCTGATGGCGGTCAGCCGGGTCGTCAAGTGGACCTACGGGGGGCAGCCGTCCCATCTCACCGATGCGAACGGCCAAGCGGCACTGTACGGTTACGACCCGGCGGGAAGGCTCACCTCCATGACGTCCCCGGCCACCGGCTCCGGGATCCGGGTCTTCCACGACGACTCGAACATGACCAGGGCGACGACTACGACGCCAGGCGGCGCCGGCGACGCAGCCAAACTCACGACAACCTTCGACGGCCGCGGCCGGATGGCCACCGTCCGCAGTCAGCAGCCCGGCGGCGATGTCACCACCGCGTACCAATACGACTTCCGGGACCGGCTCCGAGCCGTCTGCACCCCGCACCGTGACGGGGACATTCCCTCCTGGGACAGCGTCGAGCTCGACCAGCTCGACCGTCCACTCGGCCGTCTAAGCTTCGACGGCGAGATCACCCGCTGGCACTACAACGAGGCAGATCAGCCAGCGAACAAGGTCCTGGACTTCTTCGACTACGTCTACCCCACCGTGCGGGTCGTTGGCGCCGACGGCACCGAGCAGTGGATGTCTGTCGACGGCCTACAGCGGCCCAAGCAGGTCATCGCCCCGGCCCCCGATGGCCCAGGAACAGTCATCCCGACAGGCGCGCTGAACACTAGCTACAGCTACAACGCGCTCGGGAACGTCACCGGCATCGACCTGAACGCAGCCGGTATGCCGGCTCAGCAGCGAAAATTCCGCTACGACTCGCTGGGGCGTCTCATCCGCCAGCTGCTGCCCGAGCGCGGGGCAGGGATCGTCGAGGACGTCGGCGGGGTGGTCGAACACTGGAGCGACCGGTTCACCTACGACAGCCGTTCGAACCCGGTCGGCCGTGAGGACTCTCGAGGGGTACAGGTCCGGTTCGACTTCAACGACCCGCTGAACCGCCTGCAGAACGTTCAGTTCTCCACCGCCGGCTTCCGCGACGTCGACCACCCCGTGGTGGCGTGCCCTGACGTCAGCTACACGTATGCAGCCACCGGTGACCTGCGCCGCGTTGTCCGGGAGCGCTGTGCCGGTGTGTCCACGCAAACCTACGGCTACGACCCCATCTTTGGGCTCACCTCTGTCACCGTCACCATGGACGCCACCCCACATAAGCCGTTCGCCCTCGATTACGGCTACGACCCGTTGGGCCGGCTCACCAGTACCACTTTCCCCGCCCAGTACGGCGATGGGGGCGGCAACCAACGCCCGGTGCTGGACCTTCGCTACCGCTTCGGCGGCTTGCCCGAGAGGCTTTCGGTGGCCGGCTTCGCTGACCTGGCCCACGAC
>JBDSRF010000213.1:0-7051 GCA_039929445.1 Arachnia sp. | reverse complement strand
GACGGCTGCGCCCCACTTCTCGTTGAGTGACTTGAAGATGTCCTCCTTGGACTTGCCGGAGGCGCCGCGGGCGGCGTCGACGAGCTCCCGGTAGTAGTCGGGGCTGCTGAGGCCGATCTCGGCCTTGTTGTCCACCGTGGACAGCTTGGGTGCAGGCGTCATCTCCAGGTACTTGACCCCAGTGGCCTCGAACTCCTTCAGAGCTGGCGGAGCCGGGGCATCGATGAGGGGGGAGAGCCCCCCGACCTCGTCGCTGTAGCCCGACTCATTGCCCATCCAGTCAATCCACGCCCTGGCGGCCGCCTTGTGCTCGGAGTTGATGTTGATGGCCATCTTGTAGTCCCCGCCGATCGGCGAGACGAACGTGCCATCCACCTGGACGGGGGGAGGCATGTAGCCGATCGACTTGGGATCCGTGCCCGCCTTGGTGGCGGCTTCCTGCATCTGTGCAAGAGCCCACGTCCCGAGAGGCATGACGGCGATCTTGCCTGTGGCGATCAGGTTCTTGGAGTTCTCCCAGTTGGTGGTGGTGGGATCCTGCTCCGTGAGACCAGCCTTGACGACGTCGAACAGCATGGAGTCGAGGGTGGCCTTCTCCTTGCCGTCATCCCAGGGGGACTTGTCGTCGGCCATCTTCACGAGCGCATCCGCATCACCGGACACCGAGCCCATGAGGCTCTGGGGCCAGCCGAGCGGCCACCCGTCCTTGTAGTTGGTGTACAACGGGATGGCGTCGGTCTTGTCCTTGACTGCCTGGAGGTCTGCCATGAACTCCTCGCTGGTCTTGGGCATTTCCGTGATTCCCGCAGCCTTGAACACGTCCTTGTTGTAGACCATGCCATTGGCGTTGCCGAACGTGGCGATGCCGTAGACGGTGCCGTCCAGGGCCGCCTCGTTGATGAAGCGGTACGTCTTGCCGAGTTCCTCAGTGGTGCCGAGCGGCTCGAAGAAGTCGGGATAGTCCGCCTGCTCCACAGTGCTGGGAATGAGGAGGACGTCGCCGTACTCCTTGGTGCTCATGCGGGTCTTCACCTCGCCGGCGTAGTCGGTGAGCGCCTCGAACTTGACCTTGACGTCGGGGTACTTCGCCTCAAAGGTCTTCTTGTAGTCCTGGAAGGTCGTGTCGACGATGTCGGTGCGGTTCGTGAGGACGAGGATCTCGCCCGACGGAGCCTCCGCGCCGGAGGTTGTCGAGCCGGGTTCCGGCGTGGCGTCTCCGCCTGAACAGCCGGCCATGGCCAGCAGTGCGACGGATGCAGCAGCGGCTGCGATCCGGATGCGACGTGAGTGGGACATCTGTGTTTCCTCTCGACGGAAATGGACCTGATCGTCCACTGGAAGGATGTTGCGTCCACCGTGGACGATTTCCCCTGTAGAACATTCTTAGATCATCGACTAAAGTAAGTCAAGACGCCAGCGAACATCATCGAGGGACCGTTGCCAAACTGTTACCATGTGGCGATCCCACGGGACTGGAGGAAACATGAACAACGCCGTCGGACCGAGGGTTTCGCACCTGTCCACGCAGGCGGCCCTCCTTGACGTCATCAGGGGTGCCGGCAGGATCAGCCGCGTCGACCTCGCGCGCCGCACCGGCCTCACGGGGGCCACTGTGTCCATCGTGGTCCGGAAACTCATCGACGAGGGCATGGTGGTGGAAGCCGGACGTGCCGAGTCGACGGGCGGCAAGCCGGCTGTGCTTCTGGAACTGGACCCGGACGCTCGCTACGCCATCGGCGTCCACCTGGAGCAGTCCGGCATCACGTACGTGCTCTCCAACCTCGGCGGCGCGGTCGTCGGCCGGTGGCGCCACACCGGCGCCGAGACCGCCGATCCCTCCCGCGTGGTGGAGCGCATCACCCTGGACCTCACCTCCCTCATCGAATCCGTCGGCGTGGACCCGGACCGGCTCGTGGGCATTGGGATGGTCTCCCCCGGCCCGCTGACCAACTCCCTCGGCATGGCCCTGACCCGCCCCACCATGGCCGCCTGGAGCGAGTTCCCACTCGCGGACGCCCTGCAGCGCGCCACCGGACTCCCGGTAATGCTGGAAAACGACGCCACCGCCGCCGCCGTGGGCGAGTACTGGTCCGGAACCCGCGGCAGCAGCACCTGCTTCGCGGCGCTGTACATGGGCGTGGGCCTGGGCTCCGGCCTCATGGTCCGTGGCGACCTGTACCGGGGGGCGAGCAGCAACACGGGAGAAGTGGGGCACATCTGCGTGGAGCTCGACGGTCCCGAGTGCTGGTGCGGGGGCCGCGGGTGCGTGGAAGCGCTGGCAGGTCCCGAAGTGGTCGTGGCCCAGGCCAGGGCCGCGGGCGTCGAACTGCCCGGAACCGGCCACGACAAAGACTTCGCCGCCCTCACACGTCTCGCACTCGCCGGCGACGAGCGGGCCACGGAGATCCTGCACCGCTCCGCCCGCTACGTGGCGCTTGCCGCGCAGGCGCTTGCCAACATCATGGACCTCGACAGGATCGTGCTGACAGGGCCGGCCTTCGCGCAGGCAGGGTCCCTGTACGTGCCGGCCATCCGCGAACAGCTGGACCGCTCCTTCTTCGCGCGCACCGCCCATCCCATCGATGTCACCATCTCCCTGCACGCCGCCGAGGCGGCTGCCATCGGTGGCGCTGCACTGGTGCTGCAGAGCGAGCTGGCGCCCCGCGCCTCCTCCACTCGAGCCGTCCGTTCGCCCGGCTCCCCCACGCTCATGCGCAGCATCGCGCACGCCACCCGCTGACACAGCACCCACCTGTTTTTTCCTCCTTGCCCTTCAGGAGCACCGAGATGGTCTTTGACATCCGCGACCACGGCGCCGTCGGTGACGGCGCCACCAACGACGCCCCGGCGATCCAGTCCGCCATCGACGCCTGCCATGACGCGGGAGGGGGTCGCGTGCTCGTCCCAGCCGGCGCCACGTGGCTGACCGGCTCTCTCGAACTGCGCTCCCACGTGGAGTTGCACGTCGAGCGTGGGGCGGTGCTGGCGGGATCCGGCGACCCGGATCACTACACGACCCGGCTGGAGGTGGGGGCGCTGTCGCAGGGCGTGGTCGACCCCGCCAATGCCCTGGCGCTGGCCCTCATCACCGCCCGCGACGCGAGCGACGTCGCCATCACCGGCGGCGGCCGGGTCGACGGCGCCGGTCGCCACTTCATCACCGAGGAGGCGGCAACGATCCACCGCTGCCCCAACCAGCGCCCCTTCACCGTCTTCCTCATCGGCTGCAGCCGTGTGCACGTGCGCGACGTGCGATTCACGGACGCCGCCCTCTGGTGCCTCCGGCTGTCCGGATGCGAGGACGTGGTCATCCACGCCATCACCATCGACTCGGACCTCAAGTACCCCAACGCGGACGGCATCGACCTGGACCGCTGCCGCAGGGTCCGCATCAGCGACTGCGAGATCTCCTGCGGCGACGACGCCATCTCGCTGAAGACGTGCGAGGAGTTCCCCGATCTCGGGATCACCAGTGACGTCACGATCACCAACTGCACACTGCAGTCCACCTCCAGCGCGGTGGTCGTCGGCGTCGACGCCGTGGCTGACATCCGCAACGTCGTCGTGTCGAACTGCGTTGTTCGTTCCTCGCACCGTGGGCTGGCCGTCAACCTCGGGCAGGAGGGCAACTTCGAGAACATTCTCTTCTCCGACTGCATCGTGGAGACCCGTCACTTCGACCGCCCGTGGTGGGGTCACGGGGAACCCATTTACGTGAACGTCGGTGCCTGGCACGAGCGCGTGGGCAGGGCGCGCAACATCCGCTTCCGCAACATCCTGGCCCGCAGCGAGAACGGCGTACACATCATGGCCGACGCGCCGGGCCTACTCGCGGGCGTGCTCCTCGACGGCGTCCGCGTCGAACTCGACCGCTGGTCCGGCTGGCCGGGCGCCGAGCACGACCGGCGCCCCACCAGCAACGGCCCCGAGATCCACTCGCACCCCGTCTCCGGCTTCCTCATCGACACTGCCGCGGACGTGACCTTGCGCAACTGCGAGGTGGTGTGGGCCTCCCACCCCGAGGAGTTCGCCCACGCCGTGGAGGCCGTCGATGTCGACGGGCTCATCATCGACGGGTTGCACGGAACCTCCGCGCACCCGGACATTCTGGCGGCCGTGTCGCAACGACGCCGTGAACCCGACGAGGTGCGTTATCGCGTCGAAGTACCCCCGAAAGGACACACACCGTGACGACAACCAACAAGGTCGAGGGCTGGGACGTGCCCGTGGGCGGCATGACGTGGGGATGGGTGGGTGAACGAGGCACCTGGGACACCCCGGCCGCAAGGGAGTCGATGACCGCCATGACCGAACTCAACGTCAACTGGGTGACCCTGGCCTTCGCCGCGCTGCAAGCCACCGCCCAGTCGACGGATATCCCGTTCACGGAGGCACCCACGGTCACCGACGACGAGATCCGGGCCGCCGCCGCCCTTGCCCGCGAACTGGGGCTGAAGATCTGCCTCAAGCCCGTGGTCAACGTGGCTGAGGGCACGTGGCGCGCCCACATCGGCTTCTTCGACGTGGATGTTCCCGGCGAGCCGACGTGGTCGCAGTGGTTCGCCAGCTACCGCGACTTCATCCTCCACCACGCGAAACTGGCCGCCGAAATCGGCGCCGAGATGTTGTGCATCGGATGCGAAATGGTGCGGGCCGACGCCCAGGAGTCGCACTGGCGTGCCCTCATCGATGACGTCCGCGCCATTTACGGCGGCCTCATCACCTACAACTGCGACAAGTACCAGGAGGACCGGGTGACGTGGTGGGACGCCGTCGATGTCATCTCCTCCAGCGGGTACTACCCCACCGGCACGTGGGAGGAGCACCTCGACCGCATCGAGGCCGTGGTGCGCCATCACGGCAAGCCGTTCCTGTTCATGGAGACCGGGTGCCCCAGCCGGGTGGGCTCCCCACAGCGCCCCAACGACTGGACGTTGCAGGGTGCGCCGAGCGAGGAGGCGCAGGCGTCCTGGCTCGACGAGATGTTCACCGCCTGCGCGCGCCGGCCGTGGGTGGGCGGCTTCATGCTGTGGGACTGGGCTGCCGAACTGTATCCCGCGGAGGATGCCCAAACCAACGATGACTACGCCCTCTACGCCAAGAAGGGCGCCACGGTGGTGGCCTCCCACTACGCCAGGATGCTCGCCCACTGATCGAGACGGACCACCTGGCCGACGGCACCGTCCACGTCGGATGACAATCAAGGAAAGATGCATCATGCACTTTGACATCACACACTTCGGAGCCACCGGTGACGGTGTCACCGACGACGCGCCAGCCATCCAGCGGGCCATTGACGCCTGCGCCAACAACGGTGGCGGGCGGGTTGTCCTGCCCGCCGGCAGAACCTACCTGAGCGGCACCATCCTGCTGCGCTCGTTCGTGGATCTCCACGTCGAGTCGGGCGCAACTCTGGCCGCCAGCCCCCACGACGACGCCTATACGCTGCGGCGCCAGACCTCGGGACTGGCGGGACTGCCGGGGCAGGACACCGACTTCAGCACCATGCTGATCACGGCCAAGGGCGAGTCATGCGTCTCCATCACGGGTGGGGGCACCATCGACGGCGGCGGCCGGCACTTCGTCATCTCTGACAACGGCCACTCCTACGAGATGGAGAAGGTGCGGCCCTACACGATCTACCTCATCGACTGCGAGCGCGTCGTCATCCGCGACGTGGTCATCCGCGACGGCGCCTACTGGACCGTCCGGGCCTCCGGCTGCCGGGGTGTGCAGATCCACGACATCAGCATCCGCAACGACACGAAGCTGCCGAACTCTGACGGCATCGACATCGACTCCTGCCAGCGGGTCAACATCAGCGGCTGCGACATCGTGACGGGCGACGACGGCATCTGCCTCAAGACGTGCCGGGAATCCACCCAGTACGGCAACTGCGAGGACGTGGTGGTGACCAACTGCACGATCGTCAGCACCTCCAGTGCCCTGTGCATCGGCTCCGAGACGGCGTCGCCCATCCGCAACGTGGTGTTCAGTGCCTGCGTGATCTCCGGCACCAATCGCGGCATCACTGTCCAGATGGTGGATGGCACCGACGTCAGCAACGTCCTCTTCAGCGACATCGTGGTCGAGACCCGGTTCTTCGACCGCGTCTGGTGGGGTCAGGGCGAGCCCATCCACGTGTCGGTGGCCCCGTTCAGGGCGGCCAGCGGCACGGTGCGCAACATCCGCTTCCGCAACATTCTGGCCCGCAGCGAGGGAGGGGTGGTGGTCCATTCCGACAACCCCGGCTGCGTGAGCGGCCTGGTGTTCGACGGCGTGCGCCTGGAGATCGATCGGTGGAGCGGTCGCCCCGGCGGCTTCTGGGACCTGCGCCCGAACCTGGCGAACGACGTCGTCCCGCACACCACCAGCGGCTTCCACGTGGAGCACGTGTCGGACGTCAGCCTGCGCGACTGCGAGGTGGCCTTCGCCCAGCCCGACGGCCAACGCTCCCCCGACCTGCGGCACGCCGTGGAACTGGTGGCGGTGGAGGACCTGCGACGCTGCGACGTCCGCGGCACCTCCGCCGACCCGGGCCGATGGGCCGCGATCCTCCGCGACGGTCAGCCGATCGACGCCTGAGCCGCGGGCACACGCAAGGGGCGGGCCCGGCTGCTGCCGGACCCGCCCCGTTCTGCGTGTTGCCCTGATTTCAGGAGAACAGCACGATGTTGTTGAAGACCCACTTGTTGGCCATGGCGTAGCGCCAGGTCCCGTTGGAGGCCCTGGTGGACTCCACCACCGTCGCCCTGAGGTAGCTGCGGCAGCCATTGCGACCCGTGGCGGCGGTGTCACACTCGGTGCGCCAATGACGACCCTCCGAACTGACCCACTCACCCGTGTGACCCAGCGGATTCTTGGCCCACGCGGCCCGCGCCGACGGCAGGTACGTGAGGTTGTTGAAGAACCAACCGGTGGCCTTCACGAACTTCCCACCGGCATGGGTGACCTGGGTGGCCCAGATCTCCGTGGTGCAGCGCCACGTCACCGAATACGACTCACACGTGGTGAACCACTTGCGGCCATTCACGCTGTGATACCCCGGCGT
>JBDSRF010000212.1:0-10823 GCA_039929445.1 Arachnia sp. | reverse complement strand
GATCGAATGGGCCAGGCGCAACGGTGACCCCGAGTCGTGGCGCACATTCTGGAACTCCGAGACGGCCGAGTCCTACTACTTCATGGGCAAGGACAACATCGTCTTCCACTCCGTCATCTGGCCCGGCATCATGCTGGGCGCCAACGGCCAGGGCGCCGTCGGTGGCGAAGTGCACGAGGCCCTGGGTGAACTGCAACTGCCCACCGAGGTGGTCTCCAGCGAGTTCCTCACCATGAAGGGCTCCAAGGTCGCCACCTCCCGCGGCGCCTCGATCTTCGTGGGAGACTTCCTCAAGGAGTTCGGTCCCGATGCGCTGCGGTTCTACATCGCCGTGGCGGGACCGGAAAACCAGGACACCGACTTCACGTGGGACGAGTTCATCCGTCGCATCAACTACGAGCTCGCCAACGAGTGGGGCAACCTCGTGAACCGTTCCCTCTCCATGGCGCACAAGCAGGTGGGCGTCATCCCGGAGCGTGGGGAACTGACCTTCGAGGACGGCCAACTGCTCGACGCATCGTCGAACGCCTTCGTCACCGTCGGCGACCACATCGCCGCCCGCCGGTTCAAGGCCGGCATCACCGAGGCCATGCGCATCGTCGGCCTGGCCAACAAGTACCTCAGCGACCAGGAGCCCTGGAAGCTCAAGGAGGACCCCGAGCGACGCGACACCGTGCTGCACGTTGCGCTGCAGGCCATCAGCGACTGCAACACCCTGCTGACCCCGTTCCTGCCGCACTCCGCGCAGAAGATCTTTGAGGCGCTGGGTGGCGAGGGTGTTTGGGCCGCGCAGCCGGAGCTGGTGGAGGTCACCGACGGCGACCTCACGTACCCGATCCTGCAGGGTGACTACGCGTCGGAGCAGGCGCGCTGGGCACCCCGGATGATTGTGGCCGGCACCCCGCTGGAGAAGCCGACACCGCTGTTCACCAAGCTCGACGAGGCTCTGGGTGCGACTGGCCCGAGCTGGGCACCCATCGCGACGGAGTGAACTCTCCCCGGGTCTGCTGCCCTGTGACGGCTACTCAGGAGTCGACTTTCTCTGTTCCCTGAGCGCCGTGCATGAGGGACGAATGGCGGGGTAACGAAGGGCTGGTGAGGTGCGGGAGTTCCTTCGATACGCCCTGCTCCTTCGTCGCGGGGCTACTCAGGAAACAAATTGTGGTGCCCAGTGCCCGTCGTGGCGAGGGTTAACCGATGGTCGCTGATGTGCGGGGTGAGCCCGCGGTGCGCTTCTGGCCGGCCAGCTCGGCGACGATGCGCGTCGCCTCACGCATGCCTGCGGGGCGGAAGCCGGCGGCCAGGGCGTCGCGGGTGAGCTGCGGCTCGCTGCGATGGATGGCGATGCCACGGCGTACCAGCACTGCCGGCGTCTTGCGCTTCTCCCTGAGGTCCCTCACGAGTCGGCGGGCGAAGTTGGTGGAACGGTGGCGTGCCAGCCACAGTGCCTCGACGGGGAGTCCGGCTCCACGTGCGGCCGCCAGCAGCGGGGGCGCAAAGATCCCCTCGGCCATCAGGACCCGCGCATCGCCCATGTCGAGAACCCTGGACCCGACGCGCTTCGACTGGGAGATGTCGTACTGCGGAACCTCCGTGCTGCCGTGCTGCAGCAACCGCGCGATGGTCGCGATGGCCAACTCGCAGTCCCACGACGCCACGTCGTCCCAGTCGACGATCCCGAGGGTGCGGGGCAGGCCCGGGTGGTCCAGGTCGCGGTAGAACTCGTCCAGCGACAGCGATGCGATGCCGCCCGCGTCGGTGGCTGCCCGGCTGAGCCGCGACTTGCCACAACCTGAGGGTCCTGCGACGAGCAGCAGCGTCCTGGAAGTCACCGGGTCAGCCTATCGACTCACCAGGAGCCGACGCTGCCGCCACCGCCACCGAATCCGCCTCCACCGCTGAAGCCGGAGAACCCGGAGGAGCTACCCGTGGCGCCCTGCACGTTGGCGGCCGCGGCGGCTGCCGAGGCCTCCGCCATGGCGTTGTTGAAGCCGTGGGTGAGGTTGCCCAGCATGGTGCCGAAGAGGTAGCTGTTGTACAGGTTCGCGCCGTAGTACCACGACAGGTCGGCCTCGTAGCGACCGGCGGCGCCGAGGTCGGCGAACACCTTGGCCCACCGGTCCGCCACGCCGAAGATCATGGCGTAGGGCAGGTACCGGCTGAAGACGTCGACGCCCTCCTCGAACTTGATCTGGTCGGCCTCGGCCGTGCGCAGGTACAACTCGAAGCCCTTGGTCTCCGCCAGGACCGCTGAGCCGAGGGCGGTGCGGGTGCGGAAGCGACCGGACATCAGGACCAGCCCGATTCCGAGGACCGCGATCGGGAGGGCCGCGAGGCCCCAGCCGATCTGGGCGAGGCCGTAGCCGATGACCGCCGCCACGATGAGCAGCACGACACCGAGGGCGATGGGTGCCAGTTGGGCGGTGGCCGGATTTCGCTTGAACCACTTTCGGGCCACGACCCGGGCGTACAGGTCCGACTTGGCCTTGTCTTGGAGCCCGGCGTAGGAGGCGTCCTTCAGCTCGCTCACCCGCACTTCGTCGCCGGCCTTGAAGATGCGCTCCATGAGCTTGATCTCGTACTGGACGAGTTCGTCGGCCTCGCGGCGGGTACGCGTCAGGAGGTGGTCGTTGTTGCCGGCGTCGCTGATCCGCAGGTGTCCGCGCACCGCCAGGTCGACGAGGGTGGCGGAGATGTCGACGGTGTCCGCGGTGGCGTCGACGAGGGTGCCCACCTCGCCGGGACGTGTGCCCTTAGGGGGGCGGAACGCGACGGCCACGTTCTGCTTCCCGGCCTGCTTGCCGATCCGGACGTTGTCGCCGCGGCCGGGCGTCAGACCGGGGGTGAGGCCGATGAAGACGTCGTCGCGGGCATGGCGGCGGAAGATGGCGACCAGGGCGACGACGGCGCCGAGCCCGAGCAGGCCCGTGGTGGCGCCGGTGCCGGCGTTGATTTCAAACATGTTGGTGGCCGTCACCCGTCGGGTCTTGATCTGCTGCACGCCGCCGAAGGTGCCTGCCGGGAAGCCGGCCACCACCTGGACGGGGTTGCCCGAGGCCAGGTTGGCGATGGTGTAGGTGGCGGTGCTGCCGGCGGCGTTGTTGGTGCACTTCTCCTGGTAGTCCGGGCCGTAGAAGCAGGCGGTGCGGGAGACGGTGGCGGGGCCGTTGACAGTGACCTGAATATCGCTCATGCGTGATGTCGTGCCGCCGCCGATGGCGTTCCAGCTGAACTCGTCGAGGCCGCTCTGGGCCTGGTCGGAGACGATGAGGCCCTTGACGGTGTAGGTGATGATGTAGTTCTGCGGGGTGGAGTAGACGGTGTTCTGTTCGCCGATGCGGAGCAGGACGTTGCCGTCCTGACGCTCCACGAGGGTGTCGGTGCGGGCCCCGGACGGGGAGGCGACCTGGATGTCGGAGATGGGGAAGGAGAACCACTCGTTGGGGTTCTTGCCGTCCTCCTGCCGCTCCGGGAACGCGAACGTGGGTCCGCGTCCCTGGAACTGGCTGAAGTCCATGACCATGTCGATGCTCACCCGGGTGTCACCCTGAGGGGTCAGGGTGGCATCGATGTGGTATTTGGTGATCGGTGCCGACTGGTCCGCGCTGGCGGGGGAGACAAACCCCAACACCCCCACGAGTGCCAACAGCAGTGCGGCCAGGCCCAAGCGCATCGTCCTCATGCCTCCCAAGGGTAGCCATGGCACAAGCCCGATGGTTCCGGTTGCCGGACGCGCCGGCTTTCAGACGCCCAGCGCGGTGGCCATCTGTTCGCGAAGTCCCTTGAGGAGACCCGCAGCCAGGGTCCGGGCGGCGGTCCCGGAGGAGGAGTCGGCAGGAGAGAGAACCACCTCGAGGTAGCACTTCAGCTTCGGTTCGGTGCCCGAGGGGCGTGCCACCACATGGATGCTCTTGCCCGTCAGTTCCACACCGTCGGTGGGGGGCAGGCCCTCGCCACCCTCCAACAGGTCCCGGTAGGAGACGGGCTCCTCCAGCAACTCCTTCGGCGGGTTGGCCCGCAGACGCGCCATGGCGTCGGCGATCTCGGAGATGTTCTCCACGCGGACGGCCAACTGGCTCGTGGCGTGCAGGCCGTGCGTGGCGGCGATCTCGTTGAGGCGGTCCTCCAGCGTCCTGCCCTCGGCCTTCAGCCCGGCCACCAGCGTCAGCACGGTGAGCGCCGCGGTGAGGCCGTCCTTGTCGGGGACGGAGCGGGGGTCGCAGCAGTAGCCGATGGCCTCCTCGTACCCGAAGGCCATGTCCGGGACGCGTCCGATCCACTTGAAGCCCGTGAGTGTCGTGACGTGTTCGCGACCGGCCGCCCGGGCGATCTTGCGCAGCAGCGTCGACGACACCACGGAGTTGGCAAGCACGCCGGGGGCGCCGGAGCGGATGATGGCATCGCCCAGCAGTCCGCCGAGCTCGTCACCGGTCAGCATCCGCCAGCGACCGTCGATCCTGCTGGCGACGGCGCACCTGTCGGCGTCCGGGTCGTTGGCGATGACGACGTCGGCACCCTTCTCCTCGGCCAGGGCCAGGGCCAGGTCGATGGCACCCTTCTCCTCCGGGTTCGGGAAGGCGACCGTGGGGAAATCCGCGTCGGGCTCTGCCTGCTCGGCCACCTCGATGCCGGCCGGGAACCCGGCGGAGGAGGCGACGTCGCGCATGGTCTTGCTGCCCACGCCGTGCATGGCGGTGTGCACCCAGGTGACGTCACGGGGCGCGTCGGCGGGCACCAGGGTGGCGGCGTGGGCGGTGTAGGCCTCCTGCAGCGACCCGTGGACCACCTCGTAGTCGTCACTGCGCTGCACGCTCCGCAGGGTCGCGGGTGGAAACTTCTCGATGTGCGACGCGATCTCCCCGTCGGTGGGGGGAATGATCTGCGAGCCGTCGCCCAGGTACACCTTGTAGCCGTTGTCCTGCGGCGGGTTGTGGGACGCCGTGACGACGATCCCCGCAACGCAGCCGAAGTGGCGGACCCCGAAGGCGACCAGCGGGGTGGGCGTGGGCTCGGCGGTCAGGAGGACGGAGTAGCCCTGCCCGGCCAGGATCCTGGCGGATTCGCGGGCGAACTCGTCGGACTTCCAGCGAGCGTCGTAGCCGATCAGCACCTTGCCGCCGGCGTGGTTGTTCGCGTCCAGCCAGGTACCGATGCCGGCTGCGGCGGCGCCCACCACGAGCACGTTCATGCGGCTGGGGCCGGGCCCCGTCTTGCCGCGCAGGCCGGCCGTCCCGAACTGCAGGAACCCGTCGAACTGCGAGCGCAGCTGCTCCAGCGCGTCCTCGCGCAGCGCCGGGTTCTCCAGCTGGCGCAGTTGCTGCCCCAGGTGTGCGCGGGTGTCAGGGTCCGGGTCTGCCGCCAGCCATGCACGGGCCTGCTTGATGAGGGTCTTGTCGGTCATTCTCTCTCCCGTTTCAGAGGGTCTTGACGATGTCGGACAGCATGGCTGCCAGGCGTGGCCCGGCCTGCCTGCCTGCCTCGAGGACTTCGGCGTGGTTGAGGTCGGAGTCACCCATGCCGGCGGCGGCGTTGGTGACCAGGGAGATGCCCAGCACCTCGAGCCCCGCCTCGCGGGCCGCGATCGTCTCCAGCGTGGTGGACATGCCCACCAGGTCGCCGCCCAGGATTCCGGCCATCCTCACCTCTGCGGGCGTCTCGTACTGGGGCCCGCGGAACTGGACGTAGACGCCCTCCGGCAGGTTGGGGTCGACGGTGTGCGCCAGATCGCGCAGGCGCTGCGAGTACGCCTCGGACAGGTCGATGAACGTCGCGCCGTGCAGCGGGGTGTCGCCGGTGAGGTTGATGTGGTCGCGGATCAGGACGGGGGTGCCGGGCACCCAGGCGGGGTTGAGCCCGCCGCAGCCGTTGGTGAGCACCAGCGTCGATGCGCCCCACGCGGCGGCGGTGCGGACGCCGTGCACCACGGGATCCGCCCCCCGGCCCTCGTAGTAGTGCGTGCGGCCGGTGAAGACGGCCGCCACCTTGCCCGACTCGGTGCGAATGGCCAGGAGTCGTCCACCGTGCCCGCTCACCACCGGCTTGGAGAACCCGGGGACGTCACCGAGCTCAAGCTCACCGAGGCTCTCACCCAGGGCGTCGGCGCCGCTGGACCAGCCTGAGCCGAGGACGAGCGCGATGTCGATGCGGGGGACGGACAGGGCCTTGGCCACGTGTTCTGCAGCGGTCCGGGCCAAAATTGTGGGATCTTCACTCATCCCTGCACACTATCGGCTGCCCCAGCCGCGGGTGGGGCCACCCGGGGAAGTTGCGGCTCCTGCGGGGGCCCGCGTCGAGGGGGTCTGTGAAAGGATGAGGGCCGTGACCAAGGTAGTGATCATCGGAGGCGGGCCCGGCGGCTACGAGGCGGCCCTGGTGGGCAGCCAACTCGGGGGCGACATCACCCTCGTGGAACGGGACGGGCTCGGCGGCGCCGCCGTCCTGACGGACTGCGTGCCCTCCAAGACCCTGATCGCCACCGCCGAGGTGATGAGCACCATGGAACGCGCCGCAGAACTGGGGCTCCACTTCCCGGGAGACGACGGGGCGGATGCCATCGAGGTCAACATGGTCGAGCTGAACAAGCGCGTCCTTGACCTGGCCCACGCCCAGTCCCGCGACATCGACGCCCGGCTGCGCCACGAGGGCGTCCGCGTCATCACGGGTGAGGCAATCCTGCAGGGCCCCCACCGCGTGGACGTCACCACCACCACCGCCGGCTCCGAGCAGTTGGAGGCCGACATCATCCTCCTCGCCACGGGCACCACACCCCGCGAACTGCCCGACGCGCACTGCGACGGGATGCGCATCCTGAACTGGAAGCAGCTCTACCACCTCGACGCTATCCCCGAGAGGCTCATCGTGGTGGGCTCCGGCGTGACGGGGGCGGAGTTCGCCTCCGCCTACGACGCGCTGGGTGGCGATGTGGTGCTGGTGTCGTCCCGCGCACAGGTGCTCCCCGGCGAGGACCAGGACGCCGCGAACGTCCTGCAGCGCGCGTTCACCAAGCGTGGCATGGAGATCATGAGCGAGGCCCGCGCCGAGTCCGCCCGGGTGGAGGGCGACGAAGTGGTGGTGGGTCTCACCGATGGCCGCGAGGTCCGCGGCTCCCACTGCCTCCTCGCGGTCGGTTCCATCCCCAACTCGGCCGGGCTGGGCCTGGAGGAGGCGGGGGTGACCCTGACCACGGGGGGTCACGTGCTCGTGGACCGGGTGTCGCGCACCAGCGTCCGCACCATCTACGCGGCCGGCGACGTCACGGGCGTCTTCCCGCTGGCGTCCGTGGCGGCCATGCAGGGGCGCATCGCCATGTGGCACGCGCTGGGCGACGCCGTCAGCCCGCTGGACCTCCGCAAGGTCAGCTCCAACGTCTTCACAGCCCCCGAGATCGCCACCGTAGGCACCACCCAGAAGCAGGTGGACTCCGGTGAGGTGCGCGTGGCCTCGGTCCTGCTGCCACTGGCCAGCAACGCCCGCGCCAAGATGCAGGGTTTCACCGACGGGTTCGTCAAGCTCTTCTGCCTGCCCACCACGGGCATCATCGTGGGCGGCGTCGTGGTGGCGCCCAACGCCTCCGAGCTGATCCACTCCGTGGCCGTGTGCGTGGGGCAGCGCGTCACCGTCGACGAGTTCAGCGCCAGCTTCACCGTGTATCCGTCCATGACGGGATCGCTGGCGGAGGCCGCGCGCCGCCTGCACCACACCGGGGGAGAGTTCCTCACCTCGTGAGCCAGCGGGGACGGCTCAGTCGTCCAGCATCCCCATCAGCAGGCTGAAGCCGCCGATCATCATGGCGCCCTGCGCCATGCGTCGCATGTTGGGGTCATGCATCCAGGGGCCGTAGTAGCCGCGCGCCCACGCGGCGTGGTTGCGGTCCTCCCAGTACGGCACCGCGGCCTCACCGGCGTTGACCATGCGAATCCGCGGGTCGGCGCCGAGCCCGATGCGGGCCGCGTCGACGGCGCATGCCGGCACCTGACGCGCCGCGCCTCCTGCGGGTGCCCATGACACGTCCTCCACGGACGGCCCGTGCGCCGGGTCGAAGAAGCAGGGAGGGCGACGGGCGGGCAGCGCCTTGCCGAGGGCGCGGGCGCGGACGCACGCCATGGAGTAGCGGCCCTCCTCGAGGATCCGGGTGATGTGCGTCGCCTCGGAGTCCGCCCGCGCGCACTGCAGCGACAGCTTGGCGTTCTCGTAGGCGTCCAGCGCGCGGGTGTAGTCGCCGCGCGCATCGTCGGTGAGTTCGTAGCCGACGACGTCGAAGTCCAGTTCACGCAGTTCGATGCCGAAGTGGGTGATGTCGGAGTCGATGGCCTGGCGTGACGCATCGCTGAGCGGGACGTCGGTGGGGAGCCCCCACGCCGTCCGCGCAAAACCGTAGGGGGCGGGACCACCCTGGCCACCCCACTGGGGGTGCGGCGGGCCAACAGCGGGGTGTGCGCCGGGTGCGCCCAGTGATCGACGGCGAGAGTCGGCCATGCCGGAAAAGAGCATGGTGATGACCATCACAAGGAGCATCAGCCCGAGCATCATCATTCCAACAGGATACGTCGCTTCCGCAACCGGGGGATCCCCCGAAAAACTCTGATCAGCCGATGATGTCGCAGAGCAACTGGCCCGCGGTGACGCTGGCCCCCGCCTCCATGGCCAGGGCCGAGATCGTGCCGGAGCGGTGCGCCACGAGCGGCTGCTCCATCTTCATGGCCTCGATGACGGCGACGGCCTGGCCCTCCTCCACGACGTCACCCTCGGCGACGTTCACCTTCACGATGGTGCCCTGCATGGGGGCCGTCAGGGCGTTGCCGGACGGGGCCGAGACCCTGGCGCCGCCGCGGGCGCGCTTGGTGGGACGGCTGGACTTGGCCCCGGCGGAGGGGCGGGCCCCGAACCCGGCGGGGAGCTTGACCTCCATGCGACGACCGTTGACCTCGACGGCGATCACCTCGGGCTCGCCCTCGTCGTCGGGTTCGCCGATGGTGCCTGCGTAGGGGGTGATCTTGCCCGTGAACTCCGTCTCGATCCAGCGTGTGTGCACCTGGAAGTCGCCGTCGGCTGCCACGAAAGCGGGCTCCCGCAGGACGGCCTCGTGGAACGGGACGACGGTGGGCATGCCGTCCACGCGCAGCTCCGCGAGGGCGCGGCGGGAACGGGCGATGGCCTGCTGGCGGTCGGCGCCCGTCACGATGACCTTCGCCACGAGGGAGTCGAACGCCCCTGGCACGGTCATGCCGGCGTGGTAGCCCTCGTCCACCCGGACGCCGGGACCGCTGGGTGCGTGCCAGGTCACGAGTGTGCCGGGGGCGGGCATGAAGTTGCGCCCGGCATCCTCGGCGTTGATGCGGAACTCGATGGAGTGACCGCGGGTGACGGGGTCGTCGTAGCCCAGCTCCTCGCCGCTGGCGATCCGGAACATCTCCCGCACCAGATCGAGGCCCGTGACCTCCTCGGAGACGGGGTGCTCCACCTGCAGGCGCGTGTTGACCTCGAGGAAGGAGATGGCGCCGCTCTCTCCCACGAGGAACTCGCAGGTGCCTGCACCGACATACCCGGCCTCCTTGAGGATCGCCTTGCTGGAGCTGTACAGCTGTGCCACCTGGTCCTCGCTGAGGAACGGCGCGGGCGCCTCCTCCACGAGCTTCTGGTGCCGGCGCTGCAGCGAGCAGTCGCGGGTGGACACCACCACCACGTTGCCGTGCTGGTCGGCGAGGCACTGGGTCTCCACGTGGCGGGGCTTGTCGAGGTACAGCTCCACGAAGCACTCGCCGCGGCCGAACGCCGTCACGGCCTCACGGGTGGCTGACTCGAACAGTTCGGGGATGTCCTCGATGGTGTGGGCCACCTTCAGCCCGCGTCCACCGCCGCCGAAGGCTGCCTTGATGGCGACGGGCAGGCCGTGTTCGCGTGCGAAGGCCACGACCTCGTCGGGCCCGGAGACGGGGTCAGGGGTGCCGGGGACCTGGGGGGCGCCGACGCGCTGCGCGATGTGGCGGGCCCGGACCTTGTCGCCGAGTTCCTCGATGGCCGAGGGCGGCGGACCGATCCAGATGAGGTCGGCGTCGATGACGGACTGCGCGAACTGGGCGTTCTCGGCCAGGAAGCCGTAGCCGGGGTGGACGGCGTCGGCGCCGGTCCGCTCCGCCACGGACAGCAACTTCTCGACGTTCAGGTAAGTGTCGGCCGGGGTGGCGCCGTTCAGGCTGAAGGCCTCGTCGGCGAGCTTCACGAACAGGGAGTCGGCGTCGGAATCGGCGTAGACGGCCACGGAGATGATGCCGGCATCACGGGCTGCCCGGATCACACGGACGGCGATCTCGCCGCGGTTGGCGATCAGGACCTTGGAGATGGCGCGAGTGCCCACGGGGTTTCCTCCTGCGTGAAAGGGGTTGCCCCGCACACTCTAGTGGCGTTGGTGCTGCCCGGTTGGGAGTGGGGTGACCCCGCTAGATTGGGCAGATGCCCACGCCCGACTTCATCACGGAACTTCGACGCCACGTCGGTCACACCCCCCTCTGGTTGATCGGGACGGGCGCCGTCATCCTGCGTGATGGCGACCACGGCCAGGAGGTGTTGCTGGTGCGACGTTCCGACACCGGTGAGTGGTCGCTGGTGTCGGGGATCGTGGACCCGGGGGAGCACCCTGCCGACACCATCGTGCGCGAAGCCATGGAGGAGACCGGCGTGGTCATCGAGGTGGAGCGGATGCTGTGGCTGGTCGTCGACGAGCCCCTCACCTATCCCAACGGGGACCGCTGCCAGTACCTGAACCACGGCTTTCTGGCCCGCTGCACCTCCGGTGAGGCGCACGTCGGCGACGACGAGTCCTCCGA
>JBDSRF010000211.1:0-5665 GCA_039929445.1 Arachnia sp. | reverse complement strand
GCAGGGTTTCGTCAAGAACTCCTATGTGGGGCGCACCTTCATCCAGCCCAGCCAGACCATCCGTCAGCTGGGCATCCGGCTGAAACTGAACCCGCTGCGCGAGGTCATCGCCGGCAAGCGGCTCGTGGTGGTGGACGACTCCATCGTGAGGGGCAACACCCAGCGCGCCCTCGTGCGGATGCTGCGTGAGGCCGGCGCCAAAGAGGTGCACGTGCGCATCTCGTCGCCGCCCGTGCAGTGGCCCTGCTTCTACGGCATCGACTTCGCCACCCGGGCGGAACTCATCGCGCCCGGCCTGACGGTCGAGGAGGTGTGCCGCTCCATCGGCGCGGACACCCTCGGCTACGTCTCCCTGGAGGGCCTCACCGCCTCCACCCACATCCCGGCCGGCCAACTCTGCCGTGCCTGTTTCGACGGTTCCTACCCCGTGGCGATCCCGCCCGGGCAGGCGGAACTGCTGCACCTGGAGGACTCGTGACCCACAGCCCGCAATCCGCCTACGCGTCCGCCGGCGTCGACATCGAGGCCGGCGATCGCGCCGTCGAGTTGATGAGGGCCTCCGTCATGCGGACCCGGCGCCCCGAGGTTCTGGGCGGGCTGGGGGGCTTCGCGGGTTTCTTCGACGCGAGCGCACTGAAGAGCTATCGCCAGCCGGTGCTGGCCACCTCCACCGACGGCGTCGGCACCAAGGTGGCCATCGCCCAGGCCATGGACAAGCACGACACCATCGGCCAGGACCTCATCGGCATGCTCGTTGACGACCTCGTGGTCAGCGGTGCCGAGCCCCTCTTCGTCACCGACTACATCGCCTGCGGACGCGTGGTCCCCGAACGCATCGCCGCCATCGTCTCCGGCATCGCCGACGCCTGCGTGTTGGCCGGTTGCTCGCTCGTGGGCGGCGAGACAGCCGAGCACCCCGGCCTGCTGGGCCCGGACGAGTACGACATCGCCGGCGCCACCACGGGCGTCGTGGAGCGCGACTCCATCCTCGGACCCGACCGGGTGAAGCCGGGCGACGCCGTCATCGGCATGTTGTCCTCGGGCCTGCACTCCAACGGCTACTCCCTGGTCCGCCATGTCCTGCTGAAGCAGGCCGGATGGTCGCTGGACCGCCACGTGGACGAACTGGGCCGCACACTGGGGGAGGAACTCCTCGAGCCCACCCGGATTTACGCCCTTGACGTCATGGACCTCATTGGCAAGGCGGAGATCCATGCCATGAGCCACATCACCGGGGGAGGGCTCGTCAACAATGTTGCCCGCGTCATCCCCGACGGGATGCGCGCCGTGCTGCAGCGCTCCTCCTGGACGCCACCGGCGATCTTCCAGCTCGTGCAGTCCGTGGGTTCCCTCAGCCAGAGGGACGTCGACGCCACCCTCAACATGGGCGTCGGCATGGTCGCGATTTTGCCGCAGGACCAGGTGTCCGCCGCGCTCGCCGCCCTACAGGCGCGCGGCGTGTGGAGTTGGGTGCTGGGCGAGATCGTCGAGCACGACGGGCCGGGCGCCGCGGAACTGATGTGAGCCGGTGGGGCGGCGGTGTCAGCCGCCGCACCGCGACGAGGGTGCTTGCCTGTGCCGTGCTGGTGGGGCCCTCGCTGGCGGCGTGCACCCCGGACACCACACCACTGGCGGAGAAGAACGGGGACGGCACGCTGCGCACCGACCTCGACCCACTTGTCACGCGGGTCCCACGGCTTGCGGCAGCCACCAGCGCGCTGTGGATGGGCGGCACCCTCGGCAGCGACCGGGTCCCGGGACCCTCCACGTACTGGATCGACGCCGTCGTGGCGCTCGATGACGCGACGCTGCAGGAGGTGTCCGCGCTGCCCGGCCTGGAGCTTGCAGGGGCGCCAGCCGTGGTCCAGGGCCTGCAGTCGTCGATGCCCAAGGGTCACCTCCAGCGCTCCGATGCCCTCGACAGGTTTTTCACCGCACCGCCCTGGTACGTCCAGGCTTGGCTGGCGCAGGAGAGCAAGCAGGTCGTCCTGCTGGTGCAGGGCGGCAACTAGGGCGTCCGGAGCCCCCTGCCTGTTCACGGGCGTCGAGTTCGGCTTGGCGGGGATCGCCGTGGCCGCAAACAGGAACGGTCCGCGGCCCCGAGGGCTGCGGACCGCTCCTGTGCGGGTCAGGCGAGGGCGTCGATGACCTTGTTGAGCGTCGCCGACGGGCGCATGACGCCTGTCACCAGGGCATCGTCGGGGCGGTAGTAGCCGCCGATGTCGGCGGGCGAGCCCTGCACCGCCAGCAGTTCGGCGACGATCTGGTCCTCGTTGGCCGCCAACTGCTCCGCCATGGTCGCGAAGGCCGTTGCCAGGGCCGCGTCCGCGTCCTGGGTTGCCAGTGCCTCCGCCCAGTACAGGGCCAGGTAGAAGTGCGATCCGCGGTTGTCGATGCCTCCGACGCGTCGGGTGGGGGACTTGTCGTTTGCCAGGAACGTGCCGGTGGCGCGGTCCAGGGTGTCGGCCAGGACCTGGGCGCGGGCGTTGTCCTGGGTGCTGGCGAGGTGTTCCAGCGAGGCCGCCAGGGCCAGGAACTCACCGAGGGAGTCCCAGCGCAGGTAGTTCTCCTCCACGAGTTGCTGCACGTGCTTGGGCGCCGAGCCGCCGGCTCCGGTCTCGAACAGGCCTCCACCGGCCATGAGCGGAACCACCGACAGCATCTTCGCGGACGTGCCCAGCTCCAGGATGGGGAACAGGTCCGTGAGGTAGTCGCGGAGCACGTTGCCGGTCACGGAGATGGTGTTCTCGCCGCGCCGAATCCTCTCGATGGAGAACTTCGTGGCGGACACCGGGTCCATCACCTCGATCTGCAGGCCATCGGTGTCGTGCTTGGCCAGTTCCGTCGCGACCTTGTCCGCGATGGTGCGGTCGTGCGAGCGGGTGTCATCCAGCCAGAAGACGGTCGGCCATCCCGTGGCGCGGGCGCGCGTGACGGCGAGCTTGACCCAGTCGGCGATGGGGGCGTCCTTCGTCTGGCAGGCCCGCCAGATGTCACCGGCGGCGACGTCATGGGACATCAGCACCTCGCCGGCGGAGTTGAGCACCTCGACACGGCCGGCTGAGCCCACCTCGAAGGTCTTGTCGTGGCTGCCGTACTCCTCGGCCTTCTGCGCCATCAGGCCAACGTTGGGGACGGTGCCCATGGTGGTCGGGTCGAAGGCGCCGTGTTCGCGGCAGTCGTCGATCACGGCCTGGTAGACCCCGGCGTAGCACGAGTCAGGCAGCACGGCGAGGGTGTCGGCCTCCTCGCCGCTTGGCCCCCACATGTGGCCGGAGCTGCGGATCATGGCCGGCATGGAGGCGTCGACGATGACGTCGCTGGGGACGTGCAGGTTGGTGATGCCCTTGTCGGAGTTCACCATGGCCAGCGTGGGTCCCTCCGCGAGACCCTTCTCGAAGGCGGCGCGGATCTCGGCGCCGTTCTCCAGCGCGTCCAGCCCGGCGAGGATGGCGCCGAGCCCGTCGTTGGGGGAGAGGCCGGCGGCAGCGAGGTCGTCGCCGTAGCCGGCGAACACGTCGGGGAAGAAGACGCGGATGACGTGGCCGAAGATGATCGGGTCGGACACCTTCATCATCGTGGCCTTCAGGTGCACCGAGAAGAGCACCCCGGACTGCTTGGCGGCCGCGATCTGGTCACGGAGGAAGGCCTCGAGTTCGGCCACCCGCATGACCGTGCCGTCCACCACCTCGCCGGCCAGCACCTTCAGCCCGTCCTTGAGGACGACGGGCTCGCCCTCGGTGGGGACCAGGCGGATGGTGAGCACGTCGTCGGCGGGGAGCACGACGGACTGCTCGCCCGCGCGGAAGTCGCCGCTGGACATGGTGGCGACGTTCGTCCGGGAGTCGGAGCTCCAGGCGCCCATCCGGTGCGGGTTCTTGCGGGCGTAACTCTTCACCGACTCGGGAGCGCGGCGATCCGAGTTCCCCTCACGCAGGACGGGGTTCACGGCGGAACCCATGACCCGCCCGTAGCGGGCGCGGATCTCGCGGTCCTCGTCGGTCTGCGGGTCCTCCGGGTACTGGGGGAGCGCGAAGCCCTTGCCCTGCAACTCGGCGATGGCGGTCTTCAGCTGCGGCACCGACGCGGAGATGTTCGGCAGCTTGATGATGTTGGCGCCGGGCGTCTTCGCGAGCTCGCCGAGCTCCGAGAGCGTGTCGGGGACCTGCTGCTCGGCAGGCAGGATGTCGGTGAACTGGGCCAGGATGCGCCCGGACAGTGAGATGTCGCGCGTCTCCACCTCGACATCCGCGCGCGAGGCGTAGGCCTGGATGATGGGCAGCAGCGAGTGCGTGGCCAGCAGCGGTGCCTCGTCGGTCAGGGTGTAGATGATCTTGCCCATTCGGGGAACTCCTCATCGTCGAAAACACTTGTCGAATCAGTCGCCGCCAGCCTATCGGTTGGCGGCCCCCCGGATCCGTCCGGGCGCAGCGGCCCGGAGACGCTGGTTACGGGCGGTCTTTGGACAACTTGAGTACCTCGGGTAGCCTATGGCCCACGAGTTATTGACACATTCCGCGGGTAAGTCCGCGAGGGACAAAGCGAGGGGGTCGACCCGATATGGGACGCGGCCGTGCAAAGGCGAAGCAGACCAAGGTCGCACGCGATTTAAAGTACCGCCCGATGGACACTGATTTCGCTTCACTGGAGCGAGAGCTCCGTGGCGACAGCTACTCCGCGGTGCCCGAGTCGAGCGCCATCCCCGACGAGTACGCGGACCTTGCCGAGGAGTACGGCTCCCCGGTCAACGGCCGCGACGACGAGGTCCACGACTCGCGTCGTTGACCTGAACCACCACCATGACGACGTGGTCGCCGGACACACTTTTGGCGTCCTTCGAGTGCACCATCATCGAGTTGCCCTCGGCTTCGGTCTACGCGAACGAGGCCGAGGGTTCGCTGTGTGCCACGCTGGTGCGGCGCAACCCACCGAGGCGTCGTCGTGCGCTCCTCTACATCCACGGGTGGAGCGACTACTTCTTCCAGGCGCACCTGGCCGACCAGATGGACGCGCTCGGTTACGACTTCTACGCCCTGGACCTCCGGCGGTACGGGCGATCCCTGCGTGAGGGGCAACTTGCAGGCTTCGTCACGGACCTGTCGGCCTACCACACCGAAATCGACGAGGCCGTCACCATCATCAGCGATGAAGGACACGACGAGCTGGTGGTCATGGGGCACTCCACGGGGGGCCTCATCGCCGCCCTGTGGGCCGATGAGAGCCCCGGCCGGGCCACGGCACTGGTCCTGAACTCGCCGTGGCTGGAGTTGCAGGGCTACCCGGCTGTCCGGCCGGCGCTGCTGCCGATGTTCAGCGCCGCCCGGTCCCTGTCGCCCACCTCCGTGCTGCCGCTCAGCGAGACGGGGTTCTACCGTCGCTGCATCTCCAGCACAGAGGACGGTGCGTGGGACTACAACCTCAACCTCAAGGGCGACAAGGCGTTCGCCGTCCGCGTGGGTTGGCTGGCGGCCATCATGCAGGGCCATGCCAAAGTGGCTGCCGGCCTGACGATCGATGCACCCGTCGAGGTCCTCATCTCGGACCGCAGCGATTTCCGACGCAAGTGGAGCGAGGAACTGCGCAGGGCCGACGTCGTCCTCGACGTGGAGACACTCGCCTCCCGCACGGCCAACCTGGGCCGCCACACGACGCTGGTCAGGATTGA
>JBDSRF010000210.1:0-40478 GCA_039929445.1 Arachnia sp. | reverse complement strand
GGAGGTCTTCGGTGGGTCTCGTCCTTGACGACAAGTGGGTGTGGGACTCGTGGCCCGTCGACGACCAGCAGGGGCGCCATCACCTGTTCTACCTGCAGGCGGACCGGGCACTCGTGGACCCTCACCTGCGGCACATGAACGCGTCGGTGGGGCACGCCGCCAGCGACGACTTCCGCACGTGGGAGGTCCTGCCCGATGCCATGGCAGCGCGCGCGACGCCTGGTTGGGACGACAGGACCATCGGCACGGGCTCCGTCGTCCGAGGCGGTACAGGGCGCTACCACCTCTTCTACACCGGTGCGTCCGCGAGCGAGGGCGGGATGATCCAGCGCATCGGGAGGGCCGACTCGGATGATTTGCTCCACTGGGAGCGGTTCGGTGCCGACCCGGTGCTGCAGGCCGATGCACGGTGGTACGAGAAGTGGGACGGCACCAACTGGCACGACGAGGCTTTCCGCGATCCGTGGGTGATGCGCGATCCGGCAGGCCACGGCTGGCACATGCTGATGACGGCACGCTGCAGGGACGGCGACATGTTCTCCCGCGGGGTCATCGGCCACGCATGGAGTGCTGATCTCGACGTTTGGGAACCCCGCCCACCCCTGTCCGGGCCGGGGAAGTTCGGGCAACTGGAGGGGCTCCAGTACGCCGAACTGGGCGGGGTCCCGCACATGGTGTTCAGCTGCGACGAGGACGAACTCCATCCCGACCTGCACATCGAGGGCCAGCCGGGAGGAGTGTGGCTGGTGCCGGGTGAGGGTCTCCTCGGCCCCTGGAACCTCAACAGCGCGCGTCGCGTCGACCACGAGTCGCTGTACGCCGCCCGGGTGGTCAACGACATCGATGGATCGCAGCGGCTGCTGGGGTTCAGCGACGTGGCGGACGGCGAGTTCGTCGGCGGGATCCTCGACCCGGTGGAGATCGAGCTGGAGTCCTGACGGCCGTCGGCCTCCGTCAGGCGGAACGGCCACGCCAGATCGTGGCGACGGAGGCGATGACCATCCACGCAGCGACGTAGATGAAGGCTGCCGTGGGGGAGACGACGGCCCAGATCAGGCCGGCGACGAGGGAGGCCCCGAGGTCGCCGAAGGACTGCACCAGACCCAGCAGGCCGAAGCCGTTGCCGCGCAGGTTGTCGGGGAGGGCCAGCGCGACCATGGTGGTTTCGGCGGGTTCAGCCAGGCCGATGCCGATGCCGGCCAGCACGAACGCCACGAGCAACGGGAGCCACGAGTGTTGCTCCCACGCGAAGGTGAGATACGCGAGAACGTAGATGACCGAGGCGGCGGCGAAGACGCCGCGCGGGTGGCTGCGGTCGATGACCCGACCGGCCACCAGCGCCGCAACCATGGCGGCGGCGTTGTGGCAGGCGTAGAGGAGGATGGCGATGCTGGTTGCTTCGGCAAGCGAGAGCGCGTTGTGGGAGAGCAGATCCGTGGTGCGCAGGATGAGCAGGGTGGTGGCCACGTTGCCCATCTCGAACGGCGTGATGACCGCCAGCGTCTTGTACAGGCCGGCTTCCCGCAGCGCGGCAAGGTTGAAGGAGAGGGCCTGGCGACCGCCGCGGCCGCGCACGGTGCGGCGGGTTTCGCGGGCGGCCACGGTGATGGCGACGACGGCGAGCAGACCGGGGACGGCGGCGATGAGCATGACGTTGCGAAGGCCGAAGCTGGCGACCAGTGCAGCCGCCAGCAGGGGACCCAGGAGCGCCCCCGCGTTGTCCCCGGCGCGCTCAAGACCGCTGGCCCGCCCGTACGCCTTGCGGGGTACCAGCGACATCAGCAGCGCATCGCGCGCTGGGGAACGCAGTCCTCGTGACGACCACGCGATGGCCCGCAGCAGGGCGACCTGCCAGAGCGCCGTGGTCAGCGCGATCGCTCCGGTCGCGACCGCCGTCAGCAGGTAGCCACCGGAGGCGATCCGGCCACGACGGGCGGGGTCCGTGCTGAGCGGGCCACCGACAAGCTTGCTCAGCCCGACGAGCGCATCCGAGACCCCCTCGATCGCACCCAGGGCGGCAGGCCCGGCATGCAGAACCGATGTGAGGAATGTTGGCAGCAGGCTGGTGGTGATTTCGTGGCCGGTGTCGCTGCCGAGTGAGGCGACGGCGACCGCAATGACACCGGGGCTCGCCCAGCGCTCGTCACCGGACTCGCTGGGCGTGCCGGTGGAACCGTCGGGATCGGGACTGCTGTCCGGATGGGGCGAGGCCACGACTGACTCCTGCCTGCACAGGTAGGGGCCGTTGGCGGTGTCGCGGATGTCGGCGGGCCCCACCGCCGTCGTACCCCGCCCAGATTACCCCCGATCAGACGCGGCCGAAAGGAAGACCGGGGTTGGAGGCAGCGATCTCGACGAGCCGGTTGTACTTCGCAACACGCTCGCCGCGGGCAGGTGCGCCGGTCTTGATCTGACCGCAGCCGGTGGCCACGGCGAGGTCGGCGATGAAGGTGTCGGGCGTCTCACCGGAGCGGTGCGAGACCATCTGCGTGTACCCGGCGCGGTGGCAGATGGCCATTGCCTCCAGGGTTTCGGTGACCGTGCCGATCTGGTTGAGCTTGATGAGGGCCGAGTTGGCGATCCCGTCGGCGATGGCCTCGGAGATGATGGCCGGGTTGGTGCAGAAGTTGTCGTCGCCGACCAGCTGGATCCGCTCGCCGAGGCGTGCCGTGAGGCGCTGCCAGCCGTCGTGGTCAGCCTCTCCGAGGCCGTCCTCGATGCTCCAGATGGGGTATGCGTCCACCATGGCGGCGTAGCGCTCGATCATGTCGTCACTGGAAAGAGACTGGCCGTTCACGCGGTAGCTGCCGTCGCCCTGGCGGAATTCGGACGCCGCGGGGTCGAGCGCGATCGCGACCCCCGTGGGCCCCGGGGTGTAGCCGGCGTCGGCGATCGCCGCGACGATCATCGCCAGCACCTCCTCCGGCTCGGCCAGGTTCGGAGCGAAGCCGCCCTCGTCACCGAGTCCGGTGGCGTGCCCGCCGGCGGTGAGCCGCTTCTTCAGCGCGGCGTAGACCTCGGCGCCCGAACGGAGGGCCTCAGCCATGGAAGGAGCACCCAGGGGGCACACCATGAACTCCTGGAAGTCCAGGGGGTTGGGGGCATGGGCGCCGCCGTTGAGTACGTTGAAGCAGGGCAGGGGAATGCGTGCGGGCTGGCCGAAGCCGGGCAACCAGGCGTGCAACGGCTTCCCGTCGGCCGCCGCCAGTGCCCGGGCCAGGGCCATCGAGACCCCGACGATGGCGTTGGCTCCCAGTCGCGCCTTGTTGGGTGTGCCGTCCAGTGACTTCATGGCCTCGTCGGCCTCCGCCAGGGTGGTGAGCGTCGCTCCGACGAGATGCTCGGCGATCTCCGTGTTGACGTTGGCGACGGCGGTGGCGACGCCTGCCCCGGAGTACCGCGCGGGGTCGCCGTCGCGCAGTTCCACGGCTTCCCGGGTCCCCGTCGACGCGCCGGATGGCACGCCGGCGTTGACCACCGCTCCCCCCTCCAGGCCGAGCGTGACCTGGAGCGTGGGCTTGGAGCGGGAGTCGAGGATTTCGAGGGCTGAAAGATAGGTGATCGTGAATGACATGGCATTCCTCTTCTGGGAAGGTGCGTCAACGGCGCATGGCAAGACTCGACGCTACCCCCGAACGTGGCGGGGAATGGCGGTATCGCTGCTTCCACCCGGCATCGGTAATCGGGATCCCACCGTCGGAATCGGTGTGTGGGCGTAGGCTGGGAGCAACGCGGCGGTGGGGCTCGCCGGTGATCGCCACAATGGCCAATGGCTCCTGTTCGTCACCCATGAAGTGAGGACAACCGTGAGCGCGTTGCTTGACACCCACCCGATGGACGCGGTTGACATGCTGACGTCCGAAGTCAGCCTCCTCGGTGAGGGAGCGTCGCGACTCTCCCCGCAGGTCGGCGATGACATTCTCGCCGACCTGCGTCTCGACCACGTCCTTGCGTCATTGAGCGATGGGGGCAGGGACAGCCTCATGGTCGAGTTGTTCACCTGCCGCCCCGAGGATCCAGACACCGTCGAGTACCGCCAGGAGGTGTGCCGCGACCTGCGGGATCCGGTGGTCCGCTTGGCCCTTGCCACGTTCCGGCAGGGCATGGGCCGCATCGACGAGCGGGTGCGCTCCGCCACCAAGTCGTCCGCCAGCGAGTACCACTGGCAACAGCGGCGACGGCTGGCCGAGGCGATGGCCGACTACGCCCAGCTGGTGTTGGACCTGCGCTCAGGGTTGGACGACACGGCGCTGCGCTCGCGTGGCATGCACAGCGTCCACGCGTACCTGGAGCGCTACGCCACCTCCCGGGAGTTCCAGGAACTGAGCGCATCAACCGCGGCTGTGATCGAGGCCCTGGACCGGGTCAGGTTTCGCATCGTGATGGAGATGGGACAGATCGTGGTGACCCCAGCGGAGGAGGCGGGGGAGTACAACGAGCAGATGGCCGACCTCTTCTCGCGGTTCCAGGACGGCGACGCGGAGAAGCATGCTGGTAAGGGCCGTGAGAAGGATCCAGGCATCACCCACGTCACGGCGGGGGTCGTGGCCCAGGCAGCCCGGATGGCGCCGGAACCGTTCACCGTCCTCGAGGAGCACTGCCGGCGCAACGCGGACTTCCGCGACGCCACGCTGGTGACGTTGGCGCGCGAGTCCGGGTTCTATCTCGCCTACCTCGACGCGATCGCTCCCCTGGAGCAAGCCGGGCTCGCGTTCTGCCGTCCCGTCATCACGGTCGATGGCAAACGACTCGAGGCGCGCGACGCGTTCGACCTCGCGCTCGCCCTCCAACTGGTCGCGAAAGAGGAACCCGTCGTGACCAACGACGCCCAGATGGAGGGACCGGAGCGGGTCCTGGTGATCACAGGCCCCAACCAGGGGGGCAAGACGACGTTCGCACGCATGATCGGGCAGCTCCACCATCTCGCGTCGATCGGTCTCCCGGTTCCGGGCCGGGTCGTGGAATTACCCCTCGTTGACCAGGTCCTCACCCACTTCGAGCGGGTGGAGGGTGTGGGTGATCCCACCGGCAAGCTGGAGGAGGAACTGGTCCGGCTGCGCCGGATGCTCGAGATCGCGACACCCCGGAGTCTCGTGATCCTCAACGAGGCGTTCACCTCGACCAGCCTCCAGGACGCTCGCGAACTCGGCAGGCGGGTCCTCGAGAAGATCATCGCCGAGGACATGGTGGCGGTCTACGTCACCTTCGTCGACGAGTTGTCGCGGCTGGGCCCCGCGACCGTGAGTCTGGTCAGCCAGACAGCGCCGGAGGACCTGAACAAGCGCACCTTCACGGTGTCCCGGCAGAGGGCCAACGGGACCGCACGCGCGCTGGCACTCGCAGCGAGACACGGACTCACACTGGTTCAGCTCCTGGAGCGGATCCCGTCATGAGAGTCAACCTGCTCCACGCTCTGGGCGCCGAACAACCTGTGCTCGCGCACGCCGAGGATCTGGTCCTCGATCTGGGGCTGGAGCCCGTCATCTCCGCCTGCGCAGACGGTGACCCGGTGGTCCGGGAGGTGGTGGAGGCCACTCTGCTCCGCCCGCTCACCAGTGCCTCCGACATCCTCTTCCGCCAGGACGTGATGCGCGATTTCGTCCGGCATCCAGCCCTGCTCCGCTCCCTGCACGACGTCACGACCCGCTCGCTGGGCGCTGAACGTGAGGCGCGGCGCCACATCTACGGCCTGACGGATCGCCCCGAGAGCCGCCTGCACAGCAGCGTCGAGTTGCTGTCCCTCCTGCTCGGCTTCCTCAGGGAGTTGCGCCAGCTCGCCGACTCCAACGCGGCAGTGGTGGACTCCGACGGCGTCACCGCCTTCCTTGCCGCCACGAGCGCGGACCTGTCGGACGACTACCTGGATCAGGTGGCCGTGAACCTGGACTCGCTCCGGTTCCGCTCCGGGATACCGTCCACCGTCCGACTCAGCCCGGGCAACGGGATCGTCGACTACCGGGTCGACCAGCCTCCGGCCCATCAGGGGCGGCTGCGCGAGTTCCTCGGTGTGCTGAAGAGAAGCCCCTTCGTCGTCACGATTGCTCCGCGCGACGAGGCAGGCGCGACGGCCCTGCGGCACATGCGCGACTTCAGCCTCAACGAACTCGCCGACACCCTCGAACACGCGGCCACGCACGTGCAGGGCTACCTCCACAGGCTTCACCGTGAGACGGCGTTCTACGTGGGTGCCCTGAACCTGCTGCATGAATTCCAGCGCCGCCACGTCGTGAGGTGTTACCCGGAACCCGACGACTCACAGCCACGGATTCTGGCGTTCACCGACCTCTGCGACGCCGGGCTTGCCCTGAGGGGTCAGGACGCCCCCGTTACCAATGACCTGGATGCCGATGGCCGCTCCCTCATCCTCATTACCGGCGCCAACAGCGGGGGCAAGTCAACGTTCCTGCGCAGCGTCGGGCTCGCCCAACTACTCACCCAGGCGGGTCTTCCGGTGCCCGCCCGCACGTTGCGGGTCTCACCGGCAGCCCAGGTCCTCACCCATTTCAAGCGTGAGGAGGAGTCGTCACTCATCAGCGGAAAGCTGGATGAGGAGCTGACCCGGATGAGCGGGCTCGTTCCCGACCTCGTGCCCGGGAGCCTCGTCCTGTTCAATGAGTCCTTCGCCTCAACTTACGAGGCTGAAGGCTCCGAGATTGCCCGCAACGTCGTGCTGGCCCTGACCCGCCGGGGCATGCGGGTGGTCTACGTCACCCACATGTACCAACTCGGCGAGGGCCTGCAGGAATTGCACGACGAGGAGCATCTCTTCCTGCGCACGACGCTCAGACCGGACGGCCGACCCTCGTACCGGTTGCACGTGGGCGCGCCCGAGCCGCGCAGCAACGGCGTCGAGATGTACGACCGCGTCTTCAGAGCGGCAGGCCCCACAGGCCGCCTCCCAGCTGCCTGAAGCCCGGGTGCCGGTGGACCCGAAGGCGTGGACGTTCCCCAGCGACACGTTGAGGTGGACGCCGGGCGTCGGCATTGGGGATATACCGAGTGCAGCCCCTACGGTGGCACGGTGAAGCCTGTGCCCGTACACGTTGTGAAGTCCCTGGCCACACTGTGGTCGCATCCCGTGGGCGCGCCGTGAGGAGGGGTGCGGCCGTCGCGCTGATGTCGGTTCTCGCGCTGTGCGGTTGCTCCCTCGCCCCCTCGGCACCCACTTCCCCGGAGCCGTTCGCCATCATCGACGGCAACTCCCAGTTCACCCCGGAGGGAGTGCGGGACATGAAGTCGAGCCGGCAGGTGCGCTTCGACGTCTCCTCCCGCCCGCTGCGGATGTCCGCCCTCGGATTCGCCCCGGACTCCGACGGCATCCTCGTGGCCACCGAAGAGGACAAGAAGTTCTCCGTGAGCATCACCACGCCGGAGGGGGTGGTGGAGATGGAGACCGACACCATTCGTATTCGTCCGGGGGTTCCGACCGAGTTGGTGGACCACATCGACATTTTCTACCACTTCCCCGATGCCTCGGACGGCACCCCGGAGATCGACCGCGCCGCGGGGGAACTCGGCTTCCGCTTCCTCGAGAACTTCGAGGGGTTGGGCGACGACTTCATCGACGGCTCCGGCAAAGAGACCTGGAACCCCGGACTGGGCAACAGCACCGGGACCGTTTTCTCTGTAGAGGCCATCCTGAACCGCACCACGGGCAGCATGCTGTGGATCTACTCGATCCATCTGGACGACCGGTACTACACGCCGGAAGTCTCCGAGGAGATCGCGGAGACGGGCGACTACACACGGGCCTGACCGGCAGTCCGCGTCGATGGGGCGGCCCGACGCTAGGTTGTGGGGCATGAGCACCACGTCCACGCTGGCCGCCGCCGATCCGGGGCTCGTCGCGGCGTTGCGCGCCCGAGGGCTGGTCCTTGGTCTACGGGCCACGGACCGAATCGCGGCCGCGCACGACGCCAGCCACTACCTCCTCACGCCGCAGGTGGTGGTCACCGCTCGTGACGCGGGGGAGGTGGGGGCAACGATCGAGGTGGGACGCCGGGCAGGCGTCCCCGTGACGTTCCGCTCCGGCGGGACAAGTCTCAGCGGCCAGTCGGGCACCGACGGCATCCTCGTCGACACCCGCCGGCACTTCCGCGGCATCGAGGTCCTCGACGGTGGCGCGAGGGTGCGGTGCGGCCCGGGCGCCACCGTGCGTGCCGTCAATGCGCGGCTGTTGCGCCACTTCCGCAAGCTCGGCCCCGACCCGGCCAGCGAGATCGCGTGCACCGTCGGCGGTGTCGTCGCCAACAACTCCAGCGGGATGTCGTGCGGCACCCACGCCAACAGCTACCGCACCCTTGCATCGAGCATCCTGGTGCTACCCAGCGGCACGGTCGTCGACACGGCTCGCGGTGACGCTGACATGAGGCTGCGCGCCGACGAGCCCGACATCCACGCCGGTCTCCTACGTCTGCGGGACAGGATTCGCGGCAGCGCCGACTCCGTCGGAACCATTGAGCGGCTGTTCGCCATCAAGAACACCATGGGGTACGGGCTCAACTCGTTCCTCGACCACGACCGCCCCGTCGACATCCTGGAACACCTCGTGGTGGGCAGCGAGGGGACGCTGGCGTTCATCGCCGAGGCCACGTTCTGCACGGTCCCGGTGCAGCCGCACGTGGCCACGGGGCTGCTCATCCTCCGCGACCTGGCCGCCGCCACCTCCGCACTCCCGAGCCTGGTGGCGACCGGATTCGCCACCATCGAACTGCTGGATGCCACGAGCCTGCGGGTCTCCCAGCGCGACCCCGACGCCACCGCGGAGCTGTTGGCGCTCGAGGTCCGCGACCACGCGGCACTCCTCGTCGAGTTCCAGGAGGCAACCACCGACGCGCTGGAACAGCGACTCAGGTCAGTGGGCGGCATTCTGGCCGAGCTGCCGCTCACCGTCCCCGCCGAACTGACCAGCGATCCCGCCCGCAGGGCCAACCTCTGGAAGATCCGCAAGGGCCTCTTCACCGCCGTGGCCGGCAACCGGCCCTCCGGCACGACGGCACTGCTCGAGGACATCGCGGTGCCCGTCGCGCACCTCTACGCCACCTGCAGCCGATTGGTGGAGTTGTTCGAGACGCACGGCTACGAGGACAGCGTCATCTTCGGGCACGCGAAGGACGGCAACATCCACTTCATGCTCAACGAACGCTTCGAGGACCCCGCCTCCCGCGCCCGGTACGAGGCGTTCACGGCCGAGATGGTGGAACTGGTGCTGGCCCATGGCGGCACCCTTAAGGCGGAGCACGGCACCGGCCGCATCATGGCACCCTTCGTCGCTCGCCAGTACGGCACCGAGCTGCACGGGGTGATGCGCGAACTCAAGGCCCTCATCGATCCGGACGGCGTCCTGAATCCCGGCGTCCTGCTCACCGACGACGCCGACGCGCACATGCAGAACCTCAAGCTCGTGCAGAGCGTCGAGCAGGAGGTGGACCGGTGCGTCGAGTGCGGGTACTGCGAGCCCGTCTGCCCCAGCAAGGACCTCACCCTCACCCCGCGGGAACGCATCGTGCTGCGGCGGGAGATGGTTCGGGCGGAGGAAGCCGGGGACCACGACCTGCTGCGGGAACTCCGCACCGAGTACGACTACGACGGCGTCCAGACCTGCGCCGTCGACGGCATGTGTGAGACGGCCTGCCCCGTGCTCATCAACACCGGCGACCTCGTGCGCCGACTCCGCGCCGAGAACCAGAACGCGACGCTGGAGAAGGGTTGGGCGGTCGCGGCCGCACACTGGTCCGCGGTCACCACCCTGGGAGGCGCGGCCCTGACCCTGGCCGACGCCATGCCGGCCGCACTCCCGGTGCTGGCAACGAAGGCGGTACGGGCCGTCGTGAGCCACGACGTCATGCCCCTGTACGGCGCCGACCTGCCAGCGGGCGGCCGCCGTCGACCCTCCGTCAGCCAGCCCGGGCCCGTGGCCGTGTACCTCCCCAGTTGCACCACCACCATGTTCGGCCCGGCCGACGGCGGCCCCGGCGTGGCCGTTGCGTTCCAGGAACTCTGCGCCCTCGCTGCCGTGGCACTCGTGACGCCCGAGGACGTGGGGTCCCTGTGCTGCGGGACACCCTGGAAGTCCAAGGGCCTGACGTCGGGCTACGCGATCATGCAGGAGAAGGTCGCGGCATCACTGCTCAGGGCGACCCGTGGCGGTGAACTGCCGGTGGTCTGCGACGCCTCCTCCTGCACCGAGGGGCTGCACGTCCTCCTGGAAGCCGCAGCCGCCCACGACATCGAGGTCATCGATGCCGTCGTGTTCGTCGATCGCCACGTCCTGCCGCACCTTCCTCCCGGGAAGAAGGTCCACTGCGTCACGCTGCACCCCACCTGCTCCTCGACCCGTCTGGGGATCAACGACTCCCTGACGCGCGTCGCGGCTGCCGCTGCCGACACCGTCGTCGTTCCGGCCGACTGGGGCTGCTGCGCCTTCGCCGGCGACAGGGGAATGCTGCATCCCGAACTGACGGCCTCGGCGACGTCGCGTGAGGCCGACGAGGTGGCAGCGGGGGAGGCGTCAGCGGGCGAGTCGTCTGTGCATGCGTCACTCAACAGGACGTGCGAGTTGGGGATGACGCGCGCCACCGGGCACGAGTACCGGCACGTCCTCGAAGCGCTGCGGGCATCGTTGCCGCACGAGGCACGGCCGCACGCTTGATGCGGGACCACCCCGGGGCGGGCTGTCCGGCACTCATCGCAGGGGCACTAGGGTGACCGCCATGTCAGATGCTTTCGCCAGTGACCGGGATTGGCCGTCGTCACCACGTTTCACCACCGTGCCCAGGGGCTACTGGGGCTTCGAGGTGGACCGTCTCCTGGACGAATTGAAGACGGCGCACGGGGCAGGGGAGCCCCTGTCGCCGATCCTCGCCGCACGAGAACTGTCAGAGGTGGGGTTCGGCTACGACATGGCCGAAGTGGACGCGTTTCTGGGCCGACTGCAGGACGGCACAGGGACAGAGCCGGCCAGCGCCACGGCATCGCCAAGCGTGGAGCCGGTGCCGGCGCAGGCGCCCACTCCGCACGTGGCGATGGAGGACAACAGTCCCCGCATCCCCGCGGATGCGTCACGCATGCTGTCGGAGATCAAACAGATGAGGTTCCCGCTGGCTCACAGCCTCAGCAGCGGGTACGACGCGGGGGATGTCGACGCCTTCCTGTACCAGCTGGCGGACTGCATTCAGGCGGGCGGATCCGTCCTGCGGGACTTGTCGGCCGTCAGGTTCCTCATGACCCGCCGTGGAGGCAGCGGCTACGACGTCGACGCCGTCGACGACTTCATGGACCGTGTGGAGAAGTTTGGCCGCGACGATGATGCCGCGAGGGAATCGGCGGGAGACAGGCCGCAGGGGGCGTTGACGTCCATGCCGACCAGCACTCACCAGCCGCTGAAGCGGTCCGGCGGTAAGGGGTCGAACGCGTGGTTGGCCGTCGTTTTGTTAGTCATCCTCGTCATGGTGATCATCAGGTTGGTTTCCTGAGGCAGGGGCTCCTCGTCGCTCACGCGCGGGGTGCTGGTCAGCTTCGCGGGCGTGGCCACCAGAATTCGAGCTGGATGTTGTCGGGATCCCGAAAGACCAGTGCAGTGCCGGAGCCGGATGGCGCATCAGTGACGGGGGAGTGATCCACACCCAGTTCTGTGAGCCTGGCCTCCCAATCGTCGAGATCTGCACGGTTGGCCACGTTGAAACCAACATGATCCAGGCCCGGGCGGTGCTCGTCAAACGAGTCGGCTGACTGTTCGTGGTGCTGGTTCAGCCCGATGATCAGCCCCGTCGCGTGATGTCGCAGGACGATCATGATGCGGTTCTCGAGGTCGGAGCGGCCCAGTCGCTGGAGCCCGAGCGTCTCGACGTACCAGAGGGTGCTCGCCTCCACGTCGGAGACGGACAGGTCCAGGTGGGAAAGCGTTGTGAACGTCGGCATCAGAACTCCTCTGCGCGCGGTGGGTCACGGGCGTGACCCAATGATGTTGATTCTGCACCGCCACACCCTGTGCAAATGGGAAGGAACAGATGATGGTCGGTCGCGCGCCGGGTTCGTTTGCCCGTGGTTGTTCCATCCCCGGATGTCTAGGGTGAGCGGGAGGGGGTCCCCTTCATCGGAAGAATGTGGTGGCACATGGAATCCACGTCACGTCGGCACTCTGGACAGCCGTCCAGCGTCATGGTCGTCCTCGGAGCAGTCTCCGTGGTGGCGGGCGGGCTGGTTGCCGCGATCACCGGTCCCCTGACACTGTCCCACGGGAGTTGGCTGGCCGCGTACCTCGTCCTGGTGTGGGGCGTCGGACAGTTCGCGATCGGGACGGTGGAGTCCCGCCACGACAGTGGCCAACCGGAGATGCGGAGGTCGACGGGCTGGACGCAGCTGGCGTGCCTGAACGTGGGCAACGCAGCAGTGGTGGTGGGCACCCTGACCCGTCAACCACTGCTCGTCGACGCCGCCGTGGTGCTCCTACTCGTTGCCTTCGTGATCGCGCTGCTCGGGTCCACGCGGCGGGCAACCCACCAGTTGGGGGCTCTCGCGGGGGTTTCGGCCGATGGTGCGGCGAGCGGAATCATCATGTGGCTCTACCGCGTGTTCATTGCACTGCTGATCATCAGCCTGCCCGTCGGTGCCGTGCTGGCGCACCTGCGTGACTCCTGACAATTTCCCGGTGATCTCCCACCGTGGAGAGTGCGGTGGGGCGGTGGGCAGGGTGCGTAGAATTGAGCCGTCCCCCGGCACGCGGTCCAAACCGACGCGTCGCCATGCATCCTCCTCACGCAAAGGCTGGCGCACTCGTGCCCACTGAACAGAATTTCTCCACCACCGGAACCGCCCGCGTGAAGCGTGGCATGGCAGAGATGCTCACGGGCGGCGTGATCATGGATGTGGTCACGGCGGAGCAGGCCAGGATCGCCGAGGACGCCGGCGCCGTGGCGGTGATGGCGCTGGAGCGGGTTCCCGCCGACATTCGCGCGCAGGGTGGCGTCTCCCGGATGAGCGACCCCGACATGATCGACAGCATCATCGCGGCGGTCTCCATCCCGGTGATGGCCAAGGCGCGGATCGGGCACTTCGTGGAGGCGCAGGTCCTGCAGAGCCTGGGTGTGGACTACATCGACGAGTCCGAGGTGCTGACCCCGGCCGACTACGTCCACCACATCGACAAGTGGCCCTTCACCATCCCCTTCGTCTGCGGTGCCACCAACCTCGGTGAGGCCCTGCGTCGGATCAGCGAGGGCGCGGCCATGATCCGCTCCAAGGGTGAGGCGGGCACGGGCGACGTCTCGAACGCCACCGGACACATGCGCGCCATCCGCGCCGAGATCCGCCGGCTGCAGTCGATGTCCCACGACGAACTCTTCGTGGCCGCCAAGGAACTCCAGGCACCCTACGATCTGGTCCGCGAGGTCGCCGAGCTCGGGAAGCTGCCCGTCGTCCTTTTCACCGCGGGCGGAATCGCCACGCCGGCCGACGCAGCGATGATGATGCAGCTCGGCGCCGAAGGCGTGTTCGTCGGCTCGGGGATCTTCAAGTCCGGTAACCCGGCCGAGAGGGCCAACGCCATCGTGAAGGCCACCACGTTCTTCGACGACCCCGACCAGATCGCCAAGTTCTCCCGTGGCCTCGGCGAAGCGATGGTGGGGATCAACGTCGATGAGATCCCACAGCCGCACAGGCTCGCCGAGCGCGGCTGGTGAACGTCACCGTCGGGGTCCTGGCCCTGCAGGGCGACGTACGGGAACACCTGCACGCGCTTGAGGGGTTGGGAGTCCGCACCGTGGCAGTGCGGCGTGTGTCCGAGCTGGAAAGCGTCGATGCACTGGTGATCCCGGGCGGGGAGTCCACCACCATGGACAAGCTGCTCCATCTGTTCGACCTCGCGGAGCCCATCCGTGCCCGCATCGCCGCCGGGATGCCCGTGTTCGGTTCATGTGCCGGGATGATTATGCTCGCTGACCGGGTGGTCGGGGGCATACAGGGTCAGCGAACACTCGGCGGGCTCGACATCACCGTCGTGCGCAATGCCTTCGGGCGCCAGGTGGACTCCTTCGAGCGTGACCTCCACATCCCCGAGCTGCGGGACGGCGCCACCCGCCCCGTGAGGGCAGTCTTCATACGGGCGCCCTGGGTGGAGCAGGCCGGACCCGGTGTCCAGGTCCTTGCCAGCGTTGGGGACCGCGACGGTGCCTCCGCGAGGCACGCGGTGGTGGTGCGTCAAGGGAATCTCCTGGCCACGGCGTTCCATCCGGAGGTGGGGGGCGACAACCGCTTCCACGAGTACTTCGTCGACATCGTGAGGTCGGCCATCAGTTGCGCGCCCGGTGCAGACGCGGCGGATCGGTAGGCCGGCGGTCATGAGGGACGGTCCGGACTCCAGGGATGGACGGCCTCGACCGCGTTACCGTCGCCGTTCCCGGAAGCAAACAGTGGCAATCACCTACAGCACAGAGGTGGTGGGCCTCCTGTCGGAGGTCGAGCGTGCCCAGGTATCTGCCTCCGGGACGCCACAGGGACACGAGCTATGACGTGAGGGACATCGATCGGTTCTTCGACGGACTCGCCTTCGCCGCCCGGGGTGGCGTACCGGTGCTGCCACAGATCGAGGAGCACCGCTTCCTGGTGGTCGCCAAGGGGCACAACGGCTATGGCATCGAGGCCGTGGACAGGCTGCTCGCACGGGTCCGGGCAGTGGCGGAGCCGGCTGATGACGCCGCTCGGACCGTGGCGAAGACGCCGCACAATCTGATGCGCCGGCACCTGTTCACCGGGCGCCTCGCACGCGTGGGTGCCTTCGTCGTGGTGCCCCTTCTCCTCATCGTGCTGGGTGTGATCCTTGGCGCCATGTGACGCGGCGAGACATTTCTGACCAAGAGAAGAATCTTTTTTTGGTCGTCGGACAGCTTCGTGATTGGGGGGTGCGGCGACGTAAATTGGTTGATGCGTGAACCAACCATCCATGGAAGGTGCGCTCAGGAGCCCGGCGAACTCCCCGCACGGTGAGGAATACCCCCATGACGACCACGGCTATCGCCACTCCGCCAGGCGCCTATCTGACGCGATCGCAGTTCAGGTGGACATTCACCGGGCTTTTGCTCGCCATGCTGCTGGCGGCGCTGGACCAGACCATCGTGGCCACGGCCCTCCCCACCATCGTGGGTGAGCTCCACGGGCTCGAACATCTGTCCTGGGTGGTGACGGCCTACCTGCTGGCGGCCACGATCGGGCTTCCCATCTACGGGAAGACCGGCGACGTGATCGGTCGCAAACCCGTCTTCATCTTCGCCATCGTGGTGTTCCTGATCGGTTCGATCCTGTCCGGCATCGCCCAGGACATGACCCAGCTCATCGCCTTCCGCGCCCTGCAGGGACTCGGCGGCGGTGGCCTCATGATCGGCGCCCAGGCAATCCTCGGCGACATCGTGTCTCCCCGTGAGCGTGGCAAGTACATGGGCCTCATCGGTGCGGTGTTCGGGTTGTCGTCCGTGGGTGGCCCGCTCATCGGCGGTTTCCTCACCGACTACCTGACGTGGAGGTGGGTGTTCTACGTCAACATGCCGCTGGGGCTCGTCGCCCTGGCCACCGTCATCTTCGCGCTGCACGCCAACCGGCCCACGGGCAAACGGAAGCCCATCGACCTCCTCGGGATGGTGCTTCTCGGCGCAACATCCACCGCCATCGTGCTGACCACCAGCTGGGGAGGCACCACCTACGACTGGGGCGATCCCGTGATCGTGGGCCTCATCATCGGGGCCGTGGCCGGGATGGCACTGTTCGTCTTCGTCGAGACCCGGGCGTCGGATCCGGTCATCCCCCTGTCCCTGTTCCGGGACCGCAACTTCGTACTGCCCTCCATCGTGGGCCTCACGATCGGCATCTCCCTGTTCGTGGCCGTGGCCTACATGCCGACGTTCCTGCAGATGGTCAACGGCGTCACCGCCACACAGTCCGGACTGATGCTGATCCCCATGACCATCGGGCTGTTGTTCGCCGCCATCATTTCCGGGCGTCTCATCTCCGCCACAGGGCGATACAAGATCTATCCCATCATCGGCACCGCCCTCGTGGCCGTCGGCCTGATCCTGCTGTCCCGCATCGACCAGAACACCCCCTACTGGTACCTCGCAACCAGCCTCGTCGTGCTGGGGCTGGGCGTCGGCGCAGCCATGCAGAACCTGACACTGATCGTGCAGAATTCGGTGCCGGGGGAAGTCATGGGCACGGCGACGTCGGCACAGAACTACGTCCGACAGATCGGTGCCTCCGTCGGTATCGCCGTGTTCGGGTCGGTATTCATCAGTCGACTCACCTCCGAGATGGCCGGCACCCCCATCGGTGGCGCGCAGGGTGGCAACATCAGTTCGCTCACCCCAGAAGTTCTGGCGGGGCTCCCTGAAGCGGTACAACGCGTGATCGCCGCCGCCTTCTCCACCGCAATGCCTCCACTGTTCCTCTACGCCGTCCCTGTGGCCCTCGCCGGACTGGTGTTCGCCCTGTTCATCGAGGAGCGGCCGCTGTCAGCACATCCCACGGCAGGGAGGATGTCCGGCTCCGGCGTCGCGGACGCCGCCCCCGTTCTCGACGGCGTCGCCGAGCCGCTTCTGGACGGCGCGTTGGCATCGGTGGAGGCGGGCTCGGCTGCGCCGCGAAGGGCCGCCATTGGCCCCGCCCCGGAGCACGAAGGCCGCGTTCCGATGCACGCCAGGTCGTGACTGAAGAACGCCGCGAGGAGCCTGGCGAGATGGCGCCGATGGCGTGGTGTACCTCGACACATTTCAGTCGGAACGGGAGAAGTCGTGGGACCGGCTCCCCGGCCGCTCCGAAATTCGGCTGTGAGATGAGCCGTCACCGGCCGCCGTCGCTTGGCTCCCAAAAAATAATCTAAGAAATAATCTAGGGAAATAGCTCACCTGTTCAAAAATGTCAGTGGTGTTCCGTAGAGTTTTTTCATGGAGCAGATGCGGCGGACCACGGCGGAGGCACTGACTGTGCTGGACGCCGTGTTGTCCTCGATCGACCACGACGAGCGTGCCCTGTTGAGCGCTCCCGAGCGTGTGCTGCTCATGGGCCGGGCCAGAAAGGTTCAGGATCGGTTCACGTCTTTGGCGTGTGTGCTCACCGATGAGGCGTCGCACAGTTCGGTGGCCGCGACCGGAACCCCCATCACCTCCCTCATCGGGCTGGAGGAAGGACGCGACTCCGGCGACGCGGCACGGCAGGTCTTCCAGGCACGCGACCTGGCCAAGCACAAGGCGGTCAAGGATGCGGCCCTGGCCGGCACGGTCTCGTCCCGGCACGCGGCCGCCATCGGTAAAGGGATGGCGCAGCTCCCGTCCGAGCTGACCAACGAGCAGAGGGCGCGGGCGGAGCAGGCTTTCCTGGACAGGGCGAACAAGAACACGCCGAGGCGTCTGGCGGAGTTGGCGCCGCAGGTGCTGGCCGAGGTTGCACCCGAGTTGGTGCCCACTCCCGAGGATGAGGCTGCCCGGTTGGAGCAGCAGCGCCGCCGGGCGTTCAGCAAGCGGTCTTTGCGGTGGGGTGACGACGGTGACGGGTCCACGTGGTTGCACGGGTCCCTGCCGCATCTGGAGGCCGCACCGCTGATCAGTCTCATCGAGGCTTATGTGGAGTCGGATCGTCGCGCGGCCAGGGACCGGTTCAGGGCCACCCGGGCCACCGGCCCCGGACCTCAGGTGATGCGGGACGAGGCCGAGGACATCAACCGCACCCCGGAGCAGCGCCGAGCTGATGCACTCACCCAGATCATCGCGGACCACCGTGGCGCCCCCAGCAGTGTGGGGGACCGGCCACGGATCGTGGTCACCATCCGCGAGGAGGACCTCCGCGAACGCGCGGAACAGGCAGGGGTACTGGCCAGGGGTGCCAGGATCACGGCTGGGGACCTGCGGAGGTTGTGCTGCGACGCCGACGTCATGCCCGCCGTCCTCGGCGGCCCCTCCGAGTTCCTCGACGTGGGCCGCACCCAGCGGTTGGTGACCCCCGCTATCCGCAAGGCCCTGAGCCTCCGCGATGGCGGCTGTGTGTTTCCCAACTGCACGGCGCCCGATTCGGCCTGCGAGGCCCATCACCTGCAGCCCTGGTGGGCGGGCGGCGCCACAGCTTTGTGGAATTTGGTCCTGCTGTGTCCTCACCATCACAAGTTGGTGGAGCCGGACAGATTCAGCCGCCCCGGCGACCGGTGGCACATCCACCTCGACCCGGGCACCGGTCAGGCTGTCGTGACGCCGCCCAACAGAACCGCCCGCTTCACAGCTCAGCAGCAAGTCCGGGGCGCGCCCGACGATCCACCGATAAGCATTCCAAGTGGGGCTGGGGAAAGTGATGACAGACCCCCGCCGGATCAGCGGTATGTCGCTCCAAGGTGATCTGGTCTGGCCCTGTACCAGTCAGCCGCCGAAGCAGGCTGCCCCGAAAGCCTCGTTGGCCTTGTTGAGGGCATCGGTGTTCCCGCCGATGCCGTCCGTGGCAATTTTGCGATACACCGCCGCCAAAGAGGTGAAGGCGTCCTTGGCGTCCTGGCTGTCCACCTTCGTCACAGCACCGTCGTACAGGTCGGCGAGCTCGTTGTAGGCGGCAGACACCTCGGTCGGCTTGGTGACGTTCTCCAGCGCCTTCATGAGGATGGGGGCTGACTTTTGCGCGAGGTCGGCGCACACCTGGGTGGAGCTGTTTGCCTCAAAGGTTGGAGTCGTGGGAGAAGTATCAGAGGTCGGAGGCGACGACATCTCAGATGGAGTCATGGACTCAGGTGACGCTGGAACCGACGATGCGGGCATCTGCGATTCGGGCATCTGCGATACGGGTGCCTCCGAGACAATGGGGCTTGGGGAGTTCGACGGGCCTGATTCGCCTGCGCTACAACCGGCCAAAGCCACAGACAGGCTCATCGACAAGCACAGAATTGCGACAAATCTGTAACGGTTCATGCGGTCGACATTACTCCCGAGCAAGCGCAGATTCATGGGACTTCGCCGCGACCCATGCCCGGGCTCGCCCTCTTCTCCCCATCGTCTCGATGGTGGTCCTGCTGTCGGTCGGCTACATCGGATTCGGACTGCCAGCCGAGCCGCTGATCATCACGGCCACCTTCATCGCAGGCGGTGTCGCCGTCTTCCTCGGGTGGACCTTTGACGACGTCATGGCCTCGATCTCGAAGACACTCGCAAAAGTCATGCCCGCCTTCCTGATCCTGATCTCCGTGGGGTTCCTCATCGGCGCGTGGATGGTGGGCGGCACGATCCCGATGATCATCTACTACGGCCTCGAGATCATTTCACCGCAGTATCTGGCCGTGACCGCCTTGGTGGTCACGTCGATCGTGTCCATCGCGACGGGCACCTCCTGGGGGTCGGCGGGCACCATCGGCGTTGCGTTCATGGGCGTCGCCATCGGTCTGGACGCTAACCTTGCGCTGGTGGCAGGTGCGGTCGTGGCCGGTGCCTACTTCGGTGACAAGATGTCGCCCCTGTCCGACACCACCAACCTGGCCGCGCTGACGGGCGGGGTGAACCTCTACACGCACATCGCGAACATGCTGTGGACCACGGGTCCGGCCTTCCTCCTGTCGATCATCGTCTTCCTGACGGTGGGGCGCAGCGCCACCGGCGGTGGCGGCGACCTGGAGGCGGCGACGCGTATCAACGGGTTTCTCGGGGAGGCGTTTCAATGGAACGTGCTGCTCCTGCTGCCGCTGGTCATCGTCCTCGTGGGATCCATGCTGCGGAAGCCCACGATCCCGGTCATGATGTTGGCTTCCGTCGTTGCGCTCGCCAACGCGTTGATCTTTCAGGGTCAGAACCTCGCGAACGCAGTGTCGGCGACCGTCAGCGGTTTCAACCTGGAAATGCTCAACCTGGTGGGCATTGACCCCACGACCGCACCGGAGGAAGTCTCCCGGCTCCTGGAGCGCGGTGGCATGGGCTCCATGATGGGCACCCTCCTCATCGCCTTCTGTGCCCTGTCCTTCGCCGGCGCCGTTGCGCGCACCGGCGCGCTGGACCTCATCGTTGAGAAGTTGCTGCACGTGGCCAGGACCACGACGAGCCTCATCCTGGCGACGATCGTCATCTGCCTCGTCACCATCGCCACCACGTGCAACGGTCAGGTCTCCATCGTGATGCCCGGTGAGATGTTGCGGGAGGCCTACATCAAGCGAGGACTGCATCCGAAGGTCCTCACCCGCACTCTGGAGGATTCGGTCACCGTCACGGAGACGCTCATCCCCTGGACGGCAGCGGGGGCCTACATGGCCGGAACCCTGGGCGTGTCCACCCTTGCCTACGCCCCATGGGCGATCCTCAACTGGTCGGGCATGATCTTCGCCGCGATCTGGGCCGTGACCGGCATCGGGATCAAGAAGATCACGCCCGAGCAGCAGGAGGAGTTCATCGAGAACCCACAGGTGGCGATGAACGCCTGATGCGGCGGTGGCCCCCGGGCGCAGCGACCGCTTCGTGGAGGACCACATTGCCCCCCTCGTCGTCAGCGGACACTCCCCGGATCGTCGGGGCTGTGGCGATGGGAACGAAACCGAAGTGTCTGTGCAGTTCGATGGACGCGGTGTTGACCGCGTCGGTGAAGTAGAACGCGCAATGGCTTCGTTCCCAGATCCACTCCAGGCGAGCGTTCGTCAGGACTGACCCCAGTCCCTTGCGGCGCCTCCGCGGATCGACCACGAGGCCGCCGAGGTAGTGACCAGCTGGGGCGTCGCCTTCAGCCTCTTCCTGCAGGTGCGTCTTTGCCACGCCCACGACCTCGCCGCTGACGGTCGCCACGATTGCGACGCGCCCCGGGATCGGAGCGAGTGCCTCCAGAGACCAGGGAGTTCGGCCACTCGCCCGGCAGATCTTTGCCACGTCCGCGTGGTCCTTGACTGTGGCCTCGCGGAGCAGCACGGGAAACTGTTCGGGCGTCACGCCGAGCATCGTAGCTCGGCGGGTGTCAGCTCTCCGGCTGCAGCGTCGTGCTGATGCTGATCTCGGAGTTCAGTGTCCTGTGCACGGGGCACCGGTCGGCCATCTCCACGAGCCGCGCACGTTGTGCATCGTCGAGGTCGCCGGTGATGTGGAGAGTTCGCTCGATGTGGTCGAGGCGACCGGTCTGGGTCTCGCAGTCTGCGCAGTCCCTCGCGTGGATCTTCGAGTGCTCCAGGGACACGCTGACGTGGGTGAGTGGCCACTGCTTGCGGTCCGCGTACATCCGCAGGGTCATGGAAGTGCAGGCGCCCAGCGAGCCGAGTAGCAAATCGTAGGGCGATGGCCCGGTGTCGTGGCCCAGGGGGAGTGGCTCGTCGGCGGTGAGCACGTGACGTCCCACTGTAATGCGCTGCCCGTAGGGGCCGTCGCCGTTCTCGGACACCGTGACGACGCCCTCCTGCTCCGTTTGGATCTCGGGGTCCACGGACGGTTCGGGCAGGTAGCGCTCCACCCACGCGGCGAGGACCGAGGCGACGAACCGGGCGTCCGAGGGGCGTGTCAGCATGTGGTCGGCCCCGTCGAGGGCAACAAAGGATTTCGGGTGATGCGCGGCCCTGAAGATCAGTGCGGCGTTGTCAATGCCCACCGTCTGGTCGGTGGGGGAGTGCATCACCAGCAGGGCGGCGGGCAGCCGTCGGATCCGGGCGTTCTGGGGCTGGGCCTGCAGGTCGTCGAGGAACTCGCGGCGGATGCGGAACGGACGATCAGCGAGGCAGACCTCGGCCTCGCCGTTCTCCTCGATCTGTTCGCGGCTGCCCGCCAGCAGGTGCAGGACATGCTCCGTGTCCGCCGGCGCGGCGATCGTGGCGACCGCGCGCACCTCCGGCAGCTGCTCGGCGGCCGCTAGGACGGCGGCCCCTCCCAGCGAGTGGCCCACGAGCACCGTCGGTGCCTGATGGTGGGTACGCAGGAACTCGGCGGCACGCACGAGATCCGCGACGTTGGAACTGAAGGTGGTCTCGGCGAAGTCTCCGCCGGATTGACCGAGCCCGGTGAAGTCGAAGCGCAGGACCGCGATGCCGTGACCCGCCAGCTCTCGCGAGATTCGGGAGGCCGCTAGGAGGTCCTTGGTGCACGTGAAGCAGTGGGCGAATACTGCAAACGCGCGGGGAGCCTCGTCGGGCAGATCGAGCCGACCCACGAGGCTGGTGTCATGTGACCCGCGGAATTCCACATGCTCTGTACGCATGGAAGCACTCTCCTCAGACGACATGCATTCTCGATTGAGCAAAAGCATACCCACCGGGGTATTCAATTCACGCGCAGGGGTTGGAAGTCACGCGGTGGAGTGTGTGCGCCGCAGGGTCTGACCCGGCGATTGTGACCGCGTGGAATGCTTGATCATGACCGAGCAACAGAAGTACGACGTGTCCGCTGAACACGATGGTTGGGAGGTGCGCCGCTACCCCGCGCACATCGTGGCAGAAGTGACTGTGCAGGGATCCTTCGACGAAGCCGTCAACAGGGCGTTCCGGATGTTGGCCGCCTTCATCTTCGGCGACAACGTCGGCAAGCAGAAGGTGGCGATGACGGCACCCGTGGTGCAGGAGCCGGCGTCGGAGAAGATCGCCATGACCTCACCGGTGATGCACGAGACCACCGGCCAGGACCATGTGGTGTCGTTCGTCATGCCGTCCGAATACTCCATGAAGACGCTTCCGACGCCCACGGACCACAACGTGTCAATCCGTGAGGTCGCCGAGGACATGGCGGCGGTGCGGCAGTTCAGCGGACGGTCCACGGAGGCGAAGTTCGCCGAACAGCTGGCGGGCCTGATGGTCCGGATCGGCGAACAGCCCACGCTGGAAGTGACGGGATCTCCGCGGTACGCCCGTTTCGACCCGCCCTGGAAGCCCTGGTTCCTGCGACGCAACGAGGTGCTGGTGCCGGTCCGGACCGTCGGAGCGTGACGGCGCCCGACGCAGGTGGTTGAGCCGTGAACTACGATTCGCCCATGCCGATTGAGAACGCTCGGGACGAGTACGAACCCACCGTGAGACGCGTCGTGACGACGCATCTTCCCACCCGCCACGGCATCTTCGAGATGGTCGGGTATGCCGGAGCGGACGGGGCGGAACACGTCGCCCTCGTGTGGGGGAGCCCGAACGGATTCACGGGCGAAGCACCCCTCGTGCGTGTCCACTCTGAGTGCCTCACGGGCGACGCCTTCGGCTCCTACCGGTGCGACTGTGGCGAACAGCTCGACGCGGCCCTCAGTACCATCAGCCGCGCCGAGTCCGGGGCACTGGTCTACATGCGTGGCCATGAGGGGCGCGGCATCGGGCTCCTCAACAAGCTCCGTGCCTACGCGCTGCAGGACAACGGCCGGGACACGGTGGATGCCAACACCGACCTGGGGCTTCCCGTCGACGCGCGCGACTACAGCCAGAGCGCCGACATCCTCCGCGACCTCGGCATCAACACCGTGCGTCTGTTGACGTCGAATCCGGCGAAGCAGGTCGCCCTCGAGTCGCTGGGGATCACGGTTGTGGGGCGGCGGCCGCTCCACGTGCAGGACCGGGAGGAGAACACCGCATACCTGAATGCCAAGCGTGCGCGGATGAAGCATGATCCGCCGCCCTCCGCCCAGGCCTGGGAGCACCTCAGCGTCGGGACGATCCCCGACGGGGAGTTTGATCCCGTGCAGCGGGAGTTGGTCGACAGATACGGCCCGCTGGTCCGGGCCGGTGACACGCTTGTGATCGCCCAGTTGGGGCAGAGCATCGACGGCTTCATTGCCTCCCGCACGGGCGACGCCTGCTTCGTCACGGGGGACGAGGACCGTGAGCACCTGCACCGGCTGAGGGCACTCGTGGATGCCGTGGTCGTGGGGGCGGGAACCGTCTCCTCCGACGACTGCCAGCTCACCGTGCGCTCCGTCACGGGCACGCACCCTGTCCGTGTGGTGCTGGATCCCCACGCGCGCATCCCCCGTGACGCGAAGCTGCTGACTGATCCCGTCGCTCCCACGCTGTGGTTTGTCGGTCCCGAGGCGGAGCTCCCCGACCGCGTGGCAGACCACGTCGAGGTCCACCAGCTCCCGCTGGAAGCGTTCAGCCCCCGTCGGGTCCTGCAGCGACTCCGGCGTCAGGGTCTGAAACGGGTACTGATCGAGGGCGGAGGCGTGACCGTCTCACGCTTCCTGCGGGACGGGGCTCTGGACAGGTTGTTCCTGACGACGGCACCCATGCTGGTGGGCGACGGGGTGCCGGGGATCCGGTTCGACGGCAGCGACGCGCTGTCCGGCGCCATCACAGCCCCCGTGCGACGGTTCATTCTGGGCAACGACATCTGCTCGGAGTTCACGTTCGCCTAGGACGGCAACGCCATCAGGTCCGCGTGCCCCACCTCGACGCTGAGCGCACGGTCGCGAAGCTGGGACAACCGCAGTCCCAGCCACTGCTCGGCCTCGCCGGAGAGGGCCGGGTCGTGCTCGATCACCGCTGCGACGCGGTCGCTGAGGTAACGCTCCAGCAGGGGTGCCTCGTCGCTCCCGAGCACCCACGGGGTGTCGATCATCTCCACCATCCGACCGCCGTCACGCAGGGCTTGGGCCGCCAGTGCAGTGGCGCCGGGACCGGCGAGGCCGACGCGTCTCTGATGGGCGTTGAACTCCTCCTCGATGCGGAAGTCCAGCTCCGCCTCCGGGTGCAGCCGGACCACTCCGGTCACCGTGAGGCTGAGGAGGGCTGCCGCCCCGGTGGAGACGACGAACGCGGCCAGTTCGCGCACCTGCCGCAGCGTGAGCACGTCGAGGAAGGCGGAGCACGTGACGAGGTCCGGGCGGCTGCCGGCGACGCCGTCGCGGTGGAGGTCGTCCAGTTCCGCCGCCACCCGGTGGACTGCCAGCACCGTTGCGGGCGGCCGGTCCAGCGCGGCCAGGTGAAGCAGGTCCTCGTCGCGATCGACCAGCACCCACCGCTGGGGGACGGTGAGGCGGGGTGCGAGCCAGGCCATGTTGGCGCCGGTGCCGGCACCCAGGTCCAGCACGGTGACCGCCTCGCGAGCGCCGAGTCGTGAAGCCAGATGGGTGTCGAGCAATGCCAGGGCCGGGCACGTGAGGCTACGGGCGGTCTCGTCGGCGGGTCGCCGCAGGGCCAGCCAGTCACTGGCGGCGCGCTGGACGAGCTGCGTCAGGTCCTCAGGATCGTCGCCAGCTGCGCTGCTGTCTGTTCCCATGTCTGCAGCCTAGGTCGGCGGGCCAACGCAGCCGTCCGCCATGCCACCCGCAGGTCGCGGTCCGACAGCCATCGACGGAGCACCTCGGACAGGTCCTGCGGGTCGGCCGCGTCGACGACGGCACCCGGCCAAGCGGTCGCGGCGGGGATTGTGCCGGGCGGGCAGCCCGGACCCAGCAGCGCCTCGGTGGCCCCCGTGTTGGCGGTGACCACGGCGGGGATGCCGCGTGCCAGTGCCTCGGTGACCACCATGCCGAACGTCTCGCTCGTTGATGTCAGGAGCAGGAGGTCGGTCCTGTCCCACACCGTGTCCAGTGCCTGACCAGTGAGAGCCCCGTGCAGCGTGACGCGTCCCGGGTCGACGTCGCGCGCAATGACCTCCCTCACCCGCTCCACGTAGGCGGGGTCGAGGGCGTCGGAGCCCACCAGGCCCAGCGTCCATGGCAGGTCCATCACCCGGCCCAGTGCGCGCAGTGCGTGGATCTGGTTCTTCACGGGCGTGAGCGCAGCCAGGACCAGCAGGTGCGGCGGGTCGCTGCCCCGTGACAGGGGTGAGGTCGACGTCCCCGGTGACGCGATCTGCGGGAGAACTCCGGGACAGCGGGTGGCGACGTCGGTGGCCGACCACCTGCTCGCCACGCTGCAGGAGGTGGCCGCTGCCAACGCGTCGCGCTCCGAGGCGGCGAATCGGGCCCTCTCCTCCTCGGCCAGACCGTGATCGGCCGTCAGGAGTGAGTGCACGAGGATGTGCACCCGGCCCCCCTTCGACGTCGCGGCGCGAATCGCCTCCGGCGCGGCCAAGGCCAGGATGCCGTCGACGACGGCCAGGGGATGCCCTGCCAGAGCCCGGAGGAGCGACGCCCGATCAGCCTCTGTGGGGCGCGGCCAGGCGCCGGGGACCCGAATCACCTCGACGGCGTGCCCGGCCCGGTTCAGGGCGCCGATCACAGCCATGTCGTAGCCAGTGCCTCCACTCGGTCCGGGCAGGTCGAGTGGCACCAGGAAGGCGCAGTCCATGAGGCGAATACTCAGGTGAAGTCGACGTCGTAGCTGGCCCAGGCACCGGGGTGCTCCCTCAACAGCACCTGCAGACCTGCGAACTCCGACTCGTCGAACTTTTCCCGCAGCTTGTCGGAGACGTGGCGGGCAATGCTCTCGGTGGTGCTCAGACGCCCTGTGAAGTCCGGGTGCTCATCCAGGTTCTCGTACCGCAGGGAGTCCAGCACACCGCCCAGCATCGAGGTTGCCTCCCCGATGTCCATCACGATCGACAGCGGCCCCAGCTCACGCCGTCGCCATGTCACCTCCACCGCCATGGTGGCGCCATGCATGCGCTGGGCCGGCCCGAAGCGCGGGTCGGGCAGGGTGTGGGCGATCATGATGTGGTCGCAGACCGTCAGGGAATACATGTCTTTCACCCTCGTTTCATTGTGGATGGTTCTGTTCGGGGGAGGTCTGCCGACCCCACCGCGTGTTCCGGGTACGCGATGACCTGGCACATTCCCGACAGGGAACCCTGGCACAGGGATTCCATGACGCGAGGAAGGTCCGCGAAGGCCGCTGTTCCGCCGAGCAACGCGTCGAACGACGGGTCTGCCAGAGCGGCGACGGCCAGTGCCAGTCGGTCGGCGTGCGTCCTGCGCGCCCGGCGCGCGGCAGAGATGGCACCCACCTGGCTGCCACGGATGCGCAGGCGCCGGGCGTGGAAATCCAACCCCAGTGGGACCCGGGGGGAGTGCGTGCCGTACCAGGACAATTCGACGAGGTCGCCCTCGTCGCCCAGTTGCGCAAGGCCGCCCGCCAGCCCGTCCTCGGTGGCCGAGGCGTGGTAGACGATGTCACACTCCTGCATGGCGTCCTGCGGCAGGGCCCACTCGACGCCCAGTGCCGCGGCGACGGTGCCCTTGGCCGGATCCGGGTCCACCAGCTGCAACCGAGCGAGCGGGAACCTCCGCAGCAGGGCAGCCAGGGAGCCGCCGATGGCGCCAGCCCCGACGACGGCCACCCGGTCCCCGAACCTCGGGGCACATTCCCACAGTGCGTTGATGGCCGTCTCGACGGACCCGGTCAGCACAGCGCGATCACTGGGGACCTCGTCGGGGATCACCGTCAGGGCCGTGGTGGGCACCACGTAGCTGTCCTGATGGGGGTGGAGGCAGAACACCCGACGCCCCAGCAAGTGATCCGGTCCCCGCTCCACAACCCCCACCGACAGATAGCCGTACTTCACGGGGAACGGGAACTCGCCCTGCTGGAACGGGGCGCGCATCAGATGCGCCACCGCCGGCGGCACCGTCCCCCGGTGGACGAGCAACTCCGTCCCACGACTGATCCCGGAGAACAGCGTCCGGACAAGGGCCTCGCCCGGTGCCGGGGAAGGCAGCGCTTCGATGCGCAACTCCGATTGACAGGGGGCCGTCGCCCAGAAGGCCGTGGCCTCCCGGCCGGCTGCGGTCGAGGGAGGGTTTGTGGGCATGCCCCGATTCTGCCCTGCCGCGGCTGCGAGGATGGGCGGCGTGTCCCAGTCCACGGAACGGCTCCGCAGCCGACCGCTCCTCGACGCCGCCATCCCCGTCGCGGCGGCGGTGGCGATGGGTGTGGTCCTCAGCGCCCTTGTGGGCGCGGGCAGCATCCCCACGGCGGCCGGGACAACGGTGGGCCTCGTGATCCCCGCGGCGGCGGCGCTCAGCATCCTGCGACGCCGCCCCCCCGCCACGACGACCGCGGACCGCATCACCCTCATCCGAGCCGTCCTAACTGGCGGCTGCGCAACCCTTGTGATGTTGTCCCTTGTCGGGGACCTGCCGCTGCGGTCGTGGCCGCTGTTCGCCCTGGCGCTTCCGGCTTGGCTCCTCGACGGGGTGGACGGCTGGGTGGCGCGCAGAACCGGCACCGCGTCCGCCGCCGGTGCGCGGCTGGACATGGAGACCGACGCGGCACTGTTCCTCGTGCTGTCGTTCCCCCTGTGCCTGGCCGTGGGCCCGTGGGTGCTGGGCATTGGCGCCATGCGTTACCTGTTCCTGGTGGCGGGCTGGGTGAGGCCGTCGCTGCGCGGTTCGCTCGCGTTCAGCAGCTTCCGCCGCGTGGCGGCAGGCATCCAGGGCGGGGTGCTGGTGGTCGCGCTGATTCCTGCGATTCCCGCGGCGACCGCGGCGGTGGCCACGGCCCTGTCGCTGGTCCTGCTGCTCACATCCTTCGGCCGAGACGTCATCACGCTCGAGAAGGTCCATGCTGGGAGTGTCGAACGACACACCGCGAGAAGAGAGGCCGGTCATGAGCGATGAAGTGGTGATGGCGGTGGGGGTGGTGATCACCGACGGCTCCGGACGGGTGGTGCTCGTCCAGCGTGGGAAGGAACCACAGCGGGGGCGCTGGAGCGTCCCCGGCGGGAGCGTGGACGCGGGGGAGAGCCTGCAGGAGGCAGCGGCGCGCGAGGCGTTCGAGGAGACAGGTCTGAGGGTGGGGATCGGCGAGGAGCTGTGGATGCTCCTGTCTCCCACCGCCGACGGACGCATGTTCGAGATCCATGACTTCGCCGCCACCGCCTCCGACGGCGATCTGGTGGCCGGCGACGATGCCGACGACGCCCGCTGGGTACACATGGACGACCTGGAATCCCTCCCCCTAACTGTTGATCTGGCCGACTATCTCCGCCGGCCGGGGGTCGTCCCCACCGACGGTCCAGGGCGTGGAGGTCAGGAAACTCCCGATCGATGAATCTCCACAACGAAGAATGATAGGCATGGGGGACAGTGGGCAGACGGCAATGTCGAGGAGAATGACGTGCGAAACAGCTTCGGGTCCAGAAACACCCTCACGGTCGACGACAACAGGTACGAGGTTTTCCGGCTGGATGCAGTAAAGGGCTCCGAGAGGCTTCCGTACAGCCTCAAGATCCTGCTGGAGAACCTGCTCCGCAACGAAGACGGACACCTCGTCACCCGAGAACAGATCGAGGCCGTCCGCGACTGGGTCCCTTCAGCAGACCACGGCTCAGAGATCCAGTACACGCCGGCCCGGGTGCTGCTGCAGGACTTCACGGGCGTTCCCTGTGTCGTCGACCTGGTGGCGATGCGGGACGCCATGGCTGCACTCGGCGGCGACCCGCAGAAGATCAATCCCCTCATCCCCTCTGAGTTGGTCATCGACCACTCGGTGATCGCCGACGTGTTCGGACGCACCGATGCAGTGACCGTCAACGCGGACCTGGAGTTCCACCGGAACAGGGAACGCTACGAGTTGCTGCGGTGGGCGCAGCAAGCCTTTGATGACTTCGTGGTTGTGCCGCCGGACACCGGCATCTGTCACCAGGTCAATCTGGAGTACCTGGCCCGCGTGGTGTTCACCCGCACCGTCGGCGATGTGGTGCAGGCCTACCCGGACACCCTCGTGGGCACCGACTCCCACACCCCCATGGTCAATGGACTGGGTGTGCTGGGCTGGGGTGTTGGCGGGATCGAGGCGGAGGCGGCCATGCTCGGCCAGCCCATGAGCATGCTGGTCCCGCCGGTGCTCGGAGTTCGTCTGAAGGGTGCCCTGCCGGAGGGTGTCACCGCCACGGACCTGGTGTTGACCGTGGCGCAGATGCTGCGGGAGGTGGGGGTGGTGGGCAACTTCGTCGAGTTCTTCGGCGACGGCGTCGCCAACATCCCGCTGGCCAACCGGGCCACGCTCGGCAACATGAGCCCCGAGTACGGGGCGACGTGCGCCATCTTCCCCGTCGACGACGAGACACTGTCCTACCTGCGCTTCACGGGTCGGCAGGAAAACCAGGTGCGTCTCGTGGAGGCCTACGCCAGGGAGCAGGGGCTCTGGCACGAAGCCGGGCACGAGGCGACGTACTCCCGCGTTGTGGAGCTCGACCTCGGTGCGGTGGTCCCATCCATCGCCGGCCCGAGGCGTCCGCAGGACCGGATCCCGCTGGCGAAGGCCCGCCGGGTGGTGGGTGGACTGCTCAACGACCCCGATCGCAGTCCCCTGGAGCTCGTGGGTCTGGACGACGCCTCCGACTCATCGTTTCCGGCCAGCGACCCCATCGCGGTGGACCACGGCGACAACACCCAACCGAAGCACTGGTCCACCACCTACCAGAACGAGCCCTGGCCATCGAACCCGGTCCCCGTCGAATTGCACGGGGAGGCCACGGAAATCGACAACGGCCACGTGGTGATCGCGGCCATCACCAGCTGCACGAACACCTCCAACCCGACCGTGATGTTGGGGGCCGGACTGCTCGCCAAGAAGGCGGTGGAGAAGGGGTTGCGCAGCAAACCGTGGGTCAAGACGTCCCTGGCGCCGGGATCCCGCGTTGTCACCGACTACTTCGACGAGGCTGGTCTGACCCCGTACCTGAACGAGCTCGGTTTCAACCTCGTCGGCTACGGGTGCACCACCTGCATCGGCAACTCCGGCCCGCTGATCCCGGAAGTCAGCCGGGCCATCGGCACCAAGGACCTGTCCGTCAGTGCCGTCCTCAGCGGCAACCGCAACTTCGAGGGGCGGATCCACGCGGAGACGAAGATGAACTTCCTCGCCTCCCCGCCGCTGGTGGTGGCCTACGCCCTGGCGGGGACCATGAACATCGATCTCCTCACCGATTCCCTCGGGACGGGCACTGATGGCCAACCCGTGTACCTCCGCGACATCTGGCCCACCAGCGAGGAGATCACGCAGACCATCCAGTCGTCGCTGAGGGCCGAGATGTTCTCCGACGCCTACGCCGACGTGTTCTCCGGGGATGACAACTGGAAGGGCCTGGAGGTGGGGGTCGGGGACATGTTCGCGTGGGACGGCGACTCCACCTACGTCCGCAACCCACCTTATTTCGAGGGGATGAAACGCGAACCCGAACCGTTGCGCGACATCCGTGACGCCCGCGTGCTGGCCCTGCTGGGCGACTCCGTCACCACCGACCACATCTCGCCCGCGGGCGCCATCCGTCGGGATTCCCCGGCGGGCGCCTATCTGGAGCACCACGGGGTGGCCCTCGCGGACTTCAACTCCTACGGGTCCCGCCGCGGCAACCACGAGGTGATGATCCGCGGCACGTTCGCCAACATCCGGCTCCGCAACCAGCTGGTGCCGGGCGTCGAGGGCGGCTTCACCCGACACTTCCCGAGCGATGAACACGTCAGCATCTTCGAGGCCTCCGAGCGGTACTTGTCCGACCACGTGCCGCTCGTGGTCATTGCTGGCAAGGAGTACGGGTCGGGATCCTCCCGCGACTGGGCCGCCAAGGGGACCCTCCTGCTGGGGGTGAGGGCGGTCCTCGCGGAGTCCTTCGAACGCATCCACCGCTCGAACCTGATCGGCATGGGGGTCCTGCCACTGCAGTTCCGCGACGGTGAGACCGCCGGAAGCCTCTCCCTGGTGGGGGACGAGACGTTCACCATCTCGGGGATCGAAGGTGTGGAGGAGCTACCCCACGAGGTGACCGTGAAGGTCAGCGACGGACTGGGGGAGCGGACTTTCACGGCGATCGTGCGCATCGACACCCCCGCCGAGGCCAGCTACTACAGGCACGGCGGCATCCTGCAGTACGTGCTGCGTCAGCTGCTTGCCGGCTGAGCCACATCCACCACGGGTGGGCGCGCGACGTCGACCGCGTCGCTCACCAGTGGTGGGGAAGCGGTGAGCGCAAAGTTCCCCTCAGTCATTCGGAGGATTTCCCAAGGAATCGGCGCCCCGTTTTTCGTTGACAGCAGACGTGCACCTGAACTGCACTGGCCTTCCGCAGCAACCTCAACGAAGAGGAAGTGTTCAGATGCATGCTCCATCACCACACGCCAAGGCGCAGCGAACCATCCGTGGCCGTTTCCGCCGCGTGATCACGGCCTTCAGCGTCGCGGTTCTGGCGGTTGGCGTCATACCGACAGCCATTGCGAACGAGACCGCTACGCCGTCGCCCTCCGCCACCGCCGCCCCGACGACGACATCCCCATCACCGTCGCCGGGTCCCACGGGACCGGCTGTGGTACCCATCCCCAAGGTGGTGGGACCTCTGGTCTCCACGAAGAAGTCGCACCCGTTCGGTGCGGCCAACTTCCAGGGGGTCCCCGAGAACCTGCAGCGGAAGGGCTACGTCGAGGAGGAGTACATCATCAACGGCACCGCCAACGTGTACGACTGGCCTGCCCCCGGACCGGCCGTGGTGCGCACAGCGGACGCCCCCTACACCACCCGCATTTTGGTCCGGAAGCCCATCAGGGGCGCCGACTTCAGCGGCAACGTCGTGGTGGAGCCGATGAACCCCTCCAACCTTTTTGACCTCAACATCGGCTGGGCCATGATGAACCGCCAGATGGTGGCCAACGGTGACGTCTGGGTGGGTGTCACCGTCAAACCGGTGTCCATCGTTGCTCTGAAGAAGTTCGACGCAGAGCGCTACGGCTCCCTGTCCATGGCCAACCCGCTGAGCCTCGATGACCCGCTGAACTGTGCGGTCACGGGCACCAACGACCGTGCGACGGAGAACGGGCTCGCGTGGGACATCATGAGCCAGGTGGGACAGCTCGTCCGCAGCACTGACGTCCGCAACCCGGTTCGCTACGGCGCCAAACACCGCACCAGCGAGGTCTACGGCTTCGGATACTCGCAAACGGGCGGGTACATGTACGACTACATCAACGGCGTGCGCCCCCTCGCGGAGAGTTCACCCGGCAAGCCCATCTACGACGGCTACATCGTTGCCGTGGCAGCTGGGGCGTTCGTCGGCAACGTACCCATCAACCAGTGCGCCACGGTTCCCCCGGTGACGGATCCCCGCTACCAGTTCTCCGGCGTGGGCGTGCCCATCATGCACGTGATGTCGCAGTCCGACTACCTCATCGGCATCGCAGGACGACGCGCGGACAGCGACGCACCCATCGACAGGTACCGGCAGTACGAGATGGCGGGCGCAGGCCACGCCACCCCGGACGAACTCAACTACGCTGCCCGTCCAGCGGACATCATCAAGGCCGGCCAACCAGTCCCGCCCATGTCCTGCAACGAAGGGCCGAGGAGTCGTTTCCCGAGCCACATCTTCTTCGACGCCATCCTGCGGAACCTTGACGACTGGGTGCGCAAGGACATCGCCCCACCACACGGCTCGCCCATCGTCGTGGTCAACGGCGCGCCGCTGACGGACCAGTTCGGCAACGTGCTGGGTGGCCTCCGGTCCCCGTACCTGGATGTGCCCACCAGCACCTGGTTCGGCACATCAACGGGTGCATCGTTCTGCTTCATTGCAGGTCACGAGGTCCCCTTCTCAGCGTCGACGCTGGCCAGCCTCTACTCGAGCCACAACGACTACGTCAAGAAGGTCAGGAAGGACACCGAGTCGCTGGTGAGCCAGCGCTTCATCACCAAGTCCGACGGCGAAGCACTGATCAAGGAGGCCAAGCAGTCCGACATCCCCTGACGGTCAGCCTGCCCGGCCGCGGCCACCGAGGTCCCGTACGCCCCCGCTCGGGGGTGTACGAGCCCCGGTGTCCACGGTCAGAGATCAGACGCCATCCCCGGAGCGGACATGGCATCGCCAAGCACTGCTGGGACAACGTCTCGCTCGGGCTCGTGGACGGTCGAGCGTGAACATTGACTGGGCGGCTACCAATGGCGCATTGCTCCGCTGATGAAGGTATTGATCAATCGCTTTCGTCCCCTCGACGCAGTGCCCGCGACGAAGGCTGACCATCTTGTGCTGGCGCGCGTCAGCCTGTTTGGCGTACGCACACTCAGCACGCCTCATCGGCAGCAACAGGTACGGAACACCCCATCGCCACACTGAATGTTGAGCCCAACGTTAACTGTGGAGGCCCCGTCCGGAGGCGTCGGAGAGTGCTGGATCCGTCAATCTCCGCATGCTGTGTCGGATCGGTGAGGATAGCGAAGACGACCTCAGTGGGAGCCTCGATCTCGATCGACTGCTTCACCAACAGGTCAGTCACGGCATCAGCGTACTCTCGCGTTGGCCGAGGGCAGCGTTCAGTCGCGGACTATCGTTGGAGGATGTACGACTGGGGAGCGCTGCGCAAGTACTACGACCGCATGGGGCGTGTCCAGGACACCCAAGGTTTCTATGAGGATCCGGCGACTGATCGACTCCTCGAGTACGCGGAGTTCGAGTCGGCGACCGCGGTGATCGAGTTGGGTTGCGGCACAGGACGGTTTGCTCGCAAGCTGTTGAGGTCGAGGTTGCCAGAGGCAGTAAGCTATCGCGGTTTTGAGTTGAGCGAGCGGATGGCGGGCATTGCGGCTTCGCGGCTTCGGTCGTGGGCGGGCCGCGTCTCGGTGACCCGCAGTGATGGAGATCCACCACTCCCGCTGGAGGACGCCCAAGCCGATCGGTTCATCGCGAACTACGTGCTCGACCTGATGGGGCCGGACGATACGCGCCGATGGTTGGAGGAGGCGCACCGGGTCCTCGCCCGGGACGGGTTGCTCTGCCTGGTGAGCATCACCCCGGGGACCAGTCGCGTGTCGCGCTTTGTGTCTGATACGTGGATGTGGGTGTGGCGTCGCCGACCGTCTCTCGTCGGAGGGTGCCGGCCGATCGAACTGCTCGACCTGCTCAAGAAGGACCAGTGGGCACCCCTGCACCGCGACGTTCTGACGGCATGGTCGGTCAGCTCGGAAGTACTCGTGGCGCGGCGTCTATGAGTTGGTGGCTCCCGACCTGCCTGAGGCGAATTCGCTGCCAGCGACTGGATATTTCGGCCACGAGATTCGTCGGGGGCTTGGACCAGTGAGCCACCGCGATGACCCCAACTCGCCCTCGACGCCCTCGAGCAGGCCGTGTGGAGACGGCAACGGGATCAGGGCGCTGAGTCTGGCAGTGCCGGCACCCGGGATCGGAGTGAGGCGCGCCCCTGCCGTCGTAACATCTCGCATTCCGGCCAGCAGGGTGACCCAGCGACCCAGCACCTGGGCCCCGTGCCCCGGGGTGGGCTGTTGGCCAGATGGGAAACACTACGCGTGGCTGATGTGCCAGTCCGACTGTGACCCAGAGATCCGAGGCGAGTCGGTCGGACATTCCCCGACGGTCAGCCCGGCCACGGGCCCCCGTCGTCGCGGGAAGAACTTGCCTTCCGGATTCGTTGTGCCTGTCATGAAGAAGATCGGTTTTCTGTCATTCGGCCACTGGAGCCCATCGCCACAGTCCCAGGTGCGGAGCGCCTCCGACGCGCTGTTGCAGTCCATCGACCTGGCCGTGGCGGCGGAGGAGGTGGGAGCTGACGGCGCCTACTTCCGCGTGCACCACTTCGCGAGACAGCTGGCCTCGCCGTTCCCGCTGCTCGCCGCCGTCGGCGCGCGGACCAGTCGCATCGAGATCGGCACGGGCGTGATCGACATGCGCTACGAGAACCCGCTCCACATGACCGAGGAGGCCGGGGCGGCGGACCTGATCTCCGGTGGCCGGTTGCAGCTGGGGATCAGCCGGGGATCGCCCGAACAGGTGATCGACGGGTTCCGCCACTTCGGCTACGAACCCACCGACGGCGACCACGCCGCGATGGCCCGTGACCACACCAGGATCTTCCTCGAGCAGCTTGAGGGCCGGGGATTCGCGACGCCCAACCCGCGACCGATGTTCCCGAACCCGCCGGGCCTGCTGCGACTGGAACCCCATTCCCCGGGGTTGCGGGAGCGGATTTGGTGGGGCGCCGGATCGCGCGCCACGGCTGAGTGGACGGCTCAGCAGGGCATGAACCTCATGAGTTCGACACTGCTCACCGAGGACACCGGTGTGCCGTTCCACCAGCTGCAGGCCGAACAGATCCAGATGTTTCGCGACGCCTGGAGGGTTGCGGGTCACACACACGAGCCACGTGTCTCCGTGAGCCGCAGCATCTTCCCGATCGTCAGCGCCCTGGATCGCGCCTACTTCGGGGGCGAAGCAGGCAGCCACGACCAGGTGGGCCACCTCGACGGTGGCGCCGCCCGCTTCGGCAAGTCCTACGCCGGGGAGCCGGATCAGCTGATCAGCGAACTGGCGGAGGACGAGGCCATCGCGGCGGCCGACACCCTGCTGCTCACCCTGCCGAACCAGCTCGGCGTGGATTACAACGCCCAGGTGCTGGACAACATCATTCGCCACGTCGCCCCGGGGCTCGGGTGGCGCTGAGTCCTGACCGGGCCGCGCGGACGTCTCCTGGTCCGGTGCCGGTATAGCGTCGCGCCATGGACATCATCCTGATTCCGGGCCTGTGGCTTCGCGGCGACGCATGGTCCGACGTGGAGAGTGAACTGGGCCGCGCCGGCCACCGGGTGCAGTCCTTGACCCTTCCGGGGCAGGGCGACGGCAGGGCCGATGCGACCCTGCGCGACCAGGTGGACGCCGTCGTGGCCATCATCGACGCCGCCCGCGCCCCCGTGCTGGTCGTGGGTCACTCGGCCGCCTCCGCGCTCGCCTGGATCGTCGCTGATGCCCGGCCCGCTGCGGTCTCCGGTGTCGTCATGATCGGGGGCATGCCAGTGGAGGCCGGGAAGCCGTATGCCAACTTCTTCCCGGTGGCGGACGGGCAGATGCCCTTCCCCGGGTGGGGACCGTTCGAGGGTGCCGACTCCGCCGACCTCGACGACGAGGCGCGCCGCAGCATCGAGGCGGATGCCGTAGCCGTCCCTGAGGGCGTCTGCCACGGGGTCGTCGAACTATCGGACGAGAGACGCTTCGACGTGCCCGTGACCCTCGTGTGCCCCGAGTACACACCCGCCGATGCGCAGGAATGGCTGGACGGGGGATTCGTACCGGAACTCGTCCGGGCGAAGCGGGTGACGCTCGTCGACATCGACTCCGGTCACTGGCCCATGGTCACCAAGCCGCAGGAGTTGGCCGCGATCATCGCCCGGGCCGCCGTGGCCCCGTAGCGCCTCGGCTCGTCGAGCCGCCGGGTGTCGCTTGGGGGTGCGCTGATAGGTTGGTGAAGGTGGTCACATCAGAGCAGATGCCCACCGCGATCCGGTGGAATCCCCGTGCGCAGGTCTGGGAATCGACGTTGCGCGGTCGCTCCATCCTCAGCGAGCCCCGCATCAACAAGGGGACCGGCTTCACGCTGCCTGAGCGCGAGGACCTGGGTCTCGTGGGTCTGCTGCCCTCACGGGTCCTGACCCTCGACGAGCAGGCGCATCGTGCCTACCTCATGTACCTCGACCAGCCGTCCGATCTCGCAAAGCACGTGTTCCTCACGGCACTGCGCGACCGCAACGAGGTGCTCTACTTCCGACTCCTCAGCGATCACCTGTCGGAGTTCCTGCCCATCATCTACACACCGACGGTGGGCGAGGCCATCCAGCGGTACAGCCATGAGTACCGCCGACCACACGGGGTGTACCTGTCCATCGCCGACGTCGACACCATGGAGCAGGCCCTGCTGGCGGCGACCCAGGGATCGCGCGACATCGACCTCATCATCGCCACGGACGCCGAGGGCATCCTGGGCATCGGCGACTGGGGGGTGGGGGGCATCGAGATCGCCGTGGGGAAGCTCAACGTCTACACGGCGGCTGCCGGCATCAATCCCGCACGAACCCTGGCCGTGATGCTCGACGTGGGCACCAACCGGAAGGAACTTCTCGAGGATCCGTTCTATCTGGGCGTCTCTCACGAGCGCGTGGGACTGCAGGAGTACGACGCCTTCATCGAGCGCTTCGTGCGCATGGCCGGGAAGCTGTTCCCCCACGCCCTGCTGCACTGGGAGGACCTCGGCACGAGCAACGCCCGCCGCGTCCTGGAGCGCTACCGGTCCAGGATCCTGACGTTCAACGACGACATGCAGGGCACGGGCGCCGTGAGCCTCGCCGCCGTTCTTTCCGGAAGCCGGATCAGCGGCGTGCCCTTGCAGGACCACCGCGTCATCGTGCACGGCTCGGGGACGGCCGGGATCGGCATCGCCGACCAGCTGCGCGACGCGATGTGTGCGGCGGGCCTGACTGTGGAAGAGGCCACCCGCCGCTTCTGGTGCATCGGCCGGCATGGGTTGCTCCTCGACGACCGCAGCGACCTGCGCGACTTCCAGGCACCCTACGCACGCCCCTCGGGCGAGGTGTCAGGGTGGGCCATCGACGAGGGCCTCGGCGGCATCAGCCTCGCCGAGGTGGTGCGCCGGGTGCACCCCACGGTCCTGATCGGCACCTCCGGGCGACCGCAGGTATTCACCGAACCGATCGTGACGGAGATGGCCGCACACGTGGAGCGGCCCATCATCATGCCGATGTCCAACCCGACGAGCCTCGCCGAGGCATTCCCGGCGGACCTTTTGTCCTGGACCGGGGGTCGGGCGCTGGTGGCCACGGGGAGCCCTTTCCTCCCGGTGAGCCTGGAGGGCACCACCCATGACATCGCCCAGGTCAACAACGCCCTGATCTTCCCCGGGCTCGGCCTCGGCGTGATCGTGGCCCGGGCCCGGCGCCTCACCGACGGCATGCTGCTGGCGGCCGCACGGGCCGTGGCGTCGCAGGTGGATCCGAGTGTCCCCGGCGCCTCGCTGCTGCCGCGGATGGTCGACCTGCGCACCACCTCCATCGTGGTTGCCCGGGCCGTGGCCCAGCAGGCGACGCTCGAGGGACTCGCGGATCTGCCGGCGGACGAGCAACTGGAGCAGCGCATCCGGGACGCCATGTGGGTGAGCGCCTACCACCCCGTGATTGCGGTCTGACCCGGCCCCGTCCGCTGGGTTGACGACGCGGGCGTCACTGGTGGGACTGCAGGAGGCCCGCCTCCAGGGCCACGTGGATGGCGCGGGCGCGACTGTCGACGTCGAGTTTGGTGAAGATGTGGACCAGATGGCTCTTGACGGTCGCCTCGCTGACGAACAGCGTTCTGGCGATCTCCCGGTTGGACGCGCCGGTCGCGAGGTGCTGCAACACCTCCAGTTCACGCCCCGTCAGCCGTGGGGTCGGGTTGCGCAGGCCGCGCATGACACGGGTGGCGAGCTCGGGTGCCAGGACCATGTCTCCGCGGGCGGCGGCCTGGATGGCGTCGACGATGGTGGCGGGGGACACGTCCTTCAGGAGGTAGCCGGCCGCCCCGGCCTCGATGGCGCGCAGGATGTCGACGTCGCGGTCGAACGTGGTGAGGATGATGACGGCCGGCGGCGGGGTCAGTGCCCTCAGGGCCGCGGTGGTCTGGGCGCCGTCCATGCCCTCCCCCAGCCGCAGGTCACACAGCACCACGTCGGGGCGAAGGTGCCCCGCCAGCACAACGGCCGCCTCGCCGGTGGCCGCCTCCCCGAGGATCTCCACGCCGGGTTGCGACCCGATGACGGCACGCAGTCCGGTGCGAACCACGGGGTGGTCGTCGACGAGAAGGACACCCACGGCCATGTCAGTTCCCCCTCGTCAGGGTGATGGGCAGGTGGGCGGACAACGCGGTGCCGTCGCCGGGCGTGCTCTCAATCTCCAGACCGCCCCCCTGTTCCCGGAGCCGCGAGCGCATGAAGCGGAGACCGTAGCTGGAACCGGAGGAGGGCCGGTCGCCCCAGGTGTCGGCGTCGAAGCCGTGGCCATCGTCCACGATGTCGAGCCGCACTGCGTCGCCGGAATCCAGCAGACTCACCACCACGGTGGTGGCCGATGCGTGCAGCCGCACGTTGGCGAGCGCGGACTGGACCGTGCGCAGGAGCGCCACCTCGTGAGCTGTGGGGAGGGTGGGAAGGGTGTCGTCCACGCGCAGATCCGTGCTGACGCCGGTCTCGGCACCGAAGCGCTCCAGCATGCGGCTGATGGCAGCCGCCAGGGCATGGTCCTCGAGTTCCGAGGGGGTCAGCTCAGCCACGATGCGGCGGACGTCGGCAAGGCTGTCGCCGGCGAGCACCTCCACCTGCAGCAGTGTGCGCTCGGCCGGGCCTCCCGTGGACCTGTCCAGCTCGGCGCGGGTGAGCAACGAGATGGAGGAGAGGCCCTGCGCGATGGTGTCGTGGATGTCGCGCGAGAGGCGGGTCCTCTCCGCAATCGCGCCTGAATGCCGCTGGGTGAGCGCGAGTTCCTCCTGCAGCCCCGCCATCTCCTCCTGCGCGAGGGTCAGCGACTCCACGAGGAGTTCCCGCTCCCGGGCGTCGCGACGAAGCTCGAGGTAGCCGCGGGAGACACCGAGGGCGAAGATTCCCCCGATGAGTGGCCCGAAGATGTTCGCCCATGTGGTGCCGCCCATCTGCGCCACGGGCGCCAGCGCCACCACGCCGAACACCAGCAGTGCGTAGGCGACCGATGGCCAGCGGGGGAGCAGGTGGCCTGCGAGCAGCCACAGCACGAAGGCGAACCAGACGAACTCCGGCGACACCACCACCACGGCGCCCACCCACAGCGCCGTCAGCCCCACCAGCCACCAGCGGGCGGCCGCGGGCGTGCC
>JBDSRF010000209.1:0-10823 GCA_039929445.1 Arachnia sp. | reverse complement strand
GGCGACTTTGGCGTGGTCTGGGATGATGGATCCTGCGTGACGAAATCGACGGAGGCACCCATGGACCATGCTGACGAGTACGGCGAGCAATCGCCCGCCTTCGAGCAGCCCGAAGGCGTTGCCTCGTTCGGGGAGGAACGGACCGTCCCGTTGGAGGGCGTGGGGCCGGGAGCGGACTTCAGCACCGGGGAGTCCCCGTTCAGTTCCTCCCGGGCGGACACCACCCTGCCACTCGTGGACCTCTACCCGACGGCGGACAGCTGGTCGGAGTCGGCCCCATACGCCTCCGGCCAGGACTACTGGAACACGACCTCCGTCCCCACCCAGCAGCCCGGCGCAGGGGACACTGCCGCGTACAACCCGGGGACGCAGCCTGGGCAACAGGCGGGCGCCTACATGCAGCCGTACACGCAGCAGCCGAACCCGTACATGCAGCAGCAGGGCCCCTACGCGCCGCAGGGCCCCTACGCGCCGCACGGCCCGTACATGATGGTGCGGCAGGAACACCCGAATGCGACCACCGTGCTGGTCCTGGGCGCCGTCAGCATAGCCGTGCCGGTCCTGTCCTTCGTCGCCTGGTACATGGGCGCCAAGGCCAAGGGGGAGATCGACCGCGGTGCGCCGTTCGCCTACGCGGGAAACCTGAAGGCTGGCCACATCATCGGCAAGGTGATGGGGATCCTCACCATCGTGGTGGGCTCGCTCTACGTCGTGTTCCTGATCGGCTACCTGATCCTCATGCTGGGTCTGCTGTTCGCCTGAGCCCGCCAACCTGCACCGGGCATGAAGGAAGCCCCCGACGTGATGTCGGGGGCTTCCTCGTCCTGCTGGCGGAGGATACGAGATTCGAACTCGTGAGGGCGTGAACCCAACCCGCTTTCCAAGCGAGCGCCATAGGCCACTAGGCGAATCCTCCGTCGAACATGTTACCCAAGTTGCCCCCTGGGGGCCAAACCCGGCTCCCTTGCGGTGCTGACGTAGTTTTCTGCGGTGTTTCAAGGTCCCTACCGACGAGTGGGGTGTCGACGCACCCGCTCCAATCTCCAGCCGCCGGCCGCTCGTCGTGGACCGCTGGAATCAAAGGAATCTGTCGCCTGGCGACGCCGGAAGTGGCGTGGCTCATTGTTCGTGAAATGTATTCGAGCTGCCTTACTCACGCGCCTTGGGTCACTGTCAAGTCTTTTCCAAAGAAAACAACTTCTGGGGTTGCATTGATAACCCTGGGGGGTTTATGGTCAACATGGCGCGACAAGAAATAGCGGTTGCGTCTCACCGCTCGAGAATCGGGGCTCCGTCCGGAGTCGCGTCGCATGCGAAGAGGGTGACTTCCGGGGGGAAGGAACAATGAACAAATTTGAGGTTTCCGGAGCGGAGTGCAGCATCGTCGATGCTCGCTCGGTGGTCATCAATGCTGTCGCGGGGACTGTGGTCGCCGCCGAGACGGTCTGTGCGTCGATCGCATGAGGCCCCAGGTCAGCGCTCATCGGGCGGTCGAGGCGCCGCAGGGGTCCGCGCCCATCGGCCTCGAGTGGGATCTGGTTCACACGGATCAGCAATCGCCAACGAAGCGTCGGGGAGTCCGTAGGGTCCTGGGTTGGCCGTTGCTGATAGTCATGATCGTCGCACTCTGGCCCGCCACATGGGGGGGACTCACGGGGGTCGCCGTCGTCACCGGAAATTCCATGGAGCGTGTTTACGATCCCAATGACGTACTCCTGACCCTGCGCCAGTCGGCGTACGCGGTGGGAGACGTCATCTCCTACAAGGTGCCCATGGATCAGGATGGCGCCGGGAGGTCCGTCACTCACCGCATCGTGGCGGTCGACGACAGTGGCGAGGGTCCGATGTTCATCACACAGGGGGACAGCAATCCTTCGGTGGACCCATGGATGGTGAAGGCTGCCGACATCACGGGGAAGGCGGTGCTCCGCATTCCCCGGATCGGATCGGCATTCAGCGGATCTGCTGGGCTGCTGCTGGGTGCTGTAGCCGGGCTCGCAGTACTCGTGGTGTTGGGGACTTCCCGGTTCGGTGCAGGGAAGCGCACTCCGGAAATCACTGGTCATCCGTCAACCAACGGGCATCCGCTCCGCTCCTGAGGGGTTGTTCGTGTCTCACCGTCGCCTCGTCCGGCTGCGCCTCGCTGTCGTGTTGCTGGGTGTGGCGGCGGCGTCCTGTGTCGTGGTCAGTTCGGCTCCCACAATGGGGGGGCTGGGGCCCGACTCACTCGGCGCCGGCACCAGCGACGCCAGACACGTGACATCGATTCAGATCGAGTGGAACCGTGGCACCCCTGATGTCACGCGGCCGGGCAGCGTGCGGCTGAGCGCTCGGGGTGGAGAGACGTTCGAGGCTGGCGACGTGGTGGACGTCACCGCGTTCGGCTCCGGTTCCGACAGGTGCTCCGGGAAGGCCACATCGGTCACCCGTGCGACGGTGGTGGACCTGGAGTTCTCGGCATGCGGGGTCATGTTGTGGGATGTGCAGCGTGTGGCCGTGAGTGTCTCCGAAGAGGCCACCGACAAGTCCTACGCGAGCCGCGCGGGGACTCTTCGTGTGAGCCCCGCCTCCTTCACCGGGCCTGTCCTCCAGCGTGACGCCACCGTGAAGCCAAGCTATTCCATCAGCAGCCAAGCTGGAGTGGAGGGGCTCACCACTCTGCGCCTGTCGGTCGGCGATGCCACCATTGACCAACTTGTGGGCACGCGACTGATCTCAATTCTGTCCGCTGCAGGCGAGGAACCGACCATCTACAGCGGGACGGTTGGGACCACGTCCAACAACCAGGGCATCTGGGTGGAGACGGACTCGAGGACGGCGAAGCCGGTCGTGGTCGCCGACATGATCAGGCTGGCCGGTGGGCGGGCCCCCCGAGTCATCGGATCCACGCAGTACCGGATGGTGCTCGTGCAGTCGCAGCGTCTGGGCACAGGGCAGGACAACCTCGATCAGCACGCGATCATCACGGCAGACGGCACGATTGAAGGCTGAGGGTTACGTGGTCAAAGCGCACGTCGACGGTGTCAAACAAGACCCGGCCCTCCCTGCGTCAGATGTCACACGCGGTCATCGCGCGAGTGGAGGTCGAGGCCGACCGCCTTCGCCCGGTAGAGCGCGGCGTCAGCCGACGCGATTGCCTCAGCCAGGGTCGCACGCGAAGTTATGGACGTGACCCCGTAGCTTGCGGTCGGCATCCGAAAGCCGACCGACTTCTCGAACGCACTCATCATTGAACTGATCTCCACGGTGATCCGTTCGGCCCGCTCCGACGGGGTGTTCAGCAGAAGCAGGATGAACTCGTCGCCGCCATATCGCCCGACCAGGTCTGAGGATCGGACGGTTCGGGTGGCTGCCTGCGCGAACGCCTGAAGTGCGCGGTCTCCGGCCTGGTGGCCGAAGGTGTCGTTGATGTCCTTGAAGTTGTCGAGATCGGCGAGGATCAGGGAGGCGCCTGCCCCACCATGCTCCATGCGGCGCGTTTCCCGGGTGGCGAGGCGCACGAATTCCGCGCGATTGAGGATTCCAGTGAGCCCATCCCGGGTGGCCTGCGTCTGAAGTTCCTTCGTCGCCTGCTCATTGCTGAGGAGGGACATGCTGAACGAGACGACCACGAGGAACACGAGGCCGCCCACCCCCGTCACCTCTCCTCGGAAGTACCGTGAATAGGTGCCTTGGCTGCTGCCTCCGTCGACGATGAAGGCGAAGCAGCGAGCTGTGAAGTAGACGCACATCGCCGTTGCCCCGACTGCAAGGGAGGTCCGGGTCCGGGTGTAGCCGCGGTCCATGTGCCACAGTTCGCGCGCGCCAAGTCCGGACACCACCGGCAAGATGACGAGGAAGACGAGCTCGCCAGTCGAGCGGTCGACTGTGTATTCGTCGAAGAGAGCGACGAGGCCAGCCAGTGCTGGCGCCGATGCCAGATGCCACCAGCGGGTTGCGGCGCCGTTGAGGGAACGGACGGCGGCCCACGCACAGAGGGCGCCCAACACCATCAACATGTTGCCCATGGGGCCTGCCCAGTACTGCTGCTGGGCCTCATCCAGGATTTGCGCCCCTTCACCGAGTAGGAAAAGAGAGAGCGAGGCGCACCACCAGCCACTGTATTCCGAGCGCGTGGTGCGGTAGACAACAAAATAGAACAGCACAAGCATGGTGGCCGCTATCACGCCGTAAGCAAACTGCAGCGTCGTGATATCAAGTTCAACCAAAGCGTCCCCGTTCCCCCGTGACCCTCATGTTTCGCGGTGAAAGCAGGCTACATGCGTGAGCTGGGGCGTCCATGAATACGTTCTCGTGGGGGTGCTCAGTCATTCGCTCGGGCCCACTCGACAAGCCAATTCAACAAGTCTGCGCTCGCCTCATTGTTTCCAAGCACCACCTGGTGCTGCTGGCGATGCCACTCGATCGCCATCCGGTCATCCTGCTCGATGAGGAGGTTGGTGATGGGGCACGTCTCGTACGTTATGGGGTGCGGGCTGTGTGTCCGGTGGAACAGCCAGTGGTAGGTGAGTGCGCCCAGCGGTGTGCGCACCACACCAGGATCCGGCACCCGCGAGGACTTGACCAACCACTCGGGGATGTCAGGAGCAGGCACGGGTCGGCTGAAATAGAATCCCTGTCCGTACGGGGCTCCAAGAAGTGCGGCCACTTCGGTCAGTGCGGCATCCTCGAGGCCCTCGATGATGATGTCCCACTCCTGGTCCCGGCCCATCTGGATCAATGTGGTCAGCATGGCGAGTGTGGGGATGGGCCTGTTCCTCACCTGCGCCACTATTCCCACATCCACCTTCACAGTCTTGAAAGGGAGCTTCAACAGGCGACTGAGTCCGCTGTAGCCAGCTCCAAGATCATCCATCGCCAGGCCCACCCCGAGCGCGCGCAGCGCGGCGAACGTGTCCAGCTGCACCCTGTCGTGCAGGACCTTGTTCTCAAGCAGTTCGATGCCGAGGCGCTCTGGCGAGATGGCGTGGCGTTTCAGCGCCGCGGCGACCCACCGGGCGCAGTCTGGTTCGCTGAGCGTGGATGGTGCAAGGTTGATGCTGACATCGAGACGCAGACCAGCTCGATCCCACTCAGCGAGCTGTCCCAGCACCTGCTCCAAGGCCTGCCGGAACAAGAACGCGACGTCTGGCTCGTTCAGGAGAGGCAGAAACGCTCCAGGCAGGATCAGGGTTCCGTCCTCGAGTTCCAGACGGGCCAACGCCTCGACGAAATGTGTCGCGCCTGTGGCGAGGTTGATGACCGGCTGCATGTGCATCCGCAGCCCGCCGGTGCGGAGGCGGTCGCGATAACGGAGGGAGGTCTGTGAACCCTCAGCTGGGGCTGGGTGTGATGGGCCGACGGCCGACAGTTGGGCGGTGTCAGGTGCAGTGTCGTGCTCTGCGACGTCGCTATGGACGCTGATGAAGTGGGATATGACACCGTCGTCCCCGCGCACCGGAGAGATCCGGAGGGCATTGCGGAACGGAGTGCCGTCCTTGCGGTAGTTGAGGATCTGTCCGCAGAACGGTTCGCCCACAGCAAGAGATGAGCGCATCAGCGCCAGCACCTCCGGGTCAGACCCCGGGCACTGCAGCAGCCGGCAGTTCCGTCCCACCAGTTCGGCCTCTGCGTAGCCGGTCAGGGCAGTAAATGCGGCGTTGACGAAGATGATCGTCTGCGTGGCGTCGGCGATGACCATTCCTTGGGGCACAGCCCTCAGGGCGCGCACGAGCACTTCCAGCGGCAGGAGCCTCGCGGACGCATCCGAGTAGTCGTCAGTCGTCATGAACAAAGCCTCCGGTATTCCCGTGCGATGCTGCGGGCGGAAGGCGTGACGGGTCGGTTAGCGATCGGCATCAGCCAGCACCTTACGAGTCTCCACGTCGGAAAGTCGTTCCCAGGGCGACGGATCTGTTTGCGTGGAGCGTGCGGTGGGGCTCTGCCCCTGAGTCCACCATTTTGCTGTGAACCCCACGCCGTTCATCAGTACCCGCTCACCCGTCGTGTAGACCGTTCCGGCTTCCCATTCTGGATAGGTTCCAGCCGGGAGCGGAGGGGTGGGAATCGGTTTCTCACCTGGCAGGACGGGACCAACGAGCTGCCACGGCGAGGAGAATTGGTCCACGGTGGGGTCATCAGGAACATCGCCTGTGGACCACCACTTGGAGACGTAGACATTGCGGTGCCACACGATCCGGGTGCCCTCGACGTAGGCCACGTCCTCTTCCCAGATGGGATAGGGGCTGTTTTTCGGGTCGTCATCGACGGGGCCTGCCGTCTCGGACTCCACCGCATTCGGGGTGACGGCGGCCTTGTCGGGGCTGTCCGTCAAATCCCCACGGAGTGCTTGCGCGAAGGTGCTGCTGCCCTGGTCCACCCCGCTGCAGGAGTTCGAGACGATCTTTGGATTCGGATAGTTGGGCCCGCATGTCAGGTCGCGGTTGAGCGACCACATGGAGAGTCGCCCCATTCCTCTTTCCGTGGCGAACTTGTTGAGTTCAGTAGCGGCATCGAGCCCGAACACTTCGCCGGGAACGTCGTTCTGACCAATCATGGGGGTGGCCCCCATCCGACGCCACAGTGTGGCTGGGCCGAGGGGGTTGCCGGCGGCGGAATACACATTGGTGAGTTGCCGGTGGGTGGCGTTGAGAGCAGCGGTGGAGGCGTCCAACATGGACATGTCCTCGGTCCGGCTTCCCCCGTAGTCCATTGTCATCACGTTCACGCCGGAGAGATCGACGCCAGCGTTGAGCATCGAGGTGACGGCCTGCACACCCTCCACGGTCAGTCCGCTCGGAGCCACCGGGAGTGTGAGCCAGACGCGTAGATCTTTGTTCAACGCACTTCTTTCGACCTGGAGCTTGGCGATGGCCGCAGCCCGCCGGTCGGTCGCCGCAGTGTCTGTGAGGCCGACGCCCTCCAAGTCCAGGTCGATCGTGCGGAGATCGTACCGGTCGACGACGGCGCTGTACGCCTTGAGGAGTTGCTTTTCATCCGTGCAGACCACGGCCAGTTCGTCGTTGATGGCGCCACCGAATGACACGACGACGTCGCCCTGGTTCTGCCGAAGCCGCGCGATTCTGCGATCAAGGTCGAGGTTCTCGGCGGCAGAGTCCAGCGTGTAGTCCTTCCCCCACGACGGTGCACAGGGCGTGCCGGGAGACGCCACGATGAAGGACAGGACGACATCGCGGGTCGCCTCCGTTGTTGGGTTTTCAAAATCCAGTTGCGGGAAGGTCGTGGCATCCACATAAGCGGCAAACCACGCTTTGCCTTCGCCGGCCGCCTTGGAATCCTCGAACCAGTGCCAGCCGGTAAACCCGGTGGCGACCAACGCGACGATGGCAACCAATGCCACAGAAAGTCGAAGCCACGACAATCGCCGCCCGTTGAATTGTCCCACGAAATATTTCCCTTGATTGTTGTCAATTGTGGTCGAGACGTGCTTGCTGTCCGAAAGGAAATGCTTAAATTGGCGACCCTGACGGTAGTCTCACAGCCGTATCATATCGAGTGAGTCTGAAAGTTGGTAAAGGCGCAAGATGAGTACCCCGACGTCCGTTACGGCCGCCCCCCGCCGGCAATGGGGCTCGGAGCGGCGATCCGAACCACTGTCGATTCTCCATCAGCGCCCCAGTCCGTCCGCCCTTGTCTGGGGACGTATCGGCATTGTCGTCACGATCCTGTCGTGGATCGGCTACGTCATTTCCACCATCCTCCGGCAGTTCATCGACGCGGCAACCACTTTCCGTTTCACCATGGAAGCGGTGTCCTACCTGGTTGTGGTGACGTTCCTGACCTTTTCGGCCCTGATGTACCTCGTGGCTCGACAGGGCGCGCTTCACCGCTTTCGGCTGCACCAGCGGGCCCCTCGCGGCCTCATCGACGGCCACTTCGGGGACGACAGCGAGGCGATGACCGTTCTGATTCCTTCCTATGCGGAGGAGCCCGACGTGGTGCGGCTCACGATGTGGAGTGCCGCGCTTCAGGAGTACCCCGACCTGCGAGTCGTCCTGCTGATCGACGACCCGCCCTACCCCACAGATCCGGGGGTCCTGGCGAAGCTGAACGACGCCCGGCAGCTCGCCGGTGACATCGCTCGGACGCTTCATGAACCGGCCGAGCGATTCACCCGATCGCTGGAGGAGGCGACACTCCGCTTGGCGTCGAGCGACCCCACCGGCGAGGACATCACCACTGTGGCGGGCGAGTACCGCGCGGCGGCAGAGTGGCTGGAAGCCATGGCCGTCGCTGAAGACGTCTCCGACCACGCCAGTGAATTCTTTGTGGACCAGGTACTCGTCGGCCTGGCGAGCGAACTGCGCCTGTCCTTGCTGGCACTCGAGGCCGCTCACGAGCAGAATGCGCAGCTCGACGCGACCCGCCTGCTCGAATTGCATCGGCGCCTCGTCTGGATCTTCAGCGCCCGCGTCGACTCATTTGAGCGCAAGATGTACTCCTCGTTGTCGCACGAAGCGAACAAGGCGATGAACCTCAATGCGTACCTGGGGCTGATGGGGCGGACCTGGCGCCCACAGGAGACCTCTCGAGGTCCCGCTCTGCACCCGGTGGACACGGCGATCGAGGGGGACCTCGTCGTCGAGGACACCGGCTATGTCCTGACCCTCGACGCCGACTCCCAGCTCCTGCGTGACTACTGCATCCGGCTGGTGCACTACCTGGAGCAACCCTCGAACCAGCGGGTGGCGATCATCCAGACGCCCTACTCGTCGTTCCGGGGGGCACCGACCCGCATCGAGCGGATCGCGGGGGCCACGACCGACCTGCAACACATCCAGCATCAGGGGATGACCTACTACGGTGCCACGTTCTGGGTGGGCGCCAACGCGGTCATCCGCAAACGAGCCCTCGAGGACATTGTCGAGGTGGAGGACATTGGCGGCTTCGAGGTCTGCACCTACATCCAGGACCGCACGGTGATCGAGGACACCGAGTCCAGCGTCGACATGGGGTCGGTCGGTTGGTCGCTCGTGAATTACCCCGAGCGTCTCAGCTACAGCGCCACGCCTCCGGACTTCGGCTCGTTGGTGGTGCAACGGCGACGGTGGGCCAACGGTGGTCTCCTGATTCTGCCCAAGTTGTTCAGCCAGTTGCGGCAGCGACGCTTCGACCGGGAGCGGATCCAGCTCTTCGAGCTGGCAATCCGCACCAACTACATGGCATCGATCGCCTGGGCGAGTTTCGGTCTGATGTTCCTGTTGTTCTACCCGTATGACAGTCGGCTCCTGAGCCCGCTCGTGCTCGGCGCGGCACTTCCCTACTTCATCGCGATGGGCAGCGACCTTCGGGCGTGCGGACACCGTTTTGGGGACATCTTCCGCATCTACGGCTTCAATCTGGTGCTGCTCCCAGTCAACCTCGCAGGTGTGGTCAAGTCGATCCAGCAGGCATTCACGGGCCAGAAGATCCCATTCGCACGTACCCCCAAAGTCCGGAACCGCACTGCAGCGCCGGGCTGGCTCATCCTGGTTCCCTTCCTCATCGTGGCCTTCTCCGTGGTGACCGCCTGGCGCGACTTCAACCACCACAACTGGGGCAACTTCGCGTTCGCCGCCTTCAACGCAGTGACGGCGTCCTTCGCGATCAGCGCCTACATCGGGTTGCGCGCGGCCATCGTCGATATGGGCCTGGGCGTCATCAACTGGCTGTACGTGGACAAGTCCAAGAAGGAGCCTGCGCCGGTGGCACAGACGGGCGAGAAGGACGTGAACTGGGCCGGGATTCTCTACTACGGGGACCGCAGGCTCGCGCGAGACCTGAGGGTCCGGGGTGACCGTCGTCGCCGGATCAAGCACGCCAAGCGTTGACCTTCTCCCCACGCGCGACGGTGGCCGCCCGGCCAACGGGGTTGTCGTTGACCAACACGTTGTGGCGCTGTTGATCCCGAAGAAGGCGACTGCCGTGGGCATCTTCTACATGCGTCATACGTCGGCGCAGTGCCCAACGAGATCCTTGAAGCCGCCCGGGTGGACGGCTGCGGACCGTTCCGGACCCATTGGCCGATTGTGCTGCCGATGATCGGTGCAAGGTCAGCCATGCGTCGCGGCGGTATGTGCGGTCTCGACGACGGCCAGCATGAGCGATGACAGCCGTGTGGGGTGGGTTTCCCATCGGTTGGCGAGGAGGTGGTCAACGATCATGAGCTGTTGCTGGTCGTGATCGAGATCCTTGTGGAGGGTGGTGGTCAGCCACAGGCGGGCTGTGGCCATGTCGGTGTTGCTCACCGCAGTCTTTGCCGGCGCCGGCACTTGAATGGCTGCGATCTTGCCTGCGGTGATGTGGCGGGTTCTGAGTGTTTGGGTGCATCCGTCCACGGTCGCTTGCAGCGGGATGACGCTGAGGAAGGCGGTGCCGAAGATGTCATCCCAGAGGGCGTCGTCGTTGATGATGTCTGACAGTGAGTAGGACGTCTCTGGCGACCTGGTCACGGCGGCCTGGGCTACCTCGTGGGCCCGGTGGTAGAGGTCTGAGGGGTTGATGAGTTTTCGTACGGGCACAGCCTGCTTTTTCCTGTTCTTCAGTGCTGATAGGGGGCAAGGGGGCGGAGCCCCCGTGCGTTGATGCGGCGCCCCGCCGCCCGGAGAGGGCGGCGGGGCGTCTGTGGTCACGCGCGATCCTCTGACAGGGTTGGTCTCAGAGGTTGCGGCGGGTGGTGCGGGTGGTGATGTTGGGGTCCTTGTTGGCGACGGTGCGGGATCCGACGAGGCCACCAAGGGATGCCACGAGGCTGCCCAGGAGGAGTCCCCAGAAGCCGGTGGTTGCACCCTTCTGGGCTGCATCGGCGACGTCTTGGGCGGTCTGCTTGGCCTGTTCCTGGTACT
>JBDSRF010000208.1:0-12992 GCA_039929445.1 Arachnia sp. | reverse complement strand
TCCGAACATCCTCGTCGGCGACCATCAGCTGCCACGCGATGCGGGAACTCGCGGTGGCGGCGTCGACCACGTGGGGCGTGCCATCGAGGGGGAGGGTGAGCAGGTCGGTGGCGCCGTGCAGGTCCTCAGCCGAGTGACCAGCTCGGGCTACCCCTTCATCGAACCGGCAAGCAGGTGCGGACTTGCCGGCATCGGCGGGGTGGCGGGAACAGCGACGGTCGCTTCGCTGCAACCGCCCCCAAGTCCATAGACTGGCAGCCATGACTGTGCCCAACGTGCTCGCCAACCGTTACGCCTCCGCAGAGATGCGCGACATCTGGGCTCCGGAGGCGAAGGTGGTGGCGGAGCGCAGGTTGTGGCTCGCCGTGCTCCGCGCCCAGCGGGACCTGGGCGTCGACTTCGGCGGCGACGATGCGAACGCCATCATCGCGGACTACGAGCGGGTCATCGAGGATGTGAACCTCGGTTCCATCGCGGAGCGTGAGCGGATCACCAAGCACGACGTCAAGGCGCGGATCGAGGAGTACAACGACCTCGCGGGCCACGAGCAGGTTCACAAGGGCATGACCTCGCGCGACCTCACCGAGAACATCGAGCAGTACCAAGTGCTGGCCTCTCTGCGCGTCATCCGCACCCGGGTCATCGCGACGCTGGCGCAACTGGCCAGGCTCGCCGTCGAGCACGGCGACCAGCCCATCACCGGGCGCTCCCACAACGTCGCTGCTCAGATCACCACCCTGGGCAAGCGCTTCGCCACGGCCGCCGACGAACTGTTGGTGGCACTGCGGCGCATCGAGGAACTGATCAACCGGTACCCGGCCCGCGGCGTCAAGGGCCCCGTCGGCACCGCGCAGGACATGCTCGACCTGATGGGGGGTGACGCCGGGAAGCTGGCCGAACTGGAGCGTCGCATTGCCACGGAACTGGGCTTCGAGGAGGTCCTGACCTCCACGGGCCAGGTGTACCCGCGGTCCCTGGACTACGACGTTGTCACGGCTCTGGCGCAGGCCGCGGCGGCGCCGTCGAACGTGGCCACGACTATCCGCCTCATGGCAGGTCTGGAACTGGTCACCGAGGGCTTCAAGGAGGGGCAGGTGGGTTCCTCCGCGATGCCCCACAAGATGAACACCCGCTCCTGTGAGCGGGTCAACGGCCTGTCCGTCGTCGTCCGGGGCTACGTAGCCATGATCGGGGAGCTGGCCGGGGACCAGTGGAACGAGGGCGACGTGTCCTGCTCCGTGGTTCGCCGCGTCGCCCTGCCCGACGCGTTCTACGCACTGGACGGCCTCTTCGAGACCTTCCTGACGGTGCTCACCGACTTCGGCTCCTTCCCCGCCGTCATCGACGCCGAACTCGAGCGCTACCTGCCGTTCCTGACCACCACCAAGGTGCTGATGGCGGCCGTCCGCAAGGGCGTCGGCCGGGAGACGGCGCACGAAGCCATCAAGGAGCACGCCGTCGCCGTGGCACTCGGCATGCGCAAGGGGCAGGCCAGCAACGACCTGCTGGACCGGCTCGCGGCTGACCCGCGGTTGGGAATGAGCCGGGAGGAGCTGGGATCGCTGGTGTCCAGCCCGCTGGAACTGGCAGGGACGGCGCAGCAGCAGGTGGCGCACGTCGCCTCGTTGGTGGCCGACATTGTCAGGGCCAACCCCGAGGCTGCCGCCTACACCCCCGGGGCGGTGCTGTGATGGCGGCGCAGTCCCAGTACGCCGGCCTCGGCCTGCCGTTGCGCCACCGTGGCAAGGTCCGTGAGCTGTACGACGTCACCGTCGACGGCCGGCCCCGCATTCTCATGGTGGCCACCGACAACATCTCCGCCTTCGACCACGTGCTGGAGACGCTCATCCCCGACAAGGGCGCCATCCTGACCCAGCTGTCGCTGTGGTGGTTCAACCAGCTCGGCGACATCGTCGACAACCACGTGGTCTCCACCGTCGTGCCGAAGGCGGTCGAGCGGCGGGCGACGATCGTCGAGTTGCTGGACATGATCGACGTGGAGTGCGTCGCCCGCGGCTACCTGACCGGTTCCGGCTGGGTGGAGTACCAGCAGACATCGACGGTGTGCGGCGTGCCACTGCCGGCCGGGCTGCGCGACGGTGACAAGCTGCCGGAGCCCATCTTCACGCCAGCCATCAAGGCGCCCATGGGAGAGCACGACGAGAACGTCGACTTCGACACCATCGTGCGCATCCACGGGGAGGACGTGGCCACCACCCTGCGCGACCTGACGCTGGCGCTGTACTCCCGGGCAGCGGGCATCGCTGCCGGGCGGGGCATCATCCTGGCCGACACCAAGTTCGAGTTCGGCCGTCGCCCCGACGATACCATCGTCCTGGCCGACGAGGTGCTGACCCCCGACTCGTCGAGGTTCTGGGACGCCTCGCTGTGGGCGCCGGGCGAGGCGCTGCCGAGCTTCGACAAGCAGTACGTCCGCGACTGGCTGGCCCATGAGTCCGGGTGGGACAGGTCCTCGGACGCGCCACCGCCCGCTCTGCCCGCGGACGTGGTCGCCGTCACACGGCAGCGCTACCTGGAAGCCTACGAGCGCTTGACGGGTGCCGTGTTCCTCCCAAGCAGCTCGACAGCCCAAGGAGTTTCGTCCAACCCCTCGTGAGGCTGCAAACTGCCCCAACGCGTTGAGGGACGCTGTTGTCCAACCAGCCTCCCCCGCTGATCACGCTGTTCCGCAGGAAGGGCGAGCGCGGGCTGGCGGACTACATGCCACGGCTGGAGGTGGAGGGCCACGCCGTTCGGACCGCGGACGGCTGGGAACTGGTGGAGACCGAATGAGCGATTCTTCACCGCCCGTTGGAAGGGATTTTGCTCGGCGGTTCCTCTCTGCCACTCTTCTGCGAGGGAGCCGCTGACGTGGCTCAACGACCCGGGCCGGCACAGGGCCGACTGGGGAGTTTCGGGGAGAGAAGACACAATGAAGTTTCGACGAATTCTGGTGGCCGTTGCCGCCGCCGTGGCCGTGGGGTTCGGGTCCACAGTGACGGCCCAGGCCGATGTGGTCACGACGGCCCAGCAGGTCTATTCCACGCCGGGTGTTCACCTGGTCAACGGTAGGTATTGGCGCACCACGTGCGCCGTCTATTCCTCGACGGTCGTGCGGTGCACCACCGACATCTACGCCACGAAGGTGTTCCTCTACAAGGGACGCTGGTTCACCAACAACGACTGGGTGTTCAACAACCTCAGCTACCTCCCCTCGCCCCGCGCGAACTGGGCCTCCAACAACCTCGGCAAGTCCGGTGCCTGGACGGGTGCCGACGGGCGCAAGTGGCGCTCCGAATGCGACACCCCAGCCACGGGCCGTGGCGCCTGCCGCAACTACGCCGTCGCGAAGGTGGCGTCGTTGAAGAACGGCAAGGTGGTCCAGGAGAACGTCGAGGTGTTCAACAGCGTGGTGCTGTTCGAGACATCTTCCCTGCCCTGGGTGAAGACCATCCCCGCCGCGGCACCGGCACGCAGCGACGTGCCCGCCCCGACGACGCCCCGACCGATCATCGTGGCACCGCCCGCCGCCGTGGTCCGGCCGGTCACCCCCGTCCCACCCAAGCAGGGCGGTGGCGTGCCGCCGATCTCCAGGAACAGCTGCCCGGCGTCCGCGCCCATCAAGGGCAACGCCGACTCCGGGATCTACCACAAGCCCGGCCAGCAGTTCTACGCCAGGACCAACCCGGAGGTGTGCTTCGCCACGGACGCCGACGCCGTCCGCGCCGGCTTCCGCAAGTCCAAGCGCTGATCCATCAACCGACGCCCAGAAGGGGCCTGCCCTCAGGGGTGGGCCCCGGCGTCGGAGGCCACGGCAAAGGTGCCCTGCGCCCGGCGGACACCCTCCACAGGGTGGCGGGGGACGATGTCGTCCATGAACCCGTAGCGGTGGCAGAGTTCCGCTGCCTTCGGGTCGCCCTTGTGGGCGCGCGCCTTGGCGCAGCGCCACCAGTCCGACAGGTCGCCCCAGCCAGGGGCGGCCAGTGACCCGCCGAACTCCCGCACCGCCAGCGACGAGCTCAGCGAGGCCAGCCGCAAGCGCTGTTCCAGCGGCCACCCGGCCAGGGTGCCGAGGAGGCAGGATGCCGCGAACACGTCACCGGCCCCCGTCGGATCGATGGCCTCCACTGTGAGCGCGGGGCAGGACACCTCCTCGCCGGTGGTCTGGTCGATGGCGTGGCTGCCGGCAGCGCCGTCGGTGACGATGGCCAGGGGCACGAGGTCGGCGAGTTTGTGCAGTGCCTGCCGGGGCGACGACGTGCGCGTGTAGGCCATGGCCTCGACGGCGTTGGGCGTGAAGGCGTGGCACCGGTCCAGGCCGCGCAGGTCGGAGGCGTCCCACTGTTCCGTCTCGTCGAAGCCGACGTCGGCGAACACCATCGTCCCGCGCCGGGCCAGCTCGTCGAGCCATGAGATGTCGCCCGTCAGGTCGATGACCGCCGCTCGGGACCGGGGCACATGCGAGGGGTCCTCCAGCACCGGGTCCGGGAGCGGGTGGCCGTGACTGACCATGCCCCGGTCACCCTGGAAGGCCAGTGAGACCGTGGTGGCGGAGTGGAAGTCCTCGAAGACGCGCGAGGCAGACAGGTCGATGTGCTCCTGCCCGGACAGCGTGGTGCGCATCCAGTCGCCGTAGGCGTCGTCGCCGAAGCCTGTCACGAGACCGGTGCGCATCCCGAGGCGTGCCGACGCCGTGGCAAGGTTCGCGATCCCGCCCGGGCAGGAACCCATGCCGGCGCTCCACAACTCCTCGCCGGGGCGGGGGAGCCGGGGAAGGCCCGTGAAGATGATGTCGAAGAACACCACACCGGTGGTGATCACGTCGAGTTCGGGGTCGCCCTCGTGCCGGGTGGACGCCAGTGGATCCCACCGCCAGCACGTGGGGCAGAACTCGTCGTCGTGATCGTGGCCGTCGATGAGAAAGTCGGTCATTCCTTGGCCGCCCCTTCGAGCATTCCGTTGATGAAGTAGCGCTGCAGCAGCAGGAAGACCACGACGATGGGTGTCGCGATGATCACGCCCGCGGCGGCGATGAGGGCGTTGTCGGCCGTGTACTGGCCCTTGAAGATGGCCAGCCCGAGCGGCGCCGTCCGCCACGTGGCGCCGGGTGACATCACCAGCGGAATCAGGAACTCGTTCCATGTCCACATGAACATCAGCACGGTCACCGTGGCGATGGATGGCATCGACGGCGGCACCACGATGCGCCACAGCGTGCGCATGCCGCTGGCACCGTCGATGGCCGCCGCCTCGATGAGGTTGGGTGGGAGGGCGCGGAACTGCGCCCGCATCCAGAACGTCCCGAACGCCACGGACTGTGCAATCTGCGGCAGCGACACGGCCCAGATGGTGTCGGTGAGGCCCAGGGTCCGCAGGTCGAAGAACAGCGGGATGATGATGGCCTCGGCGGGGATCATCAGACCTAGCAGGAACAGGTAGAACAGCACGGTGGAGCCGCGGAACTGCATGGTCCCGAACGCATAGCCGGCAAGGATGGACAGCAGTAGGGCCGAGGTCACCACGAGCAGCGCCACCATCACGGAGCGGCCCAAAGCCGGCCCGAACTGCCCGATGTTCCACGCGTCCACGATGTTCTCGAAGTGCAACCCCCCGGTCTGTACCCGGGTCTGGGGGCCGAGCGCAGTGAGGACGACCGTGATGATGGGCGTGATGGCGAACAGTGCGAACAGGCCGAGAACGATGTAGTTGAGGGTCTTCTCAGTCGTGGAGACAGTCATCGTGGTGTCCTTCGTTCTTCACCGATGCGGGACACAGCGATATTGATGATGAAGACCATGATGGTCAGGACTATCGCCACCGCCGAGGCGGAGCCGACCTGCTTGAGGTTGAACGCGCGGTTGAACACCTCGTAGCTCGGCACGGTGGTGGCTGTGCCGGGGCCGCCGGAGGTGGTGAGGTACACGAGATCGAAGGTCTTCAGGGCGGCGATGATCGTCAGCACCAGGGCGGTCGTGATCTCTCCGCGGACACTGGGCAGGGTGATCGCGAAGAACTCCCGCACCGGTCCCGCGCCGTCGAGGCGGGCGGCCTCGAACAACTGATTCGAGATCCTTCCCATCCCGGCGAGCAGCAGGAGCATCACCAGCCCGGTCTCCAGCCAGAAGCCGATGATGCCGACGGCGGGCAGGGCCAGGATCGGGTCGCCCAGCCATCCCCGGGCCAGGCCTCCGAGGCCGATGGCGCCCAGCACATCGTTCAGGGTTCCGTTGGGGGAGTAGATCTGGCGCCACGCCACGGCGACCACCACCAGCGCGATCACCTGTGGCATGAAGATGACGACGCGGAAGAAGCCGAGCCCGCGCACGCTTCCGCGGCGCAGCACGGCCGCCAGCACCAGTCCGATCACCAGCGGGAGGATGGAGTAGAACAGGATCAGGATCAGGGCGTGGCTGATGGATGCCAGGAACCGGTCGTCAGACATGAGCGCGACGTAGTTGCCGAATCCGACGAACTTGGATGGGCCGAACCCCGGCCAGTCAAACAGGGAGAACTGCGCTGCCCGCACCAGCGGGTACAGCATGAACGCTGCGTAGACGACAAAGGCCGGGAGCAGGTAGAGATACGGCGTCGCGCGGTGTCGCACGACGGCGGATGGCCGCTCCCGGCCTCGTCTGGTGCGCAGATCAGGCACCGGTGAACTTCGCGTAGTCGTCCTCGAATGCCTTCAGTACCTCGGCGCCGGTCTTCTGGGCCCCAAGCACCTCCTGCAGTCCCTGGCCGGCCGTGTCGGAGAACGACGGTGTGGCGTAGTCCAGGTACGGGAGCAGGGTGCCGTTGTTGGAGACGTCGTCGAAGGCCTCGAAGATTTCCTTCTGGACGCCGCTCTCGGGTGCGAGTTCCTTGGTCTTCAGCACCGGCATGCCGCCGTTGTCGGCGATGATCTTCATGGCGTCGTCGTTGGTGATGAAGTCGATGTAGGCCGCGGCCGCGTCGATGTTCTTCGCCTTGGCGGGCACCGAGAAGGGGATGCCGGTGCCACCGGTGGTGGCGAGCTTGCCCTCCTTGGAGGGCGGTGGGGCCATGAAGTGGAGATCGTCCTTCATGGCGGCCTCCATGTCCGTGGCGAGCCAGTTGCCGGCAGGCAGGAACACTCCGGTGCCCTTGGTGAATTCGGTCCAGGCCGGGTCGTAGTCGAGGCCGTTGGGGGAGGTGCCGAAGTACTTCTTCTCGCCCCACTCCTGGAACTTGGCCATGGTGGCGGTGTTGGGCTCATCCGTCCAGTTGGCACCGGCGTTGCCCATGCCGAGCTTCACCACCTCGTCGGCGGGGACGAAGTAGCCCTGCAGCGGCCCGAAGACGTGCAGCGCGGGCCACTTCTCGATGTTGCCCAGCACCATGGGCTGCTCGCCGGCCGCCTTGGCCTTGTCGAGGAGGGAGAAGTAGTCGTCCCAGGTCTCGGGAGCCTTGCCCCCGATCGATTCCAGCTTCTTGGTCGAGTAGAAGATGCCGACGATCTCACCGGTCTGCGGCAGTCCGTAGAGATTTCCCTCCCCGAACGTGGTGGCGTCGGCGGAGTAGCGCATCTTGCTGAGCACTGACGGCGCGAAACGTTCCTCCCACTTGTAGGCGGTGGCATACGGCGAGAGGTCGACGAGCTGGCCCGCCTTGACGAACTGCCCCATGTCCCCGCGTGCGTTGTTGACCTGCACCACGTCGGGCACGTCGTTACCCGACAGCGCCAGGGTGACCTGCGCCTTCAGGTCGTCGGTCGACTGGCTGAGGCGCTTGATCTTGATATTGGGGTACTTGGCCTCGAATGCCTTGTTGAGCGCCACCAGCGAATCGTTCTGGCTGCCACGGACCTCCTGGTCCCACACCACCAGCTCCACGTCACCCATGGAGGCGGGGTCGGTGGCAATGTCAGAGGGTGCGGGTGCGGAGGGCTGGTCCGTGGGAGTGCTTTCGCCGGGTGCACAGCCGGAGAGCACGGCAGCCCCCGCGAGGCCAGCGGTCCCGGCCATGAAAAAGCGTCGGTTGAAAGGACGGAGCGTCATTGGATCCTCCTGGTTGGATGCGACGGAACAAACTCTGCCAGATCGTGACGGATCTTGCTCTAAGCCGTCCAAAAGTGCGTGAAGATGACTCCAAACTGTTACCGTTCCCAGCATGTTGACCGAGATCCGCCAGCAACACGCTCTGGAGTTGGTCCGCGCCAAAGGCTCGGTTTCCGTGCCGGTACTTGCTGATTCGCTGGACGTGTCGGAAGCCACGGTGCGACGGGACCTCGACGTTCTGGCGGGGCAGGGGTTGGTGGACCGCATTCGCGGCGGTGCCTGCACCCCGAGGGCCCAGATCCGTCCTGAGGCCGATGCGCACTCCTTCCGGGTCGTCGCCGCCCAGTCGTCCGAGGAGAAGAGGCGGATCGCGCGCGTCGCGGCATCGCTGGTCTCCGACGGCGACGTCGTGGCCCTCGACATCGGCACCACCGTCTTTGCCATGTGCGAGCACCTGCGCCACCTCAACATCACCGTCGTGACGGCCTCGCTCGCCGTGGTGCGTGCCCTGTCCGATGCGCCCACGATCGACCTGGTGGTGATGGGGGGCATGCTGCGGTCCAACTACGAATCCATGGTGGGTGTCCTGACCGAGTCGTGCCTGCGCCAGGTGCGCGCGGACATCGCCTTCCTCGGTGCTGCCGGGGTGCGGGCAGACTGTTCGGTACTGGATTCCACCCCCAGTGAGGTGCCCATCAAACGGGCCATGCTCGACATCTCGACCCGGTCCTGGTTGCTGGCCGACCATGAGAAGTTTCCCGGCTCCGGCTTCCTCGAGATCGCCCCCCTGACGGATTTCACGGGACTGGTCACCGACCACCTTCCCGGAGCGCACCACCTTTCCCTCCCGCCCGACTCGACCCTGGAGGTCCTGACCCCATGAAGCTCACCATCCTCGGCGGCGGAGGCTTCAGGGTCCCGCTCATCCACGACGCCGTCGTCACGAACGCGCTGGCCGCCTCGGGGCGACCCAGCATCAGAATCGACGAGATCGCGCTGCATGACTCCTCGCCGGAGCGGCTCCGCAGCATCGTGCACATCCTCGAAGAGCGAACCGCCCAGCTGCCCGACCCCTCCGCGGCTCCGCGCATCACCGCCACCACCGATGTGCGGGAGGCGCTGCGGGGGGCGGACTTCGTTTTCTCGGCGATCCGCGTCGGAGGCTCGCAGGGTCGGGCCCTGGACGAACGCGTGGCGCTCGGGCTTGGCCTGCTGGGGCAGGAAACCATCGGCCCCGGCGGGCTGGCCTACGCCCTTCGGACCATCCCCGTGATGCACGAAGTGGCAAGGACCATCGCCGAGGTGGCGCCGAACGCGTGGACCATCAACTTCACCAACCCCGCCGGCATCGTAACCCAGGCCATGCGGGACGTGCTGGGCAACAGGGTGGTGGGCATCTGCGACACGCCCATCGGGCTGGTCCGGCGGGTGTCCCGGTTGCTGGGAGTCTCCCTCGAGGACGACCAGGATCGCGTGGATTACGACTATGTGGGGCTCAACCACATGGGGTGGCTGAGGTCCGTCCGGATCGACGGGGTGGACCGGTTGCCCGGAGTGCTTGCCGACGACGTGGCCCTCGACCAGATCGAGGAGGCCAGGCTCATCGGCAAGGACTGGGTGCGTGCCATCGGCGCGTTGCCCAACGAGTACCTCTACTACTACTGGCACACGGATGAGGCCATCGCCAACATCATGGCGGCCGGGCAGACTCGGGGCGAATTCCTCGCCGACGAGCAGCGGCGCTTCGAGGAGAAGCTGTCCTGCTGCACCTCGCCGCTGCAGGTCTGGCGGGAGGCACTGCACGAGCGCGAGTCCACCTACATGGCTGAGGCGCGCGCCGACGAACGGCGCGAGGAGGACATCGCGGGAGGCGGCTACCAGGAGGTGGCGCTGCGCCTCATGACGTCGCTGGCCACGGGATCGCCGGAGCGGATGATCCTCGACGTGGGCAACGATGCGGGCGGGGGGCTCGTCGTGCCCGAACTGCCCGCCGGGCTCGTGCTCGAGGTGGGCTGCGTGGTGGACGGCGATGGCATCACACCGCTGCCGGTGGCTCCGTTGTCGCTGACGCAGCTGGGGATGATGGCGCGGCTGCGCGGGTCCGAGGCTGCCATCTCTGAGGCGGCGCTCACCGGTTCCGCAGAGAAGGCATGGGAGGGGTTCGCCACGCATCCGCTCGTCGATTCCCCGCGCCTGGGGAGGGAACTCCTGGCGGGGTATCGGGAGGCGCATCCGGCCATCGACGCGCTGTTTCGTCCCTGACCCAGTCGTGATCGATTACCCGCCCGGACCTGCGCAATTCTGCAGTGTCAATCAATATCAAGCAAACCATTGCGTTTCTCTGCAGTTTCTTCCTAGTGTGGGCTCGTCAGCGGCACTCACAGGAGCGAACGAAGGCGTTCGCAGTCGGAGGTTTGCACGATGCAACAACGTAGTTGGGCACGCCGGGCTCTCATAGCGGCCAGCGCACTGGTCATAGGACTCACGACGGCCATACCGGCCTCGGGGGCCCCACCCACAGCACTCACCGTCGGCGAGCCATCCGTGGCCACCCAGGTGAACCCCAACAAGATCGACGTCATGGGCCTCTGGGCGCACCCCGACGACGATGCAGGTTTCATCACGCCGTGCGGGGTCTGGGAGGACCTCTACGGCGTGGACTGCGGCATCATCATGCTCACCCGCGGCGAGGGCGGATCGAACTCCGTCGGCCCGGAGGCAGGCCCCGACCTCGGGTTGCGCCGCGAGAACGAGGACCGGGCATCGCACTACCGCTCGGGCACCCTGGACATCTACAACATCGACGCCGTCGACTTCTACTACAACACCAGCGCCGCCCTGACCGAAGAGGTGTGGGGCTCGGAGCGCATCCAGCGGCAGGTGGTGCACGTCATCCGGCAGACGCAGCCGGAGATCCTGACCGGTTGGTCGCCCTCGATGGCCGTGGGCCACGGCAACCACCAGTACGCCGGGCGCGTGGTCTACGAGGCCGCCGCCATGGCCGCCGACCCCGCCATGTTTCCCGAACAGCTCACCGGCCCTGACGCCGTCGACACCTGGCAGGTGAAGGTCATCACCAACAGCCGGTTCGGGAGGCAGGGAACCGGTGGCCAACTGGCACCGGACTGCAACACGGGGTTCGTCCCCGGCGCCAACAACCCCTTTACGGTCGTCGGCACCTGGACCGGTTACGACTCCCCGTACACGTGGGTGGACGGCAACGTGCAGGGGCAGCCTGTTGGCAGCGCGATGACGTGGGCGCAGGTGGGTCGCGAGGGCTACATGGCCCACGCCACCCAGGCGCGCAGCAAGTTCGCCGGGCTGCGGGACGGCGCGTGTGAGCGCTACGACATCGTCCAGTCGATCGTGCCGATCCAGCCGAACGGCTCGGCCGCCAACGGCCGCGACGACGCCATCCTGTTCGGGACGGTCGTCGAGGATCCCGGGGGCATGCCGCTGGGATCCACCTACGCCATGGACGTGGACAACTACTTCCAGGCACCGGGCGTCCCGTTCCAGGTGAGCGTGACGGCTACGTCGGGGGCAGGGACCATCGCGAAGGGCGACGTCGCACTCGATGTTCCGGCAGGCTGGGACGTGACCACCGGCGTGAAGCTGGGCCCCATCACCACGTCGGCGCCATCCACGGCCACCTTCACCGTGACCCCACCCGCTGACGCTGCCCTGACCACCCAACGGATCTCGGCGACGTTCAGCAACGGCACCGTGACCGCTTACAACGAAGAGGTCGTCGAACTGGTCGCCGGCGTCGAGGGACGGTTCCAGCGGTGGGGGAACTTCGCCGAGTACGAGCAGTGGGCCGCCAAGTTCACCTGGGCGGGAGGACGTTCCGGCGCCGAGCGCCAGCTCGGGGCCGGCGAGACCATCACCGTCCCCGTGGTGGTTACCAACCGCACCAACGGAACCCAGTCCGGCAGTGTCACGCTGACACTGCCAGCCGGACTCACGGCCGATGCCATCAGCAAGCCCTTCACAGGGCTGGCCGCTGGGGGCGACACCACCGTCAAATTCATCGTCACGCACACCGTTCCGACGGCCCCGGGTGGGGATCGAATGACAATCGGCATCGCCACGTCCGCAACTCCGGCGGGCTCCACGAGTACGGAGTCCCTGAGCCTCGTGGTCACGCCCACGACCGTGATCCCCGGCGCCTCCACGGCACTGACGGTGGACGGCGTCGCCGACGCCGGGTATGGGCCGGCGCTGGACATCGGCCGCAAGTGGGAGGGCGCGGACTGCAATCCCGACGGCATCGACTGTGGTGCGGGAAGCACCCTGCGGATGGCATGGAGCGGCGACGACCTCTACGTGATTGCACGGGTCGTCGACGACAGGGCGGGCGCCGCCGCACCCCCGGAGCGTTGCTTCGGCCACTGGCTCGTCGACTCCGTCGAAGTGCTGCTCGATCCCGTGGGAGGTTCGCGCGACACGTCCACCACCTTCAAGTCCGGCATCATGCCGCTCACTGACGACGCTGCCGGCGCTGCCGGCAACGGCGTCAACGGACCCTGTTGGAGCCGCGACGCGGACAACCACCAGGGCTTCTCCTCCGGTCCGTTGGCCTCCACCATCAAGGATGCGCCCAACGCCCCCGGACAGAAGGTTGCCGTGAAGATCACGCGCAACGCTGACGGCACCTACGTGGGAGGTGGGTACACCATCGAAACGAAGATTCCCCTGGCCGACCTGCCTGCGGCCGTGGTGACGGGCAAGGCCCCCACGGGTTCTGCTGCCACCAATGAGGTCGATGCCCACTACCTGGGTCTCAACGTGACCCCGTACGACTCGGACACCCCCGACTACATCGGAAAGACGCGTCTGGCGTGGTCGCCGTTCGGGAGCCAGCAGTCCGAGCCCTACCGATGGGGCCATGCCTACCTCGACGGGTACACCGCCCCCGAGGGTCGCTCCACCACCCCGACGAAGCCGATCATTCCCGACACGGCGCTGATGGGG
>JBDSRF010000207.1:0-13247 GCA_039929445.1 Arachnia sp. | reverse complement strand
CCGGTCATTTGGGCCCCGACCCCCTCGACGACGACTGGGACGTCCCCGGCCGTTGGGACACCCCAGGGCGCGACGAGGCCGAGACGCGGCTTGTGGCCCAGGGTGCGCGCAGCCTGGGCGAGTCCATGCTGGACCAGCGGACCCTGGCCGGGGTCGGCAACGTCTACTGCAACGAGCTGTGTTTTCTGCTGGGTGCCCACCCCACCTCGCCCGCCTCCGGCGTGTCAGCGTCCCGGGCCGTGGACCTGGCGGCGCAGACCATGCGCGCCAACCGCCATGCCCCGCTGCGGGTGTTCACCGGGGTGAACCGGCCGGGCCACAACACGTTCGTCTACGGCCGGGCCGGCCAGCCGTGCCGACGCTGCGGGACCCCCATCCGCTCCGGCTTCCTGGGCGGGGCCACCAGCGTGGCCGACCCCCGCGCCGGCCAGGAACGCGTCATGTGGTGGTGCCCCACCTGCCAGCCGAGCCCCTGATCATCGAATACCGAACTGGTACCGACAATGCCATCCACGCCCTTGCCGAGCTTGACTGATGCACCCGATCTGGCTCGCCCGGCTCGACGAAATGCGTCCGGTGCTGGTGCTGACCCGCGAAGAGGTGCGGGCCGTCCGCCGGTTCGTCACCATCGCACCGATCACCAGCACCGTGAGGGGCTTGAGGAGTGAGGTTCTCGTGGGGCGACGCAACGGACTCGACCATGATTCGGTCGTCAGCCTCGACTCCATCGCCACCATCGCCCGCGACCTCCTGGTGAGGCCCGTGGGTGCCTTGCTTGAGGAACAGGAACGCGATCTGACACGCGCCTTCCACGAGGCTTTTGATCTGGAGGACTGACCGCCGGTACCGGGTGAATCTCGGATCAGGCCGTGGGGGCCCCCGCCACACGGGGGACACCCCCGTGCACCCCCGGCTAAAAACCTGCGAGACGCGTCGCACGCCGACGCTGCCGCAGCGTGGCGACGCCAGCCACCACGGTCACCAACGCCCCCAGAAGGAAGACCAGCAGCCCCCCATTCGTGCCCGCCACAATCCACGCGGGGGCAATGCCCGGATCCAATCCCCGGTCCTCGGCCAGCCTGTACTGCACCCCGGAAATGATCGTCAGCACGACAGCGGAACATAGCCCGACGCCTGACGCGATCATCGCCACCCACACCGTGCGTTTGGGCACTGCGCACCTCCGACTTTCTGCAGATGGCCAGCCACTACGGGGCCAGGTCTGGCCGCCACCTCTTCCCCACATGCTCCCACGAGAGACAGGCGCCACGCTCAGGGTCACTCCCCTCCGTTCAGGCCGGGTCACACACCTGCCAGTGCGCCACGGTGACGTGTGCCCGGCGAGTCGAGCGCAGGTTCCCATCCCCGGCGCGCCGGGGCACGATACTGGCCGCATGAGAGCTCGCCCCGCCGCTGTCCTGGCCGTCGTGGCTTCGCTCGTGGTGGTGCTCGCCGTCGTTGCGGCACTCGCGTCCCGGGGCCGTGAGCATCCCGAGCTCGACGCTGGCACGCCCGAGGGCGTCGTCCAGCTCTACGTCAGCGCCTTGTTCAACGACGACCTCGCCACCGCGGCGCAGTATCTGGACCCGGCGCTCGGCTGCTCCGACCCGCTGCCCGAGCCCTACCTCAACGACACTGCCCGGATCGCGGTGGTGAAGACCACAACGAGCGGGGACACCGCGAAGGTGGAACTCCGGATCGAGGAGGGTTCCGGTCTGAACGGCAGCTGGACGCATGATGAGAACTTCACGCTCGGTCGCGACGGCGGCACGTGGCTCCTCACCGGTGAACCCTGGCCCGTCTACGGATGCAAGTGACGGGTGGCCTGCTGATGACATTCCTGCTGCTGTTCGCCCTGGCCGTCCCTGCCGCGCTGGTCGTGGTCATCGTCCTGGCAATGCGCCGACGGGGCGAGACGACGAGTGCCGCCCCCGGCACCGGAACGCGCGGCGTGCGCCGCTTCTTCCAGTACCTCCTCCTTTTCGCGCTCACGGTTCTGGCCGCCATTGGTGTCGCAGACCTGGTGGGGCGCCTGCTCGGCGCCACCACCTCCGACGGCGAGACCCTCGCCCTCCCCCTGTCCTTCACGCTCGTCGGACTCCCGCTGGCCTGCCTGATCGCCTGGTGGACCCGCCGTGCCATGCGACACGACCCCGAGGAGGCAACGTCGCTCTGGTACGCCGTGTACCTCACCCTGGCAACGTGGACGGTCCTGATCGTCGCCATGGTGGCGCTGCAGGCCCTGCTGTCCGGCGCGCTCCGGGGCGACTTCAACGGGGGCGCGCTGGCCCGACTCGTCGTGTGGGGTGCGCTGTGGGCCCTCCACTGGAGGCTGGCACGCCCCCTCGGTGACATGCGCGGCTGGCCCCACCTGCTGATCGGGTCGCTGATCGGCCTGGGGACGGCCGCCGTCTCCATGGGGCTCCTGCTCGGCACCAGCCTCGGCGCGCTCCTGCTGGATGGCCCCGGGGAACTGGTCTTCGGGACTTCAGGCCAACTGGCTCGTTTCGGCGCCATGTTCATCACCGGGGCGCTGGTGTGGGTGCGCTACTGGCCGGGCGCCGCAGCACGTCTGCCGCGCAGTACCCCATGGCTGGCGTACGTCCTCCCGGTGGGCGTGGGGGGCGGGCTGCTCACAGCACTCGTGGCCGCGAGCATCCTGCTGTGGCAGGTGTTGGTCTGGCTGGTCGGTGACCACCTCGGCCTGAACGCTCGTCAGCACTTCGCGGATTCCCCCAGCGCGCTGGCCTTCACCGTCGTCGGCCTGCTCATCTGGTGGTACCACGGCGCCGTCCTCGCGGAGACGCGCAGGAACCGGACCGAGGTACGACGCGTCTACGAGTACTTGGTGTCGGCACTCGGCCTCATCGCCGCCTCCGCAGGCGTGGGGATGGTCATCGTCGCGGCAATCGAGTCCTTCACCCCCGGCGTGGACCTGGGGATGTCGGTGGTGAACACGCTGCTGGGTGCGGTGACCCTGCTGGCGGTCGGTGTTCCCGTGTGGTGGTTGTTCTGGAGCAGGATCCAGCAGGTCCGCGCCAGCAACCCGGTGTCAGAAACCGCCTCGCCCACCCGCAGGACGTACCTGGTGCTCCTGTTCGGCATCGTCGGCGTCGCAGCGGTGGTGGCCCTGCTCGTCGCGGTGTTCGTGCTCCTCCAGGACGTGATCGCGGGCACGGCCTCCACGGAGACCCTCCGCTCGATGCGCTACGCCCTCGGGGTGCTCGTCACCGCCGCCGCCGTCTCCGCCTACCACGGGGCCGTGTTCCGGGAGGACCGGCAGGTCGCACTTCCCGACCGGCCCACAGGGCCCAGGTCGGTGCTGCTCGTGGGTGCAGCCGCACCCGGGCTCGAGCGGGCAATCTCACGCGCCACCGGGGCACGCACGCAAGTACTGGTGAGGTCCGACGGCGCGGCCCCCCCGTGGTCGGAGGAGGGACTCCTTGCGGCATTGCGCGCACACCCCGGCGAAGACCTGCTGGTGATGGGCGGCGACCCACCGGAGGTGCTGGTGCTGGACCGGGAGCGACCACACCACGACGCGTGACCGGCGGCAAGCATGGACCGTCCGGAGTGGCGTCGCCCCCGCGAGCAACTCAGCGGGTCAGCATCTCCTCCACCCACTCCGGCACCGCAGTGCCGGCCGGGCCGAGGCGCGTCTCCTCGAAGTCGGTGTTGACCCACGACGGCTCCAGGTTCAGCTCCACGGTGTGCGCCCCCGCGGCCCGGGCCACAGCCACGAACCCGGCGGCCGGGTAGACGTTGCCGGACGTGCCGATGGCGGCGAAGACGTCGCAGCGCTCGAGGGCGTCGAAAATCTGTTCCATGCCCAGCGGGATCTCCCCGAACCACACCACGTGGGGCCGCATGCCGCCGACCGTGCCGCAGCCCGGGCAGAGCGTGGTGTCGTCCACGTCGCAGCGGAACTCGTGCACACTGTCGCAGAACACGCAACGGGATCGCAGCAACTCCCCGTGCATGTGGAGCACGCCCGTGGAGCCGGCCCGCTCGTGCAGGTCGTCAATATTTTGTGTCACGAGCAGCACGTCGCCGTCGAACTCGTGTTCCAGCCTGGCCAGTGCCACGTGGCCCGCGTTGGGGGCTACGACACCATCCAGCAGGTGGCGGCGCCGTTCGTTGTAGAAGCGGTGCACCAGCACCGGGTCGGCCTCGAAAGCCTCGGGGGTGGCGACGTCCTCGGGTCGGTGGTTCTCCCACAGCCCGTCGGCGTCCCGGAACGTGGCGATGCCGGACTCGGCGGAGATGCCCGCGCCAGTGAGGATGACAATCGAAGGGGACATGGCCTCACTCTGTCATGCCGCCGATGGCCGCACCGGGCACCCGCGGAGTTCAGCGCACGGAGGTCCGGGCCACCAACACGGGGTCGATTGTGTGGACCGCCGGTTCCTCTCCCCCGATGGCCCGCAGGAGGACATCCATGCAGAGGGCACCCAGCTCGTCGAAGGGCTGCCGCACCGTCGTCAACGGTGGCGCGAAGTATCCGGCGCCGTCAACGTCGTCGAAGCCGATCACCATGACGTCGGCGGGGGCTTCCAGCCCCACCTCCCGGAACGCGGCGAGCATGCCGAGCGCCGTCATGTCGTTGCCGCAGAAGATCGCGGGCGGCACGGCGTCGGCCGCCACCATCTCGTGGGCGATCTCGTAGCCGCGGCGCGCGGTCCAGTCCCCCACCCAGGCTCTGGGCGACTCGAGTCCGGCCGCGGACAACGCGTCTGCGTGGCCGCGGATGCGCGCCAGCGCGTCGAACCAGTCCAGGGGCCCGGACACGTGCGCCACCGTCTGGGCACCGTGCTGCAGCAGGTGGTTGGTCGCCATCTCGGCACCCCGCCGCTGGTCCACGGAGACCACATGAAACTCCGGGTCGGGACCCATGTCGGCCACGATGACGGTGGGCACCCCGCTGGAGGCGGCCCGAATGAGCTCAGCCATGTGCTGGTGCGGCGCGACGACGGCGATGCCCTCCACCCCGCGGTCCCGGAATGCGGAGAAGACTGCGGCCAGTTCCTCCTCGTCGCGGTCGCTGACGGCGGCCACGAGGGCCGAGTACCCGGCGGCACGCGCCTCGACCTCGATTGCGGCCACGGTGCTGCCGGGTCCGAAGTAGCCGGAGCCCGTCCAGACGATCCCCACCAGGCCGGTGAGCTGGGTGACGAGCGCCCGCGCGGCGAGGTTGCGCCGAAACCCCAGCTCTGCCATGGAAGCCAGAACCTTCTCCCGTGTCTGGGGTCGCACGCTGTCCGGCGTGTTCAGGACCCGTGACACCGTCTGGTGGGAGACGCCGGCGTGCTTGGCCACGGCCATCATCCCCGGCGGTCGGCCGTGGGTGGCGGCCATCATGCTGCGGTGCCCATCATGGATGGTCCTTCCGGTCTCAGATGCCCTGGGTCATGCGGTGCCACACGGCCTCGAGTCGGAGCTCCTTCTGGAAGTCCCGCGTGGTGGTGCGCTCGTCAATGACCGCCAGTTCCATGCCTGCCATGGCTGCGACATCTTCCCACATCTCGCGGGTCGTCGACGTTGTCATGACCGTGTGGTGGGCCGCACCGGCGATCAGCCAGCACTCCGCCGAGGTGGCGAAGTCGGGCTCCGGCACCCACACGGCTCTGGCCACGGGAAGGTTCGGGAGTGGGGCGTCCGGCGCCACGTTCTCCACGACATTCATCACGAGCCGGAAGCGCTCCCGCATGTCCGACATGGCGATCACCAGGGCAGGGCCGGTGTCCGCGTCGAACACCATGCGCACCGGGTCCTCCCTGTCCCCAATCCCGAGTGGGTGGATCTCGATCCGTGGCCTGGCGCTGGTGAGGGAGGGACAGATCTCCAGCATGTGCGCGCCGAGGATCTTCTCCTTGCCCGGTGTCATCTCGTAGCAGTAGTCCTCCATGAGGGAGGCACCGCCGGGGAGGCCGTGGCCCATGACCTTGGCGGCTCGCACGAGGATGGCGGTCTTCCAGTCACCCTCGGCGCCGAATCCGTATCCGAGCCCCATGAGGCGCTGCACGGCCAGGCCCGGCAGTTGGCGCAGGCCCCCCAGGTCCTCGAAGTTGGTGGTGAATGCCCCGAAGTTGCCGGACTCGAGGAACCCGAGAAGCCCCAGTTCCTGACGGGCCGCGTAGCGCAGTGAGTCGTGGCGGTCCCCGTCGGTGCGCAGTTCGGGGGCCACGTCGTAGAGCTCCTCGTAGGTGGCGAGCAGGTCGTCCACGTCACCCTCGGGCACGGCGTCGACTGCGGCCACCAGGTCGTTGACGGCCCACGTGTTGACCGAGACGCCGAGCCGGATCTCCGCCTCGGTCTTGTCCCCCTCGGTGACGGCGACGTTGCGCATGTTGTCGCCGAAGCGGGCCAGCTTCAGGTTGTGGAGGCAGTCCCAGCCGGCGGCAGCGCGCGCCCACGTGCCCACTTTCTGCTGCACGGCGGGCACCGACGCGTGGCCAACGACGGTGCGGCGGGCCTTGCCCAGCCGGGAGGCGATGTAGCCGAACTCCCTGTCCCCGTGGGCGGACTGGTTGAGGTTCATCCAGTCCATGTCGATGGTGTCCCACGGCAGCTCCATGGACGCCTGGGTGTGGAGGTGCAGCATGGGCTTGTCGAGGGCGGCCAGACCCAGGATCCACATCTTGGCCGGGGAGAACGTGTGCATCCAGCAGATGACCCCGATGCAGTCCGGATCCGCATTGGCGGCCAGCATCTCGGCGCGGATGGCGTCGCGATCCTTGAGGGTGGGGCGCCAGGCGACGGTCACGGGGATGGCGTCGGCACCGTCGAGGAGGGCCGCGACCTCCTTTGACTGGGCGGCCACCTGCTCCAGTGTCTCGGGGCCGTACAGGTCCTGGGAGCCGGTCAGGAACCAGATCTTCTTGCCGTCGAACGGGCTCTTCATTGGATTTCTCCCGTGGGGGTGGCGGGCTGGCCGTAGGCGTTCTGGTACCGGTCGTGGAGTGAGCTCACGTCGGACACGGCGATGGGATGCGGCTCGCCGAGCTGACGGGCGATGTGGATGGTGCGGGCCACCTCCTCCACCATGACGGCGGCCTTCACGGCTGCCCAGCCGTCCTTGCCGATGGTGAAGGGGCCGTGGTTGGCCATGAGCACGGCGGGGCTGTTCGAGTCACGCAGCGTCTCGACGATGCCGCGGCCGATGGAGTCGTCACCGATGAGGGCGAAGGGCCCGATGGGGACGTCGCCGCCGAACTCGTCGGCCATCATGGTCAGCACGCACGGGATGGGCTCCCGGCGTGCGGCCCATGCCGTGGCGTAGGTGGAATGGGTGTGCACCACACCCCCCACGTGTGTCATGTGCCGGTAGACGTAGGCGTGCGCGGCGGTGTCGGAAGAGGGGCTGAGGTGCTCGGGTGTGCCGTCGACGATCTTGTCGCCGTCCAGCGTGCACACCACCATGACGTCGGCGGCCAGCTCGTCGTAGGACACCCCTGACGGCTTGATGACGAACAGGTCCAGGCCGGGCACCCGCTCGGAGACGTTGCCGGCGGTCCACACCACGAGGCCGTTGCGGGGAAGTTCGGCGTGCAGGCGCGCCACCCGTTCCCGGGTGTGGGCCACGGCGCTCTGGTGCTCGACGGGCAGCTCCGCCAGGACGATGCTCACGCGTTCCCCTTGTTCTTCTCGTGTGCCTCGCGACGAAGGCCGCGCAGGGTGTGCATGATCTCGCGGTGGTCCCGGCCGAAGTGGTCGTGCACGGCGGTGTAGAGCGCGTAGAGACGGTTGTACGCCTCCACGGCAGCGGGGTCGGGCGTGTAGGCGTCCTTCTGGCGGCTGCCCATGGCCGCACCGGCGGCGTCGACATCCGCGTACAGCCCGGCGGCGACGGCGGCGTGGATGGCGGAGCCGAGCGCGGGACCCTGTCCGGAGCTGATGACGGACAGGGAAATGCCGAGGACGTCGCAGTACACCTGCATGAGGAACGGGTTGCGCAGCAGCCCGCCGGCGGCGATGAACTCGGTGATTGCGACGCCGGAGGTGGTGAAGGCCTCCACGATGGTGCGGGTGCCGAACGCGGTGGCCTCCACGAGCGCGCGGTACTGGTCCTCCGGCCGCGTGGCCAGCGTCTGGCCGACCATGACGCCCGAGAGTTCGTGGTCCACGAGGACGGAGCGGTTCCCGGAGTGCCAGTCCAGCGCCACGAGCCCGTGCTCGCCCACCTCCTGCTTCTCCGCCAGCGCGGTCAGGTACTCGTGCACGCTCTGCCCCGCCGCGGCGGCGGCGTCGGCGTAGGCGCCGGGCACGCAGTTGGCCACGAACCAGCCCAGGATGTCCCCGACGCCGGACTGACCGGCCTCGTACCCCCACTGGCCCGCGATGATGCCACCGTCGACCACCCCGCACATGCCGGGCACCTGGCGCAGTTCGGCGCCGTTGACGACGTGACAGGTGGAGGTGCCCATGATGGCCACCAGCTGGCCGGGCGCGGTTGCCTGTGCCGCGGGGGCGGTGACGTGGGCGTCGACGTTACCGACGGCCACAGCGATCCCCTCGGTGAGCCCCGTCCAGCCCGCGGCCTCCGCGGTGAGGCCGCCCGCACTGGCGCCCAGTTGGCCGATGGTGTGCTCGAGCTTGTCGACGACGAACCCGCCGAAGCCCGGCGCGAGCGCCTCGAGGTACTCGCGGCTGGGGTAATGGCCGTCCTGGTACATGCCCTTGTAGCCAGCGGTGCACGCGTTGCGCACGTAGGTGCCGCACAGTTGCCACACGATCCAGTCAGCGGCCTCCACCCAGTGGTCCATGGCGTCGTAAATCTCACGCGCCTCCTCGAACACCTGGAGGCCTTTGGCGAACTCCCACTCCGAGGAGATGAGGCCGCCGTAGCGCGAGATCCAAGGTTCCTCGCGCTCGTGGGCGAGTGCGGTGATGCGGTCGGCCTGCGGCTGGGCGGCGTGATGCTTCCACAGCTTCACGAAGGCATGAGGGGCGGAGGAGAATTCTTCGAGTTCGCACAGCGGGGTGCCCTCAGCAGTGACGGGCACCATGGTGCAGGCCGTGAAGTCGGTGGCGACACCCACGACGTCGGCGGGGTCAACGCCCGCGTCCCTCAGCGCCGCGGGCACGGCCTCACGCAGCACGCCGCGGTAGTCGTCGGGGTTCTGCAGGGCCCAGTCGGGACCGAGTCGACGCCCGTCCCCGGCGGACAGCGTCGCCTCCATGACGGCGTGCGGGTACTCGTGCACGGCGGCACCCAGCTCCTTCCCGTCGCTGGCACGCACCACCACGGCACGGCCGGACAGTGTGCCGAAGTCGATCCCCACCACGAGCGGTTCGCCGCTGCGAGCCATACCCACCTCCACGTCGCTGTACCCCGGCGGTCGCCACGGGTGAACGTTCACATTAGCAGGAGTGTGACCCGTCGTGAACCCCACCCCCCGAACTCCGGGACCGGGTCCCCATCTGGCGGTCGTCGGCTGCCTGCCCAGCCTCCCTGTGGCAGGATGTTCGACGCGCGAGCACTAGGAGGTCATCGATGACTGTGCGCTACATGACGTGGCGGCAACGCGACCTCAGCCACGCCCTGGCGCAGGACACCATCTCCGCCCAGGGCGCGGCCATGGCCCGGCCGGCGGCTCCGGCGGGCGGCCCGTCGCACGGCACGGGTCGTGCCAGCCACCAACTCGTGGTGTCGTTCCTGACCCAGGGTCGCGCCATCGCCGTGCTGGGGTTCTTCCTCCCGGTGTCGATGCTCGTCTTCAGCCTCATGACGGGCACCTCCATCCGGGGCAGCCTGTCCGAGTACTACTACACGCCGGTGCGTGACCTCATGGTGGGCACGCTCATCGCCATGTCAGTCTTCCTGTGGAGCTACCGCGGCTTCAGCAACCGCGACGACGACCTCCGCTACGACCGACTCGTGGGCAAGGTGGCGGCCGTGGCCGCCACCATCATCGCGTTCTCGCCCATCACGCCACGCAACGACGACCGCTGCACGCTCGTCCAGTGCATCATCGGTCCCCGATCCGCGGCCTTCATCCACGGCGTCGGAGCCATGGTGTTCTTCCTCTGCCTGGCCGTCTTCTGCCTCGTCCTGCTGCCCCGAAGCGCCGTGGAGGGCGAAGGGACGCGCGCCCGGATCCGCCTGTACCTGGCCAGCGGCGTCATCATCGTCCTCGCGTGCGTCTTCATCGGTGTGTGGCAGTTCCTGCCCATCGACGTCATCTTCGCCATCGGAAACTACCGCCCGGTCTTCTGGGCGGAAACCGCGGCCATCTTCGCGTTCTCCAGCGCGTGGCTGGTGCGCGGCCGGGCCCTGGAGGCGGCCATCACAGCCAGCCGCGCCCTCAGTCGACCAGATGCTCCGTCAGGGAGTGCCGGATCGAGGGCGGCAGCGGTACCGGCCTGAGGCCGCTCCCGGCGCACACCAGCACGGTGCGGGCGCGGGCGAAGACCGTGCCGTCAACGGGGTCGTACACCTCGCAGGCCAGGGTCGCCGACGACGTGCCCAGCACGGTAGGTGCCGTGCGCATGGCGTAGGGGGCCAGCCGGTGTGACAGCTGGGCCACGTAGTCGACGTCCTGCCGGGCCACGAGCCACAGGTAGCTGGAGTCCCCGGCCCCCACCCGCGCCATCGTCGGATCCCACTGGGACATCGACTCCACGCGCGCCTGTTGGATGTAGTCGTAGGTCTTGGCGTTGTTGACGTGACCGTACGAGTCGTGGTCGGACCACCGCACGAACAGATCGGTGATCGTGCCCCGGCCCTCCAGGTGGGGGGCCGTGAGCGCCCGCAGCGGCTCCACGTCAGCGCGCTCGGATGACAGGTACTCCCTGTCACCGGGGGTGAGCCGGGCCGGCCGCCCCGCCTCGAAGTCGTAGGGGCAGAGCACAGTGGCCGCCCTCGCGACGAGACGCTCGCCCTGGAACAGGTCGTAGTGCACCTCGAAGCGTGCGCCACCGATTGCGGCAACGGTGAGGTGGATGTCCACCCCGTCGGTGTCGTAGTCGATGGCGGAGCGGTACTCCACCTTGTGCCCCACCACGACGATGCCCGAGTCCAGGAGCTGCGAGATGGGTCCGCTGCGGAAGAAGGCGACGCGCGCCTCCTGCAGGTAGTCGACGATCACCGCATTGTTCACGTGCCCCTGCGCGTCCAGGTCGGACCAACGCAGGGGGCAACGGAAGTGGAACACTCAGTCTTCCTTGTCGTACAGCGACTCGATGGTCTCCTCATGGCGCTTGGCCACCAGCGAGCGGCGGATCTTCATGTTCGGGGTGACGCCGTCGTTGGCGACGGTGAGCTCGTGGTCAAGGATCGCGAACCGCTTGACCGTCTCCCACCGCTCCAGCCTGGCGTTGACCTTCTCCATCTGGCGACCCATCGACTCCCGGATCTCCGGCAGCTGCGTCAGCTCGGCGTAGCTGAGGTGCGACAGCGAACGCTTCTGCGCCCACTTCTCCAGCAGCGGCGGGTCCAGCACGAGCAGGGCGGAGCAGTACTTGCGCCCCTCCCCCACCGCGATGGCCTGTGACACGTAGGGGATGTTCGCCGTGATGGCGCCCTCCACCTTCTGCGGTGCCACGTACTTGCCGCCCGAGGTCTTGAACAGGTCCTTCTTGCGATCGGTGATCATGAGGTTGCCGTCGGCGTCGAACTGGCCGATGTCGCCGGTGTGGTACCAGCCGTCCACGAGAACCTCGTCGGTGAGCTCCTGCTTGTTGTGGTAGCCGAGCGTCACGATGGGACCACGGATGAGCACCTCGTTGTCGTCGGCCAGCTTGGTCTCGATGCCGGGCAGCGCCTTGCCGACGGTGCCGAACTTCGGGTCGGTGGGCAGGTTGAGGAAGGCGATGGCGCTGGTCTCCGTGGCGCCGTAGCCCTCCACCACCAGGATGCCGGCAGAGTAGAACCACTGCTGGACCTGGGACGACAGCTTGGCCGAGCCGGAGATCAGGAACCGGATGTTGCCGCCGAGCTTGTCCTTCAGCTTGCTGTAGACCAGCTTCTCGGCCACCTTGTACTGGATCCCCAGCAGTGGCGGCAGGTTCCGACCCTCGAGGCGGTACGGCCGGGTCTGTGCACCCACCGAGAATGCCCAGTGCGCGATGCGGCCCTTGAGGCCGGAGCCCGTCACCACCGCGGCGCGGACCTTCTCGAAGATGCGCGGCGCGCCGCACATGAACGTGGGCTTGACCTCGCCGAGGCCTGCCACGATCCGGTCGATGCGACCATCCACGGCCGAGCCGAAGCCGTAGGCGAGCTGCACGGCCAGGAGAGCCTTGCCGAACACGTGGCTCAGCGGCAGCCACAGGTACTGCACGTCGCTCGGGGACAGCAGGTCCCAGCGCTTCGTCGCTGCCCCTTCGTAGACCCAGGCGCCGTGGCTGAGCCGCACGCCCTTCGGCTGTCCCGTGGTGCCGGAGGTGTAGATCAGGGTGCTGAGGGTGTCGTGGTTGGTGCTGGCGATGGCGTCATCCACCACGGACGGATTCGCCGTCAGCGCCTGGCGACCCTCGCGCATGAGGGTGGCGTAGCTGATGATGCGGTCCGTCTCCTCGATGCCGTCGGCATCCAGGACGACGATGGTGCGGACCTGGCCGTCGAGGTCATCGTTGCCCGTCACCTTGGCCAACTGCTCCGCGTTCTCGGCGATGACGACCACGGAACCCGAGTCCTGCAGGATGTAGCTGATGTCCCCCGCCGCGGTATTGGGGTAGACCGTGGTGGTGGCACCGGCCGCGCAGGCAATGGCGAGGTCGAGGAAGATCCACTCCAGCCGTGTGCTGGAGATGATGCCGACGCGCTCCTCGTGTCCCAGGCCGCGGCTCAGCAGACCGGCGGCCAGCGCGTCCACGTTGTCGCGCGTCTCCCGCCACGTGAAATTGGTCCATGTGTTGGGGCCATCCGCGCGATCCGGCTCCATGAACGCCAGTAAGTCGGGCGTCTCCGCCACTCGATTTCGAAACATGTCGCCGACCGAGGTGGCAAAGCCGAGCAGTTCATTCTGCAGACCCATGATGTAAGTCCCCTTCCAGTGTTGTCGCAGCCTATCCAACGGCGGCTCGCCCGGGGGGAAAGGACTTGGGCGCCCCACGCGCGGACCCGTTAGCCGCGGCTCGCTGTCGCGCGCAGCACAACGCGAGGGCCGGGTGCTTCACGTTTCAACCAGCCGTCTAGGATGGTCCCATGTCGGACGTCGAGACCCCATGGCTGGAACCCCACCAACAGCACATCTGGCGCGACTGGCTGCGCGCCTCCGCCCGCATCAACGCTGACCTCGACGCAG
>JBDSRF010000206.1:0-17159 GCA_039929445.1 Arachnia sp. | reverse complement strand
CGTACTCGTCGCGGATCGGATGGTGCCCCACCGCTCGAATCTGCGGGTCGCGCGCCGTGGACGCGACGACGTCGTCGTCAGGTAGCCAGGCGGGGAGCTGGCGCCGCCAGCCGCCGAGTGTCTGCGGCCACGACCGCTCCGGGTGGGGGTCCACGGCCAACACATCGAGCCCCGTGCCGGCCAGCCGATGCGCGAGGGCCCGACCGGCGGGACCGAGGCCCACGACGGCCACATCGAATCGCTTCACACCGGTCAGGGTGCCGGGTGCTGGGCCCAGGGATCGTCCCCCAGCTCGTTGATCTGTTTCACGCTCCACGGGCTCAACAGGTGCGGCATGGTGGCGGCTGTCGCACGCAGGTCCGCCCATTCAGCCCAGCCATGTTCGGCCACCTCGGTGGGATCGAAGACCAGCTGACTCGCGTCCACCTCCGCCACCATCACGGGGCACAGCTCGTTCTCGACAATGCCGGAGGCATCGACGGCGCGATACCGGAAGTCGGGCAGGGCCAGACGCAGGTTCAACGGCACGGCTCCGATCTCGTCCGGGACCCGTCGCATGGCAGCCTTCATGGGACCCTCGCCGGGTCGCTGGTGCCCGCACGCGGCGTTGGTCCACACGCCGGCCCACGTGACCTTGTCCAGCGCACGCCGTGTCATCAGCACGCGCCCCCGCTGGTCGCGCATGTAGACCGAGAAGGCCAGGTGCAGCGGGGTCTCATGGGTGTGGAAGGTGGTGCGGGGGGCAGTGCCCAACTGGTTTCCCAAGCCATCGACCAGGACCACCACATCGTCATCGACTGTCATGCCGCTCAACCTACCAACCCCCGGCCAGCGCCCGCTCAGCGCCGCTTCGCCAGTGCCCGGCGCAGCGGGCGGACCCACCCGAAGCGTGGGCTGGTGGGGGCGGTGAAGATGTCCTGCCCCGCCACACCCCAGGAGCCCAGCAGGTGGTTGGCCGCCTGCACACCAGTGGTGGCAGCCCGTTCCATGAGGGCGACGGGGAAGTCGCAGCGGATGCCGTCGCCGGCCAGCACAACAGTGTCGGAGGGGGTGTCCACCGTGGGGCGGTTGCGCCACGGCGACGTGTCCACGAGGTGGCAGTCGGCCTGGACCAGCCACTCCTCACCCAGGGTCGTGGCGTCAGCCAGCTCAGGATGGATGAGGTCCTGCATGGCCGCGAGCTCGGCCCGCAGTGCCTCCTCAACGAAATCGTGGTCGACGGCGTAGGCGTGGAGCTCCACGACGCTGCCGTTGCGGCGTGCCGCCCACCGCCGGGCGGAGTCCTCGAACTGGTGCATCATCGACACGTTGTCCAACGGCCCGTAGTTGCTGGTGCCGAGGAAGTCGGGTGATCCGGCGGCTGCCGGCTTGTCGAGCCAGCGGCGCCACACCACGAACGGCGGGGCCGACCGAAGCGCCGCGATCCCGTCCCGCCAAGGCTCGTCGCCCACCGTGGGGCTGGCGTCGACGATGCCCTGGAGTGGACGCAGCTCCGTGGCCAGGACCACCGCATCGGCCTCGATCGGGCCGCCGTCGGTCTCCACTGTGACGCCATCGTCGCGGACCTGGAGGGAAGTGGCGCTGGTACCGAGACGAAACTCGACCCCCTTGCCGTCGAGGTGCTTTGCCAGCGGATCCCACAGGGCCGTGCAGAAGTCGTCCGCGGCCACGTCGAACAGGAGACCCTCGGAGGATCCGACGAAATAGGTGTGGAACATGGCCACGAGTTCGCCGCCGGAGAATTCGTCGGGGTCCGCGAAGAAGCTGCGGGCAAACACCTCCAGCGCCAGGTGCCTTGCGGTGTCGGGGAAGCGAAGGTCGTCCAGAACGTTGGAGGCGGATCGTCCGTCCATGTCGTGGAAGGTCTGGGGGAACTCGACGTCCAGGAGGCCCAGTGCCTCGTCGATGTTCACCTTGGCCAGGTCCCGCACGGGGAAACTCGGCGACGTGGCCACGAAGCCGATGAGGTTCAGCGGGGGCGTCCGCGGGATGCGGGCAAAGGAGTCCCGTGGACCGTCGCGCATGGTCAGCGGATAGTCCTCGACTGGACGCAGCCCGGACAGGGTGGGGTCGGACCTGCGCAGCAGCGCGCGCAACTGGTAGTACTGCCGGAAGAAGGCGTGGAAGCCCCGGCTCATGGGAACCTTGTCGCCGTTGTCCAGCGTCGTGGGCCAGGAGCGGACGCGGCCGCCCAGCTGCTCCTCACGCTCGAGGACCGTGACCTTCACCCCGCGCTCCGACAGCGTTGCCGCTGCGGACAGGCCGGCGATGCCTCCGCCGACCACCACCACGTGACGTCCCTCCGTCCACGTGGCCCCGGCAGGTCCTGCATGCCGCTCTGCCCGCTTGTCACGTGGGCGCTGCGTCGCGCCGTCAACCACACCAAATGCCATGGCCAAACCATATGCGCTGCCCCACCTCCACCACGCATCACCCCCGTCGCGGGGGTCGCGCGTCGCCGTGGGCCCCTCCACCTCGCACCGCGGCGCGGATTCGGCCCCATGCGAGGGGCCGCCGGGCCCACCTCTCCAGGGCCTGAACCTGTGGTGCCGGTCGCCATCCGCCCTCGATGGGATTCCCGCGTACCGCCGCACGGCTGTGCCACTCTTGTGGGGCACCACACCCCCGAGAGGACCCGCATGTTGCGTGAAGGACTGGACAAGCTCCAGGTGTCGGCCGGCTTCGACCAGGTGGCCGACACCTACGACGCCATGGTTTCCCTGAACCCGGGATACCGGCGGCACCTGCAACTCGCCGCGGAGTCGCTGCTCTCGCACGTGCACACCCAGCAGCCTGTCCTGCTGGATCTCGGCTGCGGTTCCGGCTTGTCCACCGCGGCACTGCTGGCGGCAGCCCGTCGACGCGGCATGCACCCCACGATCATCGGGGTCGACGCCTCCGGAGGCATGCTGGAGCAGGCGCATCGCCGTGGCTTCGACGACGCCGTCACCTTCCGATACGGACGCGCGGAGGAACTGGCCGACCTTGACCTGCCCGCGGCCGACGGAGTGCTCGCCTGCTACCTGCTGCGCAACGTCACCGACGTCGATGCCACGCTCCGTGCGATCCAGACGCAGTTGAAGACACGCGCCACGTTCGTGGCGCAGGACTACTCGGTGGCGGACTCGGAGTCGTCGCGTCGGCGCTGGACCGCCGTGAACCAGACCATCATCCTTCCGCTGGCCTCGGTCATCGCCCGCAACCGCGACCTGTACGAGTACCTGCACCGCTCCGTCGACGACTTCATGGGAGTCCAGGAACTGGCCCAGCGCATCATCGCCGCCGGCTTCGCCACGGTGGAGAGCCGCTCCGTCAGCGGCTGGCAAAATGGCATCCTGCACCTCGTGCGTGGCACCAAGCCCCTGGCCTGAACCACAGCACGCCACTCCGCAGGTCCCCGCCCCCTTCTCGCGCGTCCCCGGACTGACCGGACACGCCTCACGCACTGCCCGCCATGGACGCATACGTCTCGGCGCACACTCGACGCGGCGTGTCCGGCCATCCAGGGGCGGGGCGGCAGACGGGGGTTGGTTGGGGTGGGGTGGGTGGCGCGCGGCGCAGCACCCGTCGGAAGGTGAGTCATCCCCGCCCCGACCGGACACGCCTCACGCACTGCCCGCCATGGACGCATACGTCTCGGCGCACACTCGACGCGGCGTGTCTGGCCAACCCCGGGTGGGCGAGAGTGTGGGGACGAGTCGGCCGGTAAGCCGGATTCTGTCGAAGGATGATCATCCATCTTGGCCCGCCGTTGCCGACGGGCTCATGCGACCCACCCGGACGCCTCGCGCGAGCAGCGCTCAAACAGCGTCCGCAGCCAGCCGAGGCTGGCCTTCTTGGTCTTGCTCCAGGTGGGGTTTACCGAGCCACACCGGTCACCCGGTGTGCTGGTGGTCTCTTACACCACCGTTTCACCCTTACCCGGCCGAAGCCGGGCGGTCTGTTTTCTGTGGCACTTTCCCGCGGGTCACCCCGGGTGGGCGTTACCCACCACCCTGCTCTGTGGAGTCCGGACTTTCCTCAGCGCTTGCGCACCGCGATCATCTGGCCGACTCGTCCGTGGCTGATTCTAGTCTGAACGAGACCCGCCCCTCCACCAGGTCGACGCCCTCGAGTCGCACACGCACACGTTTGCCCACCGAATCGCGATCGGTGTCGCTGATGCGCGCCTCGATGGCGAGCTCGGTGATCTGGAATGTCCCGGCGCCGCTCTTGGGGTTGACGTCGATGACGACGGCGTCGAACACCTGCCCCACCCGGCTTTCCAGGACCAGCGCCTCGGCGAGGTCGACGACGCCACGCTCGTAGGCGCTCGCCTTCTGCCCGGTCTCCTGCATCACCGACGGCAACCCGTCGAGGGCGTCGACCACCCAGGCCGGCACCGGCTCACCGGTGGACAGGCTGTGGCAGGTTTCGAGCACGAAACGGTCGACGAGCCGACGCAAAGGAGCGGTGGCGTGCGCGTACAGGGACGCGACGGCCGCGTGACGCAGGTCGGTGTCCGGGAGGCTTCCGTGGAAGCCGATGTACCCGGCCCCCCTGAACAACGAGGTGCACTTGACGATGACGGCCAGTTCCTTCGGCTCGGCCGGGTCGAGGGCACGGACGAAGTCCGGATACGGCAACCCCTCGGGCCATGGCACGTCCAGCGACGCCGCGACCCGCCGCAACTTCGCGACGGCGGACTTCTCCGCCGGCGGCAGGGTCCGCAGGATCCCCACCTTCCCGTCCACCATCATGTGGGCAGCGGCGATCCCGGTCATCAGCGAGATCTGGGCATTCCACTCCTCGACGTCGAGCATGCTGCGGAACTCCAGCCGCCAGGTCCCGTTCTCGGGCACGATCTCCTGGTCCGGGAGGTTGAGGTTGATGCCGCCGCGCTCGATCTCGCGGGCGACTCGCAGCCTTCCCACCTCGGCGAGCAGCGCCGCTGTGACCGACGGCTCGGACGACGCGAGTTGCGCGGCCACGTCGGTGTAGCTGAGCTTGGCCCGGTTCAGCACCATGGCCCGCTCCAGCGTGGAGCCGACGACGTCCCCCGTGGCATCCAGATGGTGCGTCCAGAGCATGGCCGGGCGGGGCCTGCCGTCGGCCAGCAGGGAGGCCGCGTCCTCGCTGAGGGCCGGCGGGTGCAGCGACACCTTGGCGCCGGGCGCGTACATCGTCTGGCCGCGCTTCCAGGCCTCGTCCGCAATGGGCGAATCCGGCTCCACCCACGCCCCCACGTCCGCGATGGCGTAGTGGACCGTGTAGCCGTCGCCGTCACGGGCGATGTGCACTGCCTGGTCCAGGTCCATGGAGGAGGCCGGGTCGATGGTCATGAACTCGATCTCGGTGCGGTCGAGATGACCCGCGAACGACGGCGGGTTCGACCGCAGCGCCTCCGCCTGTTCAAGGACTGCGGGCGGGAACCCCTCGGGTAGGCCCAGCTGCGACTGGAGAAGCTGCAGTCCGCGCGCGACCTCGTCGGGCACAGCCGGGATGAGGACGTGGCGACTGATCATCAGAGGCCCGAATCAGCCGTCCGGACCAGGATGCGATCACACTCGACGCACCGCAGGACCTGGTTGGCGGGGGCCTTGCGGTAGCCGTCCAGATCGGCGACGGTGATCTCCAACTGGCATCCCGTGCACCGGCCGCGGTGCAGCTTGGACGCACCCAGCCCCCGCTGCGCCCGGATCTTCTCGTACAGGTTCAGCAGGGCCGGCGGCACGCCGCCCGCCAGGTCCTTGCGGGCGGAGGCGACGTCCCTGGCCTCGGTGCTCAACCCATTGACCTTTCGGTCCCGAAGCCCCACCTCGTCGCGCAGGATCTCCTCGACGGCGTCGCGGCGGTCGGACAGTTCCTTGGCGCGGGTCTCCGCATCCTCCAGCCGTGCCATCACCTCGAACTCGGCATCCTCCAACTCGACGATGCGGCGCTCGATGCGCGCCACCTCCTCGATGAGCCCGTTGAGGGTCTTGCCATCGCTGATGGAGCCGTCCTCGATCCGGGTGCGGTCACGCTGCAGCCGGGCGCGGACTGGAACAAGGTCGGCCTCCGCGCGTCGCAGCGCCACCTGCAGGTCGTCGACGCTGGTGGTGGCCTCCACGAACGAGTCGGCGACGCTCTGGCGCTCCGCCATCAGGTCGGCGATCTTCTTGTGCTGGGGCAGGGAGCGCGCGGTGTGTTGCAGACGTCCCATCTCGGCATCCAGATCGGCGAGATTCAGCAGTTTCTGCTGGTCAGCGGGCTCAGCAAGCATCGCGGGGGTCCTCCCAATAGCGTTTCGGGGCCAATCTACAAGGGTTCCACCCGGCGTCTACACTCGCTGCCATGACCGCAGCTGAACGACAGGCATCCGCTCTCGACGGCGCGAGCCGCAAATCCCCGTTCTCGGAGGCATTCAAGGAGTTCATCGTCGAGGACTGGGCCCCCTACGACGAGCAGCTGCCCGAGGCACTGCCCGCCTCGGTGTGGACGATGGCCCGCCGCGAGGCGGCCAGCGAACACTTCCCCGACAAGACCCTCGTGGTCCCGGCCGGCGCCCACAGGGTCCGCTCCAACGACACCGACCACCGCTTCCGCCCCCACACCGCCTTCGCATGGCTCAGCGGCCTCGGCCAGGAGAGCGAACCCGACGCGGTCCTTGTGCTCTTCGGTGACCAGCCCGGCACCCTGTTCTTCCGCCCCCGCTGCCCCCGTACGGACGAGGAGTTCTACGCCTCCTCACGCTACGGCGAGATGTGGGTGGGTCAGCGCGACTCCCTTGAGGAGATGGGCGCCCGCCTGCAGCTGCCCTGCCGCGACATCCGCGACCTCGAGGAGTCGCTCCGCGGACGCGACCTCCTGGTGATCCGCGACGTCGACGCCGCCGTCACCTCCATGGTGGACGGGCTCCGCGACGGCGACCACGCCGAGGCGGACGGGGTCCTCGCCACCACCTTGTCCGAGATGCGCCTCGTGAAGGACCAGTTCGAGATCGACGAGATGCGTCGCGCCTGCGACGCCACCCGTGTCGGATTCGAGGCCGTGGCGAAGGAACTGCCCAACGCCGTCCTCAAGGGTCGGGGCGAGCGCTGGGTGGAGGGAGTCTTCGGGTTGCACGCCCGCCACCTCGGCAACACGGTCGGCTACGACACCATCGCCGCCGGCGGCGACCACGCCAACACGCTGCACTGGATTCGCAACGACGGTGACCTGTCCGGGGACGACGTCATCCTGCTGGACGCCGGCGTGGAGGTCGACTCCCTGTACACGGCCGACGTCACCCGCACCCTGCCCGTGGGCGGTCGGTTCACCCCCGAGCAGCGACGCGTCTACGACGTGGTGCTGGCGGCTCAGACCGCCGGCATCGAGGCATGCCGTCCTGGAGCCCTCTTCACGGACCCGCACACGGCCGCCATCACGGTCCTCGCCGACTTCTTCGAGGAGCTGGGCATGCTGCCGGGCACCGCGGCGGAGGCGCTGTCCGAGGACGGTGGGCAGTGGCGTCGCTGGATGGTCCACGGCACCTCGCACCACCTCGGCATGGACGTCCACGACTGCGCACAAGCGCGGAGGGAGGTCTATCGCGGCGGCACGTTGGCCGAGGGCATGATCATCACCGTGGAGCCGGGCATCTACTTCAAGTCGACGGACCTGCTGGTGCCGGAAAAGTACCGCGGCATCGGCGTGCGCATCGAGGACGACATCCTCATCACGAACGGGGACCCCGAGAACCTGTCGGCGTCGCTGCCCCGCGACGCCGACGAGGTCGAGGCCTGGTTGGCGGAGCAGCAGGCCCGCTGAGCCTCAGTCGTCGGCTTGTTCGCGGCGGAGCGGGCGCTCCGCGCGCTGCATGAAGTTGAGCAGCAGCACGGCGACGTCCCCCGGGCATACCACCGTCACCTGGTGGGATGCCTCCGGCAGAACGTGGAGTTCGGCCTCCGGCACGGTCTCGGCGACGAGTTCCACGTTCTCGATGGGCGTGGAACTGTCCCGACCCCCCGCGATGACCACCAGTGGCATGCGGATGTCGGCGAGGTCGGCCCGCACATCATGCACGGCCAGCGCCCGGCACAGTTGCGCGTACGAGTGGTCGTCCGCGGCTGCCAGTCCCTCCATGATGGTGTCGACGGTGCTGCGGTGCTGGGCACGGAAGCTAGGGGTGAACCAGCGCTTCTCCGTCTCCTCCAGCAGCTGCTGGGTTCCGGACTCCTCCACCTGGGCAGCGCGCTCCAGCCAGCGGGCGGGCTCCCCCACGGTCGCGGCGGAGCACAGCACCGCCACCCCGGACAGGTCGTCGGGGTGCTCCATCGCCAGATGGAGCGCGATGGCCCCGGAGATGGACAGGCCCGCAAAGAACATGGGGAGGTTCCCGAGGTCGGCGCGGACGCGGCGGATGACATCGACGACGCCGAGGGCGAGCGACTGGAGTGTGGGCTCGTCGACGTCGTCCCAGGGGGCACCCTGGGAGTGCCCGGGCAGGTCCACGAAGACCACGCGCGCCTGGCCCTCGAGCGCCTCGGCCACCGAAGTCCACTGGTGCGTGGCATCCCCGCCGAGGCTGGGGCCCACCACGAGGATCCGCTCGGCGGTACTGGCCGGGTCATAAATGTCGTATGTCAGTTCCATTGTCAACCTCACATCTCGGAGCCTGGGACCAACCTACTTCCGGTCCCGCCCCGCCAAGCCACCGGGTCACTCGAACTGGGCTGCGCGCTCCTCGGGTCGGGTGGCGAGGAGTTCGCGGGCCCGGACGGCCACCTTGTGTTCGCTGAGCACCTCGTAGCTGGTGGCCACCGTCTGCCGCATGGAGTTGAAGTCCCGCCGGCCATGGCTGAGTGCATACCCGATGGCGGTGGTGAGGGTGCCGATGATGACACCCAGCACCAGCCCCACCAGCAGGACCGGCAGGAACCCTGCCTGCCCGCCCGTGAACAGCAGGAGCATGAGGCCGACGAAGATGCCGGTGCCGATGCCGGAGATCGCACCCTGCGCCAGGACGGTCCCCCAGGTGCGCCGCCCCGTGATCCTTTCCACCGACTTGAGGTTGGCCCCGACGATGAGAAGGTTCTCCACGGGGAACTGCTGGTCGGAGAGGAAATCGACGGCGGCCTGCGCCTCGGCGTACTTCTTGTACTGTCCCACCAGTTGCGGGTAGTCCAGCTCGAACGGGCGTCCGGGTACCGGGGTGGTGCTCATGGTTGTGGCCTCCTGTGTGCGTCGCCCGGATCGACCGTGCGGCTGATGGGGACAAGCCTACGCAAGCCGTGAACCGGGAGCTCGTTTCTGCCGGGGATCCGGCTCCGGGCCACCACCCGCGTCCACGCGGCGTGGAGCGGCATCCCACCCGCTCCGGGAGTGTAGATTGCGGCCCATGAACGCCAAAGATACGCAGGTCTTCATCTCGCGGATCGTTGGCCTCCCCCTCGTCGACGCAGCAGGTGACCAGGTGGGCCGCATCAAGGATGTGGTGTATCACCTTCGCACCAACAACCTCGCCCCCCGAGTGCGCGGGCTCGTCGTGGAATTGTTCGCCCGTCAGCGGATCTTCGTCCCCATGATCCGGGTGCACAACATCACCGCCAACCAGGTCTCCATCATGGGGCAGGTGGACACCCGTCGATTCAAGAAGCGGGAGACGGAGTTCCTCGTGGCCGCGGACCTCTTCGACCGCGCCGTGCCGCTGGACCGACCCACCCGCATCTTCGACGTGTCGATGGTGCAGTTCCGCAACAGGGAGTGGGAGCTGAGCAGCGTGGCGCTGCGCAGCAAGTCCGGTGGCAGCCGCTTCGGTTTCGGCAGCCGGAGCCAGACCGAGGTGGTGCGCTGGGACAAGGTGCCGGACCTGGTGCTCGCCAAGGGCCGCACCCCCGCCCACATCGTGGCCGAACTGGCCGACATGAAACCGGCCGACATCGCCAAGGAGTTGCACGACCTCGACCCGGAGCGCCTGATCGCCGTCATCGCCGCCCTCGACGACGAAACACTGGCCGAGGCACTCGAGGAGCTCCCGGAGGACGAGCAGATCGAGCTCATCTCCGCGCTGGACACGGAGCGTGCCGCCGATGTGCTCGGCGAGATGGACCCCGACGACGCGGCCGACCTCATCCGCGACCTCCCCTCCGACGTGGCCGAGGACCTGCTGCAACGCATGGAGCCGGACGAGGCCTCCGACGTGCGCCGTCTCCTGCTGTACGAAGAGTTCACCGCCGGCGGCATGATGACACCCGAACCGGTGATCCTGGACACGGACGCCACCGTGGCCGACGCACTCGCCCGGTGCCGGGAGGAGTCGCTGACCCCTGCCCTGGCGTCCATGGTGTTCGTGTGCAGGCCACCGGTGGAGACCCCCTCAGGTCGCTACATCGGCGCCTGCCACGTGCAGCAACTGTTGCGTGCCGCCCCCACCCTGCTCGTGGCCACCATGCTCGACAACGGCCTGGAACCGCTGTCACCTGGCAGCCCACTGGCGCAGGTGAGCCGGTTCTTCGCCACCTACAACCTGGTGGTGGCACCGGTGGTCAACGAGCGGCAGCAACTCGTCGGCGCCGTCACCGTCGATGACGTGCTCGACCACATGCTGCCCGACGACTGGCGCGGCGAACACATGGACGAACCCGCCCCGGAGGTGAGCGATGCCACGTACTGAACGCGAAAATCTGTCCGAGCCGGGGCGCCGCTCCCACATGCCCCGCGTCTCGATGGACGCCGAGGCCTTCGGCGCCTTCGCCGAGGGGGCCGCCCGCTTCATGGGCACCGGCAAGTTCATCGTCTACATGACGGGGTTCGTGATCGTCTGGATCACGCTCAACGTGGTGGGCATCTACGGGTTGAAATGGGATCCGTACCCGTTCATCGCCCTGAACCTGTTCTTCTCGACGCAGGCGTCCTACGCCGCGCCCCTGATCCTGCTGGCCACCAACCGTCAGGAGGTTCGCGACAAGCTGAGCCTCGACGAGGATCGGCGGCTGGCGTCCCAGTCGCGCGCGGACATGGACTTCCTTGCGCGGGAGATCGCGGCCATCCGCATGAATCTCGGCGAACTCGCCACCCGCGACTTCGTGAGGGGCGAGTTGCGCAGCGAACTACGGGACCTGGCGGAACGACTGGAAGCGACGGTGGTCAGGAATGGCTGAAGACCTGCCGGGGGTCACGGACATCACGGACAGCGAGGAGGCGCCCCGCCCCGGGGGCGTCCGCTGGTACGGGGTTGTGCTGCTGGTCGCCTACGTGGCGCTGCTGGCACTCGGGTGCTGGTCCCTGTGGCTGATCGCCGGTGGGGAACTGGTGGCGGGTATTGCCGCCGCCATCTTCGCCCTCCTCTACGTTCTGGGGTGGCGTGTGTGGCTGGCACCCGGCTCCCACCGCAGGTTGGCCTTCAAGGAACGCCTCACAGTCCATCTCATCGCGGGCCCCGTCGTGGTGGTCCTGGGGAGCCTCGCCGGGGTGTGGTTGCCCACCCTCGTGGCGCTCAGCGCCGTGGTGATGTGTGACGCCCTCAACGAGCGGGACCGACGGCCAGCAGTGGACGGTTCAGTCACCGATTTGATTTGACACCACCCGCCCCGTATCAAGGGGGGTGTGACTTCCGAGAATCCTCTGCTCCCGCTCATCCGCGCCGCACTCCACGGCGTTGAGGACCCGGAGATCCGACGCCCCATCACCGACCTGGGCATGGTCGACGACATCCGCGTGGACGAGGGACGCGTATTCGTCCGCGTCCTGCTGACCGTGTCGGGCTGCCCCATGCGCTCCGAGATCACCACCCGCGTGACACAGGCTGTGGAGGCCGTCGAAGGCGTCACAGGCGTGGAGGTGGAGCTGGGTGTCATGGACGACGAACAGCGCGGCGCCATGAAGAAGATGCTGCGCGGCGGACAGGCCGAACGGGTCATCCCGTTCGCCCAGCCGGGCAACCTCACGCGCGTCATCGCCGTGGCCTCCGGCAAGGGCGGCGTCGGCAAGTCGTCGGTCACCGTGAACCTGGCGCTGGCACTGGCCCGCCAGGGCCTCAGCGTCGGCATCCTCGACGCCGACATCTACGGCCACTCCATTCCAGACCTGCTGGGCCTGGGCGAGGCCCGTCCCACGGTCGTCGAGGACATGATCATGCCCGTGCCCGCGCTGGACGGCCTCAAGGTCATCAGCGTCGGCATGCTGAAGCCGAGCCGCGACCAGGTGGTGGCGTGGCGTGGACCGATCCTGGACCGCGCGCTGACCCAACTGCTCGCCGACGTGTACTGGGGGGACCTCGACTACCTGCTGCTCGACCTGCCGCCGGGCACCGGCGACGTCGCCATGAGCCTGGGCCAGAAGATTCCCTCCTCCGAGGTGCTCGTGGTCACCACGCCCCAGCAGGCGGCGTCCGAGGTGTCTGAGCGCGCCGGCACGATGGCCCACATCATGGAGCAGCGCGTGATCGGGGTGGTGGAGAACATGAGCTGGCTCGAGATGGTCTGCCCCCACTGCCACGAGACACACCGGATGGAGCTGTTCGGCGCCGGCGGCGGCGACCAGGTGGCGGAGGGGCTCACGAACCGCTTCGGCTACGAAGTGCCGATGCTGACCCAGGTGCCGTTCGACGAGGCACTGCTGGCCGGCGGCGACCGCGGCGAGCCGATCGTTGCCTCCGCGCCCGACCACCCGGCGGCACAGGCACTCGTCGAACTCGGCAGGATCATCGCCAGCCGCAAGCGCAGCCTCGTGGGTACGCGCCTGCCGCTGGCCACCAACTGACACACGAACATACGGACACATGACAACGCCGGGGCCCTCGGGCCCCGGCGTTGTTGCGTCTGGGGCCTCAGGTGGCTTCGACGTCAAACGGCAGCAGGGTGACGACGTCGGCCGCCGCAGCCTTGCCCTTGACGGCCGACTCGAGGCCCTTGGTCTCGGAACGTGCGAGCGTCGCGGCGTCCTTGATGCTGGCCTGGGCCTCCATGACGGTGTCCCTGGCGCCCCTGAGGTCGCGCTTGGTTTCCTCGATGAGTGCCACCTCGGCGCTCATGTGCTTGGAGATGAACGCCTTGGGGTTGAGGTCCTTGATCTCGAGGTCGGCGTACTCGGGCCCCAGCTCCTGGCGCAGCTGCGTCTGGGCGTTGTTCGCGATGTCGCGGACGGCCACCACCACTCGCGCAGCCTTGCGCGAGAATTCGGGGAGCTTCTCCGGCCCGAAGAGCAGGATTCCCAGCACAATGAGCAGGATGAGCTCAATCGCGTCGATGCCAAACACGCGATCAGATTACCCGCTGTTTCTGGGTTCAGTTAATCCCGGCCAGCCGGGCGAGACCCCGGCCCACCCGCTCCAGCACGGAGGGGTTCCAGGCCAGTTGTCCCGGCAGCTCCGCGCTGGCTTCCCGCAGCATGTCGTGGGACCCGCTGGTGGCCACGGAGACGATCCCGTCGCCTGACTGCCACACGGCCACCTGGGGGAACCCTTCGGCGTTGTCAGCGATGCTGAGGGTGCCCTGCAGCTGGCCCTCGGACCACACCACGCTGAGGCCGCGGAAACCGTCGGAGTAGAAGAGGCGCATCGACCTGGCGCCACGGGCGATCGAGGACGAGTGCGCCACGAGTGGGAGGCCGGCCAGGTCGGCGGGGCACTGCGGGAGCCCCACGCACCACCCCTTGGAGCCGCTGGACGTCACGGGGTTCATGCTGACCAACTCCACGCGGTCCTGCGCGAGCTGCGCCTCGCCGACTTTCAGGTCGGTGAATCCGGACATGATCGTGGGCGCACCGTCGGCGCCGTAGCGCTCGGACCACAGGACGAGCCCGTTGCCCTCGTCGACCCACCAACGAGCCACGCGATGACCGTCAGCATCCCGTGCCTCGATGACGTTGGCCCAGCGCAGGGCCACCTGGTCGGTGCCGGTGTACTGCCAGAACGTCCATGGCGGGCCGGCGCTGCGTTGGCAGCATGAACCGGATGGGACGAACCACGACATGAACTGCTGGCCGGTGGCGTCGAGAACCACGAGGCTGGTGCCCTCTCCCGCCACCTCGTCCACGCGGACGTCGGCTGAGAGGAAGCCGCCGTCTCCGGCGGAGATGAAGACGCGTTGCATCCCCGAGTGGGTGGGGCCCTCCCCTTCCAGCATGCCTGCGGCCGTGGTGGGATCGAGGGGCTTGGGGTCACTGACCATCGTGGCTCGCGGTGACTGGTGGAACGAGGGCCCGAACGAGGCGCCCCGCTCGTGGGCGAACAGGACCGCACCGACCGACTCGTTGACGCTGACGGCTGTTTCGGACAGGGAGTACTGCTCCCTGGCCTGCTTGAGGGCGTTGGCCACCATCTGCGGCTCCGGTGCCACGAGGAAGGCGATCACGAACACCGATGCCATCACGGTCATCGCGACAACGCCGGACTGCATGAGTGTCCTGTTACGACGTCTCCTCCGCGACGGGAGCGAGCATCTGGGGCCGTCCGCCGCCATGTAGAGCGGGGCGTGCACATGCTCCCCGGCGATGCCGTGGAGTCGTTGCGTCAGGGTGTCGGGGGCGGTCACCGGTGGGGGTGGTCCACCCAGCGACTGACGTAACCGCCGGATGTCGGAGAGCTCGCCCCGGCAGGTGGCGCAGCCAGCGACGTGGTAGCCCACCTGCTCCCACCTCTTGCGAGGCAGCGTGTCATCGGCAAACGCCGACAGATCTCCTCTGAAGCGTTCACAGTCGTGTTTGGGGGCCTCCGCCACTTACGACACCCCGAGGTACCTGGTGTGGCCTTCCACAGGGGCACGGTGGGACAGGGTCTGCCGTAGCTGGGCGCGCCCGCGTGCGATGCGGCTGCGCACCGTGCCGAGTTTGATGTCCAGCACTTCGGCGATTTCTTCGTAGGACAACCCCTCGATGTCACACAGCACCACGGCGACGCGCTGCTGCGGGTTGAGGGCTTCCAGTGCGTGGGACACGTCACTGTCCAGTTCGCGGTCGAGGTGGAGGTCCTCCGGACCGGTGGCAGAGCCCCAGACGTGCTCGGGGGCGATGCTGAGCGCGTCCATGCGGATGCGCTGCCGACGACGTGCCCCGTCGAGGAACAGGTTGGTGGTGATGCGGTGGAGCCAGCCCTCGAGGGTCCCGGGCTGGAAGGTGTGGATGGATTTGAACACCCGGATGAAGACGTCCTGGGTGAGGTCCTCCGCGTCATACTTGTTGCCGGTTAGGCGGTACGCCAGCCGATACACCTGCTCGGTGTGGTTGGTGACGAGTTCACTCCATGTGGGCGCGGTCCAAGACGCGGGCTGAGCCGCCTTCTTCACCCTGCCTCGAAACACCTGTTGTCCTTCCATGATCGAATCATCTCAGGCTCACCTGTGGGGAACCTGTGAATACCCTTCGTGGACACAACGTACGGGGGTCAGGGATTGTTCCCGGACTCCAGATTGCCCAGGATCCGCAGGAACTGCTCCAGCACCTGCGGGGCCACGACACCCATCGGCTTGCGGCACGCACCCATCGCCCAGCCCCGCGCCTCCAGTGCCGCCTTCACCATCATGCAGCCCTGCGTGGCGAAGACTCCGCGGAAGACGCCGAGCGCCTCCCCGTGGAGTTCCCGGGCCCGCGCCGGATCACCGGAGAGGTGGGCCTCGATGATGGCCCTGGCGTGCAGCCCCGTGAAATGCGTGGATGTGCCCACCACCCCGACGCCACCCACAGCGAGCAACGGCAGCATGTAGCCGTCGTCCCCGGCGTAGTACTGCAACCCCGTTGCGGCGATGACGGCCGACGAGGACACCACGTCACTCTTGGCGTCCTTCACGGCGGAGACCAGGGGGTGCGACGCCAGCGAGACCAGCGTGGCCTCGGGGATGGCGATGCCGGCCCGGTGCGGGATGTCGTAGAGCATGCACGGCAGCGCGGTGGCATCGGCCACCGTGACGAAGTGGTCCTCGAGTGCGTCGACCGGGGGCCTTGAGTAGTAGGGCGTCACGACCAGCAGGCCGTGCGCGCCCGCATCCTCAGCCTGACGGGCCAACTCGACGGTGTGGTGCGTGGAGAAGGTGCCGACGCCGGCAACCACCCTTGCGCGATCCCCCACGGCCCTGACCACGGTCTCCACGAGCGCGCGCTTCTCGGCGTCAGTGGTGGTGGGCGACTCCCCCGTGGTGCCGTTGATCACGAGGCCGTCGTGGCCCAATTCGTCGACGAGGTGCGTCGCCAGCCGGGCGGCCTCCCCGTGGTGCACATCTCCGCGCTCGTCGAAGGGGGTGACCATGGCGGTGAGCACGCGCCCGAAGACAGGCTGTGCTGTGGACGGGTCGCGGTGCATGGTGTCCTGCCTCATCAGGCGGAGGTTTCCCTCTGCACGGGAGCCGGCAGTATGACTGCATCGGGGACGCCCACCCGCGCATCGGGTGTGCCCGACACGGTGAGGACGTGAGCGACGATCTCGGCGCGTGCGACATGACTCATGCGCACATCTTAGGACAATGGGTAGGGTGAGATCGTGAACACCACTCCCGCGCGCAATGTCGACGCGCCCACCACCGAGACCTGGGCCTTCACGGAGGATTGGGTGGCACCCAACGACGCCCTGCGGCAGGCTCGCGACGAGGCGTTCGTCGCCGGTCACGTCCCCATCAGCACAGGCGTGGCGGCCACCCTGACCGTGCTGGCCGCCACCACCGGAGCCAAGGCCGTCATCGAGGTGGGCACCCTCATGGGCGCCTCTGCGCTTGCCTTCTTCGACGGCATGGGCAAAGACGGCATCCTCACGAGCATCGACAGCGACGCCGAGCACCAACTGGCGGCTCGTCGCCTCCTGACGGCGGCGGGTTACCCGTCTTCCCGGTTCCGCCTGATCGCCGGCACACCGCTGGAGGTGCTGCCCAAGCTCCGCGACGGCGCCTACGACATCGTGTTCATCAACGGCGACAAGCTCGAGTACGTCGAGTACGTTGCGGGTGCACTCCGTCTCCTGCGCCACGGTGGTCTGCTCATCGTGCACGACGTGCTGTGGAACAACACTGTGGCCGACCCCAAGGCCCAGGGCGACGAAACCATCATCATCCGCGAGGCGCTCGAAGCGGTCACGCAGTCCGAGTCCTACACCCAGGCACTCCTGCCGGTCGGCAACGGGCTGCTGGTGGCCGTCAAGCACTAAACACACGGGGGGCAAGCCCCCCGTGAACCCCCCAAAGCATTCACACGGGGGGCAAGCCCCCCGTGAACCCCCCAAAGCATTCACACGGGGG
>JBDSRF010000205.1:0-10511 GCA_039929445.1 Arachnia sp. | reverse complement strand
ATCCCCCTCCCGCCGGGCGGGCTGATGGGCTTCGACGACGCCGTCCGTGAGGCGGCCGAGGGCCAGCCGTCAAACACGTGGGTCCGCACGGCCCTCTACACGGCTGGCATCGTGGGGTTCCTCACCGTCGCCGCTCTCCTCAAGGGCATGCGCCGCTGAGGCGGACATCGCCACGGGGCACTGTTCTTGCCCGACGTGACCGGACATGCCGCGCCCGCCGCCATCCATGGAGCTGGGCGTCCTTCGGTTCAGTAAGCGCGGCGTGTCCGGTTGTCCTTCGCGCCGGTGGGGCCGTCTCAGGCGGACAGGTCCAGCCCGGCAAAGATGTCCTCGGCGGGTGAGTCGCTCTCGGGGAACGGCTGGCCCCCGGCGAGGATGTAAGCCTCTCCGGCGGTGGGGAGGGCCCGCATGATGGTGAAGAACTTCCAGAAATCCTGTCCCGGATCCACCTGGCTGCGGTGAGCGAGCAGCGCGTCGGCGCAGCGCTGCAGGTACTCGCCGTACGGCACCACCGCGGCCACCTCGGAGACGCCGGGCCGACGCGGTCCGCTCTCTTCTTTCCTGTCACCGAACAGGTCGATGCCCTGTTCCTTGGCCAACTGCTGCGCCTGCTCCCACATGGAGGGGTTGATGGTGTTCCACAGGATCCGCGACACCTGCCACGCCGCGCCCAGATCCGGACGGTGGGCCGCGACGGCGGCGAGCTGCGCCGCATACATGCTGACGCGATGGGCCTGAATGTGGTCCGGATGGCCGTAGTTGCCGTGCGGGTCGTAGCTGCTCAGGACGTGCGGCCGACGCGACCGGATGACCTCGACGAGGTGGTTGGTCGCCTCCAGCAGGTCGGCGTTCCAGAACGCATTCTCCGGGCTGTCGTCGGGCGGAATCACCTGCCCCCGCTCATCCGTGGCCATGCCCGTGTCGTGGTAGGTGCCGGGTCCGCCCAGCCACAAGTGGTCGGTCACCCCCATGATGCCCAGCGCCGCGGCGAGCTCCTCGATGCGGTGGGCACCCAGCTCGGCGGGCGAGAAGTGCTCCCAGTCCGGCACCAGGATCTCCCCACGCTCCCCCAGCGTGCACGTGACGAGCGTCACCTGCGCCCCTTCGGCGACGTAGCGCGACAGGGTTGCCGAGCTCTGGCTCGACTCATCATCGGGGTGGGCATGGACCATCAGCAGGCGGGGTGCGGCGTTCACGGATCCCAGAGTATCCGGTGAAACTACGCGGGTGTACGGCGCTGATTTGGCACAGAACACGTCAGACGTCACTATCATCTTATGACTTTCACCTTGATGGAGCCGGCCGCGCAGGACACCTGGTCCGATGCTGACTGGCCCCTGGGTGCGCACGTCGGTTCCGACGGCGTCACGTTCGCAGTCCACGCGCCGGCGGCCACCCGCGTCCAACTCGAGTTCTTCGACGAGGCCGTTGGCGACGAGCCGGGCGCCACCTACCTTCCCGCCAAGGGCGCCGACGGTGTCTGGCGAGCCAAGATTGCCGGCGTCCTCCTGGGCACCATGTACGCGTACCGCGCGTGGGGCACCAACTGGCCCTACGACAAGTCCTGGACCCCCGGTTCCGGGGCTGGCTACATTTCCGACCGGGACGAGCAGGGCAACCGCTTCAACCCCAACAAGGCCCTGTTCGACCCGTACGCCCCTGAGATCTCCCACAACATGTACTCCGACTGCATCCGCGACCTGGGCGCCGACAACGGCGTCTTCGGCACCGGGGATGACGAGTACCACGGCCTGCTGCGCCGCGAGGTGGACTCGGCACCGTACGTGCCGAAGGGCGTGATCATCTCCGACACCACCCCCCTGCTCCCGAAGCCCCGCATCCCCAGCGAGAAGTCCACGATCTACGAGGCCCAGGTGAAACAGCTCTGCGGCCACCCGTCGGTGATGCGCCTCGGCGATCTCTTGTCCAAGGAACCCGGATTCGAGGATGTGGTCAACATCCCCGAGGAATTCATGGGCACCTACAAGGGTGTCGGCATGATGGCGTCCTACCTGAAGGCGCTCGGGTTCACGGCGCTGGAACTGCTCCCCGTCCACGAGACCAACGCGTCCGAATCCGGCGAGGAAGGGTTCACGAACGCGTGGGGATACATGACCCTGTCGTTCTTCGCCCCGAACCGGCAGTACTCCAGCGACAAGGCACTCGGCGGTCCCACCCGCGAGTTCAAGGAGATGGTCAACGCCTTCCACGAGGTGGGCCTGGAGATCTACCTCGACGTGGTCTACAACCACACGGCGGAGGGCGGCAACTGGAATGCTGACGTCGCCACCACTGGATTCACCAACCTGGGTGGCTTCGGGACAGCCGAGTACTACGCCATGACCGGTGAACACGAAATGGTCGACGGCGCCACGGGCACCTCCAACCAGATGAACTACTCCTCCACGGCGGCCCGGAACCTGGTCATGGACTCCCTCACGTACTGGACACGGGTCATGGGCGTCGACGGATTCCGCTTCGACCTGGCCACCGTGCTGGGGCGGATGCCGGCCGAGGCTGACCCGGACGACTGGGACGCCCAGAAGCGCTTCTTCCCGGACCATCCGCTGCTGGTGGACATCGCCTCCTTCGCCGACCACGAGCACATCGAGGTCATCGCGGAGGCCTGGGACATGTGGGGCTACGAGGTGGGGAACTTCCCCGCCGGCTGGGCCGAATGGAACGGTCGCTACCGCGACACGGTCCGCGGCTTCCTCAAGGGCGACGGCAACACCGGCGCCTTCCTCGACATGATCAACGGTGACCACCGCCACTTCGCCGACAACGGCGGCCCGCAGAGCACCATCAACTTCGTGGACGCCCACGACGGATTCAACATCGCCGACCTGGTCAGCTACCAGGAAAAGAACAACGATCAGGCCTTCCCGTTCGGCCCCTCCGACGGCGGCAGCGACGACAACCACTCCTGGGACTCTCGCGGCGATCAGGTGCTTCGGCGCCAGCGCGCCCGCAACTTCTGGGTGACGCTGTTCTTCTCCCGCGGTGTACCCATGGTAGTGGCGGGCGACGAGTTCGGCCGCACCCAGAACGGCAACAACAACCCGTGGGCCCTCGACAGCGTGGCCATGCGCAACAACTACGACATGGTGCCCACGAACAACCCGCAGGCGGCCCCCGTCGCCAACGGCGTGGACGCGTTCTACCACGACAACTTCGGCAGCTTCGACACCGACAGCGACGTGAACGGGTTGTTCCGGTTCGCGACGTTCATCGCCAACCTGCGGCTGACCCACGACGCGCTGCAGACGCGCCAGTACGGTGACCTTGTCGCCGACAACAAGGACGTGTCGTACCTGTACCACTCGCCGTCGTTGACGGCCCACCCCGCACAGGGTGACCGGGCGCTGTCCGTCTACATCAACAACGAGGGCGACAACTTCTGGCTGATGATCAACATGTCGGATGCTGCCGTCGACTTCCGGGTGCCGCTGTCCGAGCGCGGCAGGGTGTGGCGTCGTCTGATCGACACCCACAGCTGGGCCGAGCCCTCCCACAACTACTGGCCCGAGGGCGAGGGGGAGATCGTCGAGAACGGCGCCCACGTCGACGCGTGGTCCATCGTGGTCTGGCAGGACCAGGATGCACCCGAGCCAGGGGCGGCACCCGCAGCACAGGAATGACGTGACCTGTCGGTAATGACACAGAAGCACGCGTCCCTCGCGGGGCGCGTGTTTTTCGTTGCCGACCCTCACCCTCCCGCATGTTCCACTCAGCCCTGGTCTGTGAGCGACGTGGTCCAGGGCTGAGACAGCCCTGGCAGGACTCTGTAGCAGCCGACCGACCCGGCCCTGCCCACGCCCCACCCCCGGACGCCCCGGACCCCGGTGCTAGCGTCGATCCACATGGGCCCGCACCACCGGATGGGCCCGCGGAGACGTGGGGATCGAGGGCGCCGATGGAGTCCGTGGGGCCGAAACGTCGCCATGACGACCCGTCGGGACGCCAAGCGGCGTACAGCATCCTGTTTCCCGACGCAGCGTCCGAATCGGGCAGCCGGACACCCGTCGGGCACCTGTCCGACCTCCGCCTCGACCACGTCCTGGCCCGCCTCTGCGTGGACACGGACGCCGACACCGTGGGGCGGCTCTTCACTCGGCCCCTGCGGGACGTGGCCACCGTGACGTACCGCCACGCCGTGTTCCGGGACCTTGATGATGAGCCCGTGCTGCGTGCCGTGACCGCCTTCCGCGACGAGATGGACGCCCGTCAAAGGATCCTGGAGCAGGTCGCGCGTTCAGGTCATCGCCTGCAGCGGCAGTCACTTTCCCTGGACGCCGCCCAGGCATCCTCGGATGCGGCACGGACGCTGGCGGAGGTCCTGGGGCAGCTCACCCCCGCCTCCGAGGCCCTACGTCGCCTGCGTCACGGGCTCGACAACCTGGTTCACTCGACGAGCTTCACGACATCGGCCGCCACCGTCGCATCACTGCAGAAGTCAGCGGCGGCGCTGCGATATGCGGTGCAGATCGCGGGCGGACACGTCACGGTCACCCAGTACGACGGCCAGCCCGACCATGGCGTCGAGGTCCGGTCCACCTTTGCCCGCTTCGCGCAGCAACCGAGCATGAACAAGTCCGGGCCCGCATCGGAGCTTCTCCGTCTGGATCAGGTGGAGTCGCGCATCCTGGACGGCGTCGAAGCGCTGCACCCGGAACTCTTCACCGCTCGCGCAGACTTCCTGGCCAGCCCCGACGCCCGGGTGGACCCCCTCATCACGCACCTCCACGGCGAAGTGCAGTTCTACCTGTCATGGCTCGACCTGATCCGTCCCCTCCGGGCCGCCGGCCTGCCGTTCTGTCTCCCCCGCGTGACGCAGCGTCCCTCGGACGTCTTCGCCGTGGAAGGCTTCGACCTGGCCCTGGCACTGTCCGCCATCCCGGAAGGCGCCGCCGTGGTCTGCAACGACTTCCGGCTATCCGGACCAGAGCAGATGCTGGTGGTCACTGGCCCCAACAACGGGGGGAAGACGACGTTCGCGCGGATGGTGGGCCAACTCTTCCACCTCACGGGTCTGGGCGTACCCGTGCCGGGGCGTTCGGCGCAGTTGACGCTGCCCGACGCAATCCACACCCACTTCGAGCAGGAGGAGTCCTCGACGGAGTCGGGACGGTTCCAGGGCGAACTGCAGCGGGTGCACGCCATCCTCCGGGACGCCACTGGAGAGAGTGTGGTGATCCTGAACGAGAGCTTCAGCTCCACCAGCCTCCGCGACGCCGTGACGGTCGCCACCCGGGTTGTCGGGACACTCCTGGATTGCGGGTGCTTGGGGGTCTACGTCACCTTCATGGACGAGATCGCCGCACTGGGCGAACGGACCGTCAGCATGGTCACACGCGTGGCGCCCGACGACCCGGCCACACGCATCTTCTCCCTGGAGCGTGCACCCGCAGACGGCCACGCCCACGCCTCCGCCATCGCGGAGAAGTACGGACTCACCCGCGAGCGACTACTGGCAAGGATGCGGCCGTGAGGGCGTTCCTGATGCACCCGGATCGCGACTTCGACGTCGCACCCGCCCTGCGTGATGCCACCTTCGAGGCCATGCTCTCAGGCAACCCGTTCGCGCTCGGCAGAGCCACCGCGGACACCGCCTCCCCGCACCCTGGTCGAGCCGTCCACGACCTCATGACCGAGGACCTGGGGCTGGAGACCCTGTGCAGTGCCATGTCCGGCGGCGACCCCTTCATCCACGAGACCGCCAGGAGGGCGTTGCTGTCCGGGCTGGCCGGTGAGGCCGCCATCGAGTACCGGCAGGCCGTGGTGGCGGACGCCCTGGCAAACCCCACCGTCGTGCGACGACTCCACGCTCTGGCGGCGCAGGCCATCGAGCATGAGCGCAACCCCGGCACCATCTTCCGACCCACGGAGGACCCCGAGTCCAGGCTCACGTTTTCCGTCAAGGTGTTGGAGCTGGAGATGGGGGTCCTGGAGCAGCTGCGGGCCATCGCGGACGCCGAGTCGCACCGTTTCCACTCCGACGGGTTCCGCCGGTTCTTCACCATGATCGCCTCCGACCTGGACGACGACTACCTGGAACTCCTGAGGCGGCAGCTCCAGCAGCTCCGGTTCGACGGTGGCATCCTGGCCAGCGCCCGGCTCGGGCGAGGCGACACCGCACGCGACTGGGTCATCCACCGCACACCCCCATCCACCTGGCGGCAGCGATTCGGCTTCGGCCCCCGAACACCCAGCCACTCCTTCGACGTCTCCCCCGCCGACGCCCCGGGCCAGCGGGCGCTGGCGTCGCTGCGCTCACGCACCCTGGCTGGCGTCGCGGACTCCACGGCCCAGGCCGTCGCGGATGTGAAGGACTTCTTCACGATGCTGCGGCTCGAGTTGTCCTTCCACGTCGGTTGCCTCAACCTCTTCGACGAGCTCAGCAACCGTGGTGTGCCGACCTGCCTGCCCGGGCCAGCAACCCCCGACAGCCATGAGTTGGCGGCGCACGACCTGCGTGACGTCAGCCTGGCCCTGAGTGGGGAGTACCCCGTGGCTGGTCACGATCTCGACGCCGACGGCGCCGCCCTCGTGGTGGTCACGGGCGCCAACCAGGGAGGCAAGACCACGTTGCTGCGCTCACTCGGGTTGGCGCAGCTGATGATGCGGGCGGGCATGTTCGTGTGCGCACGGTCTTTCCGCGCCAGCGTCGCCTCGGGGGTCCTCACCCACTTCACCCGCGGAGAGGATCCGTCGCTGCGCAGCGGGAAGCTCGACGAGGAGCTGCAGCGAATGAGCCTGCTGGCCGACCACGTCACACCCCAATGCCTGCTGCTGTGCAACGACTCGTTCGCCTCCACCAACGAACGCGAAGGATCCGAGCTCGGCAGCACCATCATCTCGGCCATGCTCGACAGCGACGTCACCGTTGTCCTCGTCACCCACCTGTTCGAGCTGGCCGAGCGCCTCCGCGAGGACCCGGAACACCCGACGCTGTTCCTGCGCGCCGCAGACCCCGACGAGGGGACCACCAACGACGGCGCCCCCATCTTCCGGATCGCTCCCGGAGTGCCGCAACCCAGCAGCCACGGCGCGCTCGCCCTGTCCCGCCTGTTCCCCACGGGCGACCGCGCCCCCTGACGTCCTGCGCGATTCGGGCGGATGCGACCCGCGGTGGGGCCCCGATCCGCTGATACTGCCGACAGTCTTGACAACGACTGAACAAGCGTTCAGTATGTTGAACATGAGTTCAACACCTGCGGACCTGAGCACGGCGGCCCGCATTCGGACGACGGCGTTCGCGCTGTTCGCCCAGCACGGCATCCGTGCCACGACGGTCCGCATGGTCGCCGACGCCGCAGGGGTCTCCGCGGGTCTCGTCCTGCACCACTTCGGCAGCAAACAGGGCCTGCGGACCGCGTGCGACGAGTGGCTGCTGGAACGACTCGGCCGCGACAAGGCCGCCACCGTGCAGGGCGACACCGCCGCCCTGGGTCAGATGAGCTCGCAGCTCTCAGAACTCGCCCCGTTCATGGACTACATCGTCGCCGGCCTCTCGGAGGGCGGGGAGGGCGCCGATCGGCTGTTCGACAGGGTGTGCGACATGACGGATGACCTCATCACCGCGGGGGCGGCGGCCGGCACCATGCGCAAACCGGAGGACCGTGTCGCCTGGGTGACAACGCTGGTTGCCCTGTCCTGCGGCGCCAGCATGCTGGGCGGGCAGGTGGCGCGTCGGCTGGGGGGCGCGAAACTGCTCGACCCCGGGGTGTACGCCCGCTACGCCCTGGCCAGCGTCGACCTGTTCACCCACGGCATGTTCATCGACGACCATTTCCAGCGCTCGGTCGTCGCCGCCATGAAGGAGCAACACCTCCTCCCCGAAGACACCGCACCCACCAGCGACACACCCGCCAAGGACCCATCATGAGCAACGCCATCGAGATCACCGGCCTCACCAAAACGTTTGGGCGCACCGTGGCGCTCGACGAGCTCACCCTGACCGTGCCCACGGGCGAGATCCACGGTTTCCTGGGACCCAACGGGGCCGGGAAGTCCACCACCATCCGCGTGCTGCTGGGGCTGTTGCGCGCGGACTCCGGCACGGCTCGGCTCCTCGGCGGCGATCCGTGGTCCGAGGCACCCTCCCTCCACCGCCGCCTTGCCTACGTGCCCGGCGACGTGAGCCTGTGGCCCAACCTGTCCGGTGGCGAGGCCATCGACCTGTTGGGGCGGGCCCGTGGCGGACTGGACAAGGCGAAGCGCGCTGATCTCATCGGGCGCTTCGACCTCGACCCCCGAAAGAAGGGCCGCAGCTACTCCAAGGGCAACCGCCAGAAGGTGGCGCTGATTGCGGCGCTGGCCAGCGACGTGGAACTCCTCCTCCTGGATGAGCCCACCTCCGGGCTGGACCCGCTCATGGAGCGCGTGTTCGCCGACTTCATTCGCGCCGAGCAGACCGAGGGACGCACGATCCTGCTCAGCTCCCACATCCTGTCGGAGGTGGAAGCCCTCTGCGACCACATCTCCATCATCCGCGCCGGCAGGATCGTCGAGTCCGGCTCCCTGGACGACCTCCGTCACCTGCAACGGATGCAGGTCAGCGCCACCCTGAGCCACGTCCACGTGGACTGGGACTCCATCCCCGGCGTCCACGACGCCACCTTGGACGGCCGCCGCGTGACCATGCAGGTGGACGCCGATCAGATGGGCGCCGTCATGGCGGCCCTCAGCGCCGCCGGGATCGAGAGCCTCACCTCCGCACCCCCCACGCTCGATGAACTGTTCGTGCGGCACTACGAGACGGCGGTGTGACATGACCGGGTTCCCGGCGGTCTTTTCGTTGCTGTTCCGCCGCAACTGGGTGTTCTGGCTCATATGGGTGGCGGTGCTCGCGTTGCTGATGCCCGCCACCATCTCCCAGTACGCCACCCTGGTCCCGCCCGGTCCCCAGGGCGACCTCATGCTGGAGGGTCTGGCCGCCGACCCGACGATGCGGGCCATCCTCGGACCTCCGTTCGACCTGAGCCTGGCCGGAGGCTTCGTGTTCTGGCGTGTGGGTGCCTTCACCGCCATCGCCGCGGCCATGATGAGCGGCCTCGGCATCATCCGCGCCACCCGGGCCGAGGAGGAGGAGGGCCGGATCGAATTGATCCGGGCGGGGGCCGTGGGGCGGCACGTGCCGCTGGCCGCCGCCATCGCCCTGTCGCTGTTCTGGAACCTGGTGCTGGGGGTCCTCGTGGTGGCGTCGATGGCGGCACTGACGACCCCTCTTGCCGGGGCCGTGGCCTCCGGTCTGGCCATTGCACTCTGCGGCGCCACCTTCACTGGCGTCGGGGCCGTCCTGGCGCAGGTCTTCACGAGCGCCCGCACGGCCCGCTACTGGACGCTGGGAATCGCACTCGGCGGGCTGTACCTGCTGAGGGCCATCGTTGACGGTTCCCAGCGGCCCGACGTGACCAACCGGCTCCTCGACGCGCTGCAGTGGGCCAACCCGCTGTCCTGGCCCGCACTGGTCCGGCCGTACGCGGACGAACGATTCTGGGTGCTGCTCATCCCCCTGCTGTTCACGGCCGCCACCCTGGCATTCTCCTTCCACCTCGAGTCGGTGCGCGACCACGGCTCGGGCGTCCGCGCCAGTTCCCCGGGACGCGCGGAGGCACCCGCCTCTTTGTCCGGGGCCTGGGGTCTGGCGTGGCGTCTCCACCGTGGGGGCGTGATCGGCTGGGTCGTTGGCATGGTCGTCGCCGCCGTCGGCATCGGCCCGCTCGCCCACCAGGTGACGGGGCTCATCGAGGGCAACAGCGCCTACGCGGCGATGCTGCGCCGGATGGGTGGTGGCGCCCAGGGCATCATGGACGCCTTCTACATCGCCATGCTGGGAATTCTGGTCACGTTCATCGCCCTCATGGGCGTCTCCATGCTCGGCAGACTGAACGCCGAGGAGACCGCAGGCCACGCGGAGGTGGTGCTCGCCACCGCCACGCCCCGCACCACGCTCGCGGGGAGCCACCTCGGCGTCGGAGGCGGACTGGCCGTCGCGTTAACCCTGCTGGTCGGTGCCCTGCTCAGCCTCACGGCCTCCAGCGACGGCTCGTGGACTGCCTTCGGCCACGGCGCCGCCGCGGCCGCGGCCCTACTGCCGGGGACTGTGCTGGTGGTGGGCCTGGCCATGCTGGTCATCGGCTGGGTGCCGCGCGCGTTCCCCGTCGTCTGGGCAGTGATCGGCTGGTCGATCTTCGCGTCCTGGGTGGGGGCACTGCTGCAGTTCCCCGACTGGCTGCTGCAGCTGCAGCCATGGGGCCACCTCCCCAAGCTCCCCACGGAGAACCTCACCTGGCCGGCGATCGTGGTGGAGTCGCTCCTGGGTCTAGGGCTGCTGGTGGCGGGGCTCGTCGGCTACCGCCGGCGCGACATCCGGGGTCGCTGAAACAGATCACGCGCCGAACCCCGTGGGGTTCGGCGCGTGACGCCTGCGGCGTGTACGTCAGAGGACGCCGTCCTGCTTGTCCGCATCCCCGAGGACCTGGTCGGACTCCGGCGCCTTCTCGGTG
>JBDSRF010000204.1:0-13884 GCA_039929445.1 Arachnia sp. | reverse complement strand
CACCCCCCCAGGGTCTGCCGCTGGGGATCGTGCCGTCGAAGGACCCGGGGGCTGCTGCGTCGGTCCTGAGGGCCCCCACCGGTCCCTCGGTCCCCCTCAGCAAACTGGCCCCGGAGGCTGCTCTGCGGCGTCTGGAACTGACGATCGTGCGTCGGCTCGAGGGGTTCCTCCACGGGGACCACCTGGGCCTCCTGCCCGGACCCGGCTCCGACACGAACGACGCCCGGATCTACCAGCCCGGCCAGGACGATGTCCGCAAGATGGACTGGGCCGTCACGGCCCGCACCACCGTCCCCCACGTCCGCGACACCATGGCGGATCGAGAGCTGGAGGTGTGGGCGCTGCTGGACGTGACCCCGTCCATGAACTGGGGCACCGAGGGCATCACCAAGCGCGACCTCGGGATCGCGGCCATCGCGACCATCGGGTTCCTGAGCCAGAAGATGGGCGACCGCTTCGGTGGCATGCTCATGAAGCCCGACGAGATGAAGCGGCTGCAGGCCCGCTCCGGCAGAACAGCCCTCTACGGTCTGCTGCGCAAGATGCTCACGGAGCCGATCGTGCCGGACAATGGGCCCGGCAACTTTGAACTGGCCGACGGCATCGAACAGCTGAGCCGGTCCTACCGCCGTCGCGGCATGCGCGTGGTGGTGTCCGATTTCCTCACCGCCGGCGATCGTGAGCTCGACCCCGAGGTGCCGCCGCCGTGGGAGAGGGCCCTGCGGCGACTGTCGGTGCGGAACCAAGTGTTGTGCATCGAGGTGGTGGACCGCCACGAACTCGAGTTCCCCGATGTCGGCGAGATGCTGATCCGCGACCCGGAAACCTCCTTCATGCGCTACATCAACACCTCCGACGCCGCAGCCCGCCGACGCATGGACGAAGCATCGAAGGCGCAGCGCGAACGCATCAAGATCTCGCTGCGACGGGCCGGCGCCGGCCACATCCAGCTCCGCACCGACCGCGACTGGGTGGCCGACATCGCACGATTCGTCCTGAACTACCGACGGGTGGCGGGCATGCTGCACCAGCCGCCACAGGGGGTGAGCAAATGATCGATCTGCTCGCCTTCCCAGACTTCAAATCGCCCGCCCGGCTGTGGGTTCTCATCATTCTTCCCGTCCTGGTGCTGGCCTACCTCTTGTTGATGCGGCTGAGGGGACGCCTGTCGCTGCGGTTCACCAACACCGGCGTTCTGGGCGCCGTGATGGGGTCCCAGCGGCGCTGGACCCGACACCTCGCCGTGGCCATGTCGTTGTGCTCCCTCGTGGCCCTGGGACTGGCCTGGGCGCAGCCGCTGGGCACCGAGAAGGTGCCCCGGCAGCGCGCCACCGTCGTGATGGTGGTGGACACATCACTGTCGATGGAAGCCAAGGACGTCGAACCGGACCGGCTGACAGCTGCCAAGCAGGGCGCCAAGACCTTCATCGAGGGTCTCCCGGACTCCTACAACGTGGCGTTGGTTGCCCTGAACGGACAGCCCTCCATCAAGATGCCGCCCTCCACGGACCGAGGTGCACTTGAGCGGGCGCTCATGGGCCTGGAACTGCAAGAGGGCACCGCCATCGGTGACTCCCTCGTGCTGGCACTCAAGGCCGTCGAGCAGGCGCCCGTGGGCAAGGACGAGGAGCCTGCGCCGGCGCTCATCGTCATGCTGTCCGACGGCGCCAACACCGTCGGTGAGGGGCCTGCCGCCGCCGCCCGCACTGCCAAGCAGGCCAAGATTCCGGTCTTCACCATCGCCTACGGCACGGAGAACGGGTACGTGGACGTGGACGGCAAACGCGAGAACGTCGCCCCCGACGTCGCCACGATGAAGGAAGTGGCCAAGACGACGGGCGGCCGCGCCGTCACCGCCGACACCGCCAGTTCCCTGGCCGATGCCTACAAGGAGATCGGCTCGTCGGTGGGATACGAGGAGATCCGCAAACCCATCACCGCCCAGTACGCCTTCGGTGCGCTCGGGTTCGCCGTCGTGGCCGCGCTTGGCGCCGTGATGATGGCTGCGAGGTGGCCGCGATGATCCCCCTCGCTCTGGAGTTCCTGCGCGGCGAACGGTTGTGGGCGCTGGCGATCATTCCGCTCATCGGTGCCCTGTACCTGGTGCTGGCGGGCAAGCAGGTCCGCAGCACACTGTCGTCGCGGCTGCGACTCGTCATCCCCAAGGATGCGGCCTGGAAGCGTCACGGGGCGGTGCTGCTGGCGCTCATGAGCCTGGCGTCCCTGGTGATCGCCTGGGCCATGCCCACCGACTTCACGAACCAGCCCCGCGACCGCGCCTCCATCGTCGTCACCATCGACGTGTCCTGGTCCATGGAGGCCACCGACATCGAGCCGAACCGGCTGGAGGCCGCCAAGAACTCCGCCCAGCAGTTCGTCTCGTCGCTGCCGGAACGCTTCAACGTGGCGCTCGTGACGTTCGCGGGCACAGCCAACGTGGTGGTCCCACCCACCGTGGACCGCGGCGTGGTCAACCGCGCCCTCGAGGCGCTCCAACTGGCGCCGTCGACGGCGACGGGCGAGGGCATCTACACCAGCCTCGAAGCGCTCAAACTGGTCCCTCCGGACCCGAAGGACCCCGAGGCCGTGGCCCCTGCCGCCATCGTGCTGTTGGCCGACGGTGCCACCAACCTGGGCCGCTCCTCGGCAGGCGCAGCCGAGGTGTCGAAGGAGAAGGGCGTGCCGATCTACACGATCGCGTACGGAACGCAGAACGGGTACGTCGAATCCAACGGGCAACGCCAGCGTGTCGCCGTCGACCACTACGAGCTGTCCGAGATCGCCCGGCGCTCCGGCGGCAAGAAGTTCTCGGCGGAGAGCGCCAGCGAGCTCAGCGAGATATACAAGGCCATCCGCTCCGACATCGGCTACGAGAAGGTGCCCGCCGAGGTCACCGACCGGTACGCGGGCCTCGCCCTCATCTTCGCCGTCCTCGCGGCACTGGGCGTCATCTCCCTCGGCGCCCGCTGGCCGTGATCCTGCACCGCCACTGACACCCGCCGGGCCAGCGACCGCCGAACCCCGACCGCCGAACCCACGACCGGAGACCGGCGACCAGACACGCCTCATCGGGTGTTCGCCGTGGACGTGGGTGTCTCGGCGGGTAGTGCGTGAGGCGTGTCCGGTCAGTTCCGGCGACGGTGGCGTCGGCCGCTCGTTGGAGCCAGCAGGGCTGTGACCAGGCGACCGGAGACCGGAGACCGGCGACCAGACACGCCGCGTTGGGTGGGTGCCGTGGACGTGGGTGTCTCGGCGGGTAGTGCGTGAGGCGTGTCCGGTCAGTTCCGGCCATGGCGTGCCTGGTCAGTGCCGACGGTTTGTCAGCGGAAGCGGACGATGTTGTTGAACACCTCCACGGACGCGACCCGGTAGGTGTTGACCCCGCCCGAGGTGCGGGTGGTCTGCACCACCTTGGCCACGGACCAGGTGCGGCAGCCGTTGCGTCCCGTGAGTGCCGTGTCGCACTCGGTGCGCCACTGGCGGCCGTCTGTGGCGGTCCAGGTGGTGGTGTTGCCCAGCGGATTGCCGGCCCACAGTGCGCGCGGCGAGGGCAGGTAGGTGAGGTTGTTGAACTGCCACCCGGACGTTGTCACGAAGCGACCGCCCAGAAGGACCACCGTGGTGCCCCAGATCTCGGTGCGGCGCCGCTGCGTCTTGGAGTACGCCTCGCAGGAGGTGAACCACTGGCGCCCGTTGACCGTGTGATAGCCCGGGGTGGAGTAGACGTCGAAGGGCGCCGGGGTCGACGGCGCCCGCGTGGGCGCGACCGTGGGGGCGACGCTCTTCGTGGGTGTGGCGGTGGGACGCGTCGTCGTCGGCACGGTGCTCGCGCTCGACGTCGGGCTGGTTGTGGTGCTCGGCGACGGTGTCGGGCTCGCCGAGGACGTCGCACTCGAGGTGGGGCTCGGCATGGACGTGGGGCTGGCAGTCGACGTGACAACCGGGGTGGGGCTGACCGCGGGTGTCGGGCTGGCCGTGGGGGTCACCACCGGGCTGGGCGACGGCGTTGGCGACGGCGTGGGTGCGGGCCTGTCGGCCTTCGCGATCTGGGCAGCCAGTACCGCGCCGTACGTGGCCGCCAGGGACTGACGGTCGCTGGCGCTGGTGAGCTGATCGACGGCGGTCCGCAGGGACGCGGCGCGCGCCGCCAGTTGCGCTCCGGGATGGGCTCCGGCCGTGGCCGCGAAATCAGACAGAGCGGCCGTCAGCGAGGCGACGTGCTCGCGGCCGGCAGCCCCCTCATCCCAGTTCCCGATATCGTCCAGCTTCACCAGTCCCTGGTCGGTCACGCGCCAAGTGGTGGTGGGATCGGTGGCGTTGAGAACCGGTCTGGGGTAGCCGGTGGCGGGGTTGGTCTCGTCGATGCGGTTGGGTTCGAGGTGGGTGATGGTGATCGTGGTGCCCTGCGCGGCCGCGACCGTGGTGCTGGCGGATGCGTTGCGCTTCTGGTCGCCGATGAAGGAACGCTCGAACAGCACCTGCGTGCCGGCGGACACGGTGATCTTCGCGTACTGGTTGTTGGGGAAGTAGCTGTGCGGGGCGTTGAGCGTGTCTGTGATGGTGATGCGGGAGGTTGTGGTGTCGTGCTCGACGGCGGCGAAGACGGCGTCGCCCAGACCGCGCAGCGTCAGGAGGCTGTTGTTCAGTGCTGGCGGCACGGCCACGGCCGGGTAGTTCACCGTGACGGCCGACGGCGTGCCGGACTGCCGGGAGGCCACCCACTGACGCTGCGGCACCACGCCGGTGGTCCGGGACAGGGGGAACCGGAGGGTGTGGGCGCCGAGCGGGACGCCCGTGAAGTCAGCCACGCCGTCGCGGAAGGGGGCCGTGGCCACCTCTGTGGCACCTCGCCACAGGCTCACGAGACGGCCCTCGACGTCGGCTGGTGCCGTGGTCGCGGCGGTGACGCGGATCGCGCCCGTCGCGTCGAGTGTGGCGGTACGGGTGCTGGAGACCAGCGCGCCGGGGCTGTCGAGTCCCAGTTGCGCGGCGGCGCTCCGGGTACGGGCGGCGTCGTCGAACAGGTCCGACAAGGGCAGCGCGATGGGCAGTTGGCGCACGTCGTACAGGTCCTCGGCCGCGGCGGTGGCCACCGGCAGGCCGTAGGCCCCGAACCACGGCGCCAGGTTGTGTCCCTCGGCCCCTCCCCATCGCTGGGCGATGAGGTCCTTGCGGGCGGGCCAGCTCTTGAAGGAGGGACTTGCCTGCAGCTCCCGCAGCGACCGGTTGAAGCGGGAGAAACCGTCGGTACCGGTGAGGTCGGCGATGCGGGCCACGAAGTCCAGCTTGTCCTGGTAGCCGAGGTCGTTGAACTTCACCACCCCGCCTGCGCGACGGCGGGCGTCGTCGCGACGCTGCTGGTTCACGGGCTTGGAGGTGTCGTTGAGCCAGTTGGGGCCCGTCACACCGTTGACGAGCGTCTGGTACTGGTAGCCGTAGACGTTGTTCCACACCTCGCCGAGCTGGATGTCGTCGGGCCCGGCGGTGTTGGTCATGATGCCGTCGTAGCCGTGGCCGATCTCGTGGAGGATGAGCCATGACTCCGGCCCCTCGAGGTAGTAGGAGACCGAGCCGATGTTGGTGCCGATGTAGTTGCCGCCGGAGTAGTAGGCCAGCCCCCAGCCCGTCCTGTCGGGGCGCATGAACGGCGCTTGTGGCAGGTTCCTGTGCAGGGGCGACGGGTCGGAGTCCGAGACGCCGAGCCAGGTGTCGTAGGAGGACATCAGCTGCCGGTAGAACCCGATGGCGTCGTCGAGGTCCGCGAAGTGCGACCAACCCATGTCTGCCACCTTCGGCAGGTCGACGCGGGGCAGCAACAGCGTGAAGGAGCGGTCGACGACCACCGCGAACGGTGACGCAGATGCCTGCCACGCCGACACGAATCCCTGCTGCGATCCGCCCATTCGGTACTCGGGCATGGCGAACGAGGAGCCGGACGCCACCCTGTACTCGATCCTGGGCGCCGTGGTCCACGCCCGTGTCCGTGCGAACACACCGCTGGCGGCCACGGCGGTGATCCGCTGCCAGGAGCCGTCGACGGGCAGCCTCGTGTCGCCGGGCTGGTAGCCGTTGCTCGACTCAACGTCCGTGGTGTGGTCGTCGGTCATGAGCGACAGGGACACGTTCGTGACGCCGTTGGTGACGCGCGCCTCCACGACGGCGCCGGCGGACAGTGCCAGGCCGAGGGATTCGCGTTCCATGCCGCGGCCACGCTGGACGCCCGCCCGGGTGATGGCGTCGTTGCCGGCGGCCAGCGGGGTGAGGACACGGACGGTGAGGGCACCGATCTCGGCGCGTGCGGGCAGCGAGCCGGACAGCGCCAGCGGAACCAGCAACAACAGGATCATAAGCAGGCGGGGGAGGGCCACAGGTCGCATCGGTGCTCCGACGCCAACCGCGGCGCGACGGCGGCAACGTCCAGCCGCGGCGTCCATGCCGGGCCCGTGCCGCGATCGAAGGCTAGGGCCGCGGTTTCACGCCAGGCAACGAATGCTCACCGTGGTTGCGCAGTGACAGCCGCCACGTCAGGCCACGTGTCGCGGGCCCTTGCGATCACCGCACTTCCGGCGTTCGAACGTGTCGTCCCGAGCGACCCGTGACAGTTTGTTCCGGGTGGCGCATCGTCGACCGTCTGTTGTCAGGGAAGGCTGAGGGCCGCACGACATTCCGCAACACCGTGCAGTTGGATGTCGTGGCGGCGGTGTCGACGCCAGTCCTCCCTGGCGAGTCGCCACCGCTGCAACTGCGCGGGTTCACCTCTGCGTGTGGCCCAGTCGGTGCCGTTGTGGTGGTAGCCGAGCGCCCGTGAAACCCCGTTGGATCCGTCATTGTCGAGGAACGCATCGGTTGTTGCTTCCGCCGCTCCAAGACCGTCGAAGGCAAGGGCAAGGATGGCGTGCCGCATCTCGGTTCCCAGACCCCGGCGGCGGACGTCGCTGGAGAGCCACGAGAAGGTGGCAACGGATCCGAAAGTACTGAAGCCGTCTCCGACGAGGTCTTGCATGCCGACCGGTTGTCCATCCAGCATGACGACGAAATACAGCCGCCAGAAGCTTGATGTGACTGATCCTCGGCCGCGCCAGACGCCCAGAAGCCATTGGCGTACCCGGGCATCGGGATCGTCCTCGTAGAGCGACATCGGATCGTCGTAGGGTGCGGGCTCCGCGTCGGCCTTCCCTGCCCTGACAACATCCTGCAGCTGATCAAGCAGCGAGTCCGTTGCGCCGACGAGTTCGATTCGAGGTTCTCTCACCCGGACGTGCAATGGCGCATAGTTCAACACGTCACGAAGGCGAGCGTGCCCACTTCTGACTCATGGACGGATCCGGAGTGACCCCCTGGGCATTGCGGCTGAATGGATCTGAAAGACCGGAAGATCAAGTGGCTTCACATCTGTGCGTCAAGGGAGCAAGTCCCGCGCGTATTCGTTTGAGTGTGGAGGCTTGTGCACCCGAGGCCTCCACCCAGATCGCGTGGGGCCTTGCTCGACGGAGACCCTGGATGCTCTCGACCAGACCAGCAGCATCTGCGGCGCGAACGAGTCGATTGTTCACTGCATGTTCTGGACGGCTGGGGGATTCTGCCCGTAGACGGAGGCGGCTCGCCAGCGCATCAGGGTTTATATCCAGAACGAATTCTATGAATTGCGCGTCGAGCTGGATGGCCAGCTCTTCGAGTTCCTCAATGAATGCCGTTCGTGCGAGATACTGTCCGAGGACGACGTCGTAGCCAGCGATCAGGTGCTCGCGAGCCAGCGCAAGCGCGAGTCTTCTGGCGTGAAGTCCGGAGACGCTGAGGTCTTCTTCCCATCGGCTCAGGGAATGTTTGAGGCCGTCGACATCGAGCGCCAGCATGAGCTCATAGTCGACCGCGACAGCAGTGGCCATGGTCGACTTGCCAGACCCGGGTGCACCATTGATCAAAACGAGCTGATTCATGTGTGGACTCTCTGGCATGGGGCACGGGGAAGCAATGGCTCACCTGCCCCCGCTCAGGAAACGCAGGATCAGTGGCCTCACGCGATTTTCAGTTCGCCCATCTCGCCCCAGCCGGAAGCCTCGATCTGCTCGCTGATGATGCGGGGCGTCTCGACGAGTGCCTGCGGCATGTCGCGCATCGCCTGTGCGAAGTGCTCGCTGTTGACGTGGGCGCCCGCCGCGTCATCCTGGAAGGCCTCGACGAGGACGAACTCGCATGCGTTGTCCACGCTGCGCGACCAGTCGAACCAGAGGTTGCCGGGCTCCCGGCGCGTGGCCTCGGTGAATTCGCGGGTCAGGTCGAGCCAACGCTCGGACCATTCGGGCTTGACGTTGAATTTCACAACGATGAAGATCACGGCGGCTGCCTCCCGGCTCGGTTTCAGTACCGGCCCAGTCTCTCGCGGAAACCCGGCTGGGGCCAGCGGACGGGCCGTTTGGTCCCCGCCGCCGACCTGCCGCGACGGTGACCTTCAGCCGGGAAGGTTCTCGATGGCCAACACCGGGACGTCGCCACTGTGATCCATCCCGAAGACCTGCTGCAGGAACGACACCTTGGACTCCAGCGCGGTGCGACGAGTGGCCATGCCCCGGAAGCCGTGGCCCTCGCCCTCGAACGTGACCAGGGCCAGGGGCTTGCCCGCGGCTCGGACGGCGTCGGCCATGGCGTAGGCCTGGTTGGGCGGCACCACCTTGTCCTCGAGGCCCTGCAGGATCAGCATGGGCGTCCGCAGGTTCTCCAACTGCGTGACGGGGGAGCGGTCCAGGTAGGTCTGTTCCGCCTCCGGCCACGGACCGATGAGGCTGTCGGGGTAGCGGGACTCGGCCTTGTGGGTGTCCTCGACGAGCGCCCGCAGGTCGCCGATGCCGTAGGAGGAGATGCCTGCGGCGAAGACGTCGGTGGTGACGAGGGCCTGCAGGGTCGTGTACCCGCCGGCGCTGCCGCCGGTGATGGCGACGCGGGCGGGGTCAGCGAGCCCGGCGTCGGTGACGTCCTTCACGGCGGCCGCCACGTCCGCGACGTCGAGGATGCCCCACTGGCCCTTCAACCGGTCGCGGTAGGCCCGGCCGAAGCCGGTCGAGCCGGAGTAGTTGACGTCCAGCACCGCGAAACCGCGCGACACCCAGAACTGCACCTGCCGGTCGTAGGAGGCGTCGCGTGCTGATGTGGGGCCGCCGTGCGTCATGACCACCAAGGGCGGCGCCTGCAGGCCGGGTTCGGTGTAGAACCACGACTGGACGGGGCCCGCCACCGAGTCGGCCCACCGGGAGGTGGGCGCCACGGCGCCGGCGGCGCGGGTGCTGCCGACGATCTCCTCCCGCTGACCCGTGGGGCTCAGACGCACGAGCGACGCCGCCCGGTCCGGCCAGTTGGCGACGACGAAGATGTCCTCTCCCAGCGCGGCGATCGACTCGATGAACGAGGTGCCCGGGAGCGGGTACGTCACGCCACCGGAGCTGGGCTGCCACAGGGCAAGTACGCCCGTGCCGTCCACGATCTCGATGCTGGCGAGCATGTCATTGCCGACCGCCGCGACGGGGGCCCTGTCCAGCACCCAGGTGGGGACGTCGCAGTCGTGGCTGACCTTCCAGGTGGCGACGTCCTCGCCGTGGCTGGAGTACCAGTTCCAGAATCCGGTCTCGTCCGAGCTCCAGGCGAGCTGCCCGTGGCAGCACCACAGGGGGTGCTGCGCGCTGACGCCCTGGCCGCCCGCCACCACGCGTGCGTCGGATGGGTCGTCGAGGCTGCACACCACCACCTCGGAGCTGTCCCACGACATGTTGGGGTGGGCCCACTGGAACCAGGCGAGGCGGTCGTCGTGGACGCGGGGTCCGGCGTAGAAGTCGGCACCGGTGAGGAGGATGCGGCCGCCGTCGGCGTTGTCACCGTCCAGGGTCAGCGCGACGATCTCCGTGAGGGCCTCGGGGGTGGCGTCGTGGTCCTCCCGGACGGCGATGAGGATGCGGCGTTCGGGGACCAGGTGCAGGTCGCCCCAGCGGTACCGGTCCTGCTCAGGCGTCAGCGGTCGATGGTTTCCGTCCTCCACCAGCATCACCCGCCGGGTGACGTCGTCGCAGTAGGCAAGGAGGTCGCCTGCCACGTCATAAGCGCCCCCGCCGTATTCCATGACGCGGGAGCGAACGTTGGCCCCCGGGGTCAGCTCGACGGTGTCTGAGCCGTCCCAGCGGCGGACGGTGACCCGCCCGTTCTCCTCCGCGATGCTGGCCAGCCAGTGGACCCCGGCGGGGGATGTGCGGACCTGGGAGATGGCGTCCTCGCCCGCGAGGGCGGCGTCGATGGAGATGGCGGTGCTCATGGTCCCCTTGTATACCGGATGGTGGACCAGCGGTACCAACCGGGGGATGCTCACTCGATGGTCACGCCCACGACGCCGTGGAGGACCCAGAGCGCGACCCCGGCCACCGACAGCGCGATGGCGAACCACAAGGGTCCGGGCTCCCTGTCGACACCCCTGAATGTGCACCGTCCCCAGAAGATCGAGCACATCAGGGCCGCGACGTACACCGACGTCATTGACATGACCATGACGAAGACGATGTCCGCGTCGTAGCCGCCCGCCAACGCCAGCACCAATGAGAGTGCCACCAGAATGCTGGTTGCCCACAGGACGGGCCACATGACGGCCATTCGGAGTCCCCGGACGCTCTGGAATCGGGCGCGGATGTCCACGGCCACCATGGCCGCGAGACCGAACATCATGGCCGCCCCCAGTACTGGCATGACGATCTGCACCCACGACGGCCAACCCCAGCGCTCGACCATCGTGGCGGTGTCACCGACGCCGAATGGCGTGATCACGAGGTAGCCGGCCGCGTTCTGGATGGCGGCGATGTAGAACCACAGGGCCATCTGGAATGCAGCACCCCGGCGTCGTCGCGCCACACCCCAGACCACGATGCCCATCGTGAGCGAGAACAGAGGGCCTGCCGCAGCAGTCCAGCCCTGCGCGGTCACGGACAACGAACCGGTGGGATCCGCGCTCATGGCCCTGATGGTGCTGGTGTTCGCGCCAGCGATGAGCTGGGGGACGGCGTGTGCGTACTCGTGCAGCATGACTGCGAAACAGGACATCCCAACGGCGATGAGGGTGACCACCAGGATGTGGCGTCGTCGCGTTTCCTCCGGCCACTCCGTGGCAGTCACGCTGGGTTCGGTCGCGCTCGTCGTGTCCACATTGGCAATTGTGCGCCACGGCGTCCGTTTTCGAGGGTGCCCGGCAAACCTTTCCTGACCCGGTTGAACCCGGCGCCTGCGTACTGCACAATGATGCGTACCTGGTGCGGCCGTATCGCAGGGGAAGGCAATCCGGCCTGGACCAGGAGGAACTGAACATGACTGCACGCATGGCTGCCGTGGGTCAGCCCATGGCGCGGGGGATGCTTTTCATCCACTCGGCGCCGGCAGCGCTGTGCCCTCATCTGGAATGGGCGGCCGGCAGCGTGCTGGGCGACGCCGTCGACCTCGCCTGGACTGACCAGCCCGCCGAACCACGCAGCCGTCGTACCGAGCTCGCCTGGAGCGGCGAGGCCGGCAAGGGGGCCGCGCTGGCCAGCAAGCTGGCGGCCTACGAGCGCGTGCGCTTCGAGGTCACCGAGGACGCCACCCCCGGCTCCGACGGCCAGCGGTTCTGTTTCACCCCGAGCCTCGGCGCCTTCTCCGCGACCGTGGGGGTGCACGGGGACATCCTCATCAGCGAGGACCGCATCAAGAACGCCATCGTGGCGGAGGCGGCGGGCGGCGACCCGATCCACCTGTCGCTCGAGCGGCTCATGGGCACCCCCTGGGATGACGAGCTGGACACCTTCCGTTACGCCAGCGAGGACGCCCCGATCCGGTGGCTGCACCAGGTCGTGTGATCCCCGACTGGCACGAGCGGGCCCGCAGGTGGCTGCGTGACCTCTTCCCTGCATCGCGCACCTTCGACATCCGCACCCACCGTGAGCGCACCTGGGCAACGAACTGGCGCATCTCCGTTGACGACGGCGACTTCTGGTTCAAGCGGGGTCACCCGTCGTTGTCGCAGGAGGCGTCCCTCCTGGGGGTGCTCCGCCAGGTGGCTCCGGAGCAGGTGCTGTTGCCCTTCGCCGTCGACGTCGCCGAGGGATGGATCCTGACCCGTGATCAGGGACCGACGCTAGCCGCGATCGCTCGCGAGGAAGGTCCGCACCACTACTGCGACACCTCCGTGGCGCTGGCGGTGACGCAGCAGGCGGCCGCGCAGTCGATGGGTGAGTTGGCGCGGCTGGGACTTCCCCGGTTCGAGCCCGTACGGGCCGTGGCCCTTCTTGACGAGATGCTGGCCTGGTTCCAGGCGTTGCCCTCGTCGAACCCGAGCCACGTGAGCCTCCCGGTGCGACGCACCTCAACGACCGCTGCCTCGACGCTGGTCGACAGGTGGGTGGCAGTCGCGTCGCGGGAGCCGGGCATCGGCCTGGACCACAACGATCTGCACCTGGGCAACGTCTTCCCCGGGCCGCTCATCAGCGACTGGGGCGACGCCGTGCTGGGCCACCCCTTCTCCAGCCTTCGACCGGTCGTGTTCGCGACGCGGAAGGTGTTCGGCGAGGAGGCGGCGGCCCTGGTGCGAGTGACTTACCTGGAGCAGTGGGGCGACCCCGTAGCGCTCCAGGAGACGCTGGAGGTGGCCATGCAACTGGCCGCCGTGCAGCGGCTGTACGCCTGGTGCCGGCTCGGCTCGCCGGATTTGGTGGCGGAGTACGCCGAGTACGTGGTGCCGTTGGTGACGGAACTGGGGCGCGACATCACGGCCCTGACGTCGCCCTGACCACCTGGGAACGCACACACCCGCAGTACCCCCGCCGTGACGGCGAGGGCTCCTGCGGGCCGTGTGGTGTGAGCGTCGGTGCGGCTCAGCCCTTACCGTCGGTGATGTTCTCGTTGGTCACCACGACGGCGACGTTGTGGCCGCCGAAGCCGAATGAGTTGTTGATGGCTGCCAGGTCGCCGTCGGGCAGGTCCCGGACCTCCGTGGCGACGTCGAGGCCGAGGTCCGGCTCGATGTTCTCCACGTTGATGGTGGGGGGCACCTTGCGCTCGTGCAGCGCCATCACGGTGGCGAACGTCTCCAGCGCACCGGCGCCGCCGAGCAGGTGGCCGGTCATGGACTTGGTGCCGGTGACCACCACGGAGTCAGCCTGGCTGCCGAGGGCCACACGGATGGAGGACGCCTCGGTGAGGTCGCCCTGCGGGGTGGACGTGGCGTGGGCGTTGACGTGCTTGATGTCGCTGACAGAGAGGCCGGACTCCACGAGGGCACGCTTCATGGCCAGAGTCTGGCCATAGCCCTGCGGATCGGGCTGCACCATGTCGTGCGAGTCAGCCGAGATTCCGGCGCCGGCCAGGGTGCCGTAGATCCGGGCGCCACGCGCCAAGGCGTGCTCCAGGGTTTCGATGACCATGAGGACCGCGCCCTCACCGAGCACGAACCCGTCCCGGCCGGTGTCCCAGGGGCGCGAGGCGCGCTCCGGTTCGTCGTTGCGACGGGACAGCGCCTGCATGTTGCTGAACGCGGCAAGGGGGAGGGGGTGAATGACTGCCTCGCTGCCACCAACGACTGCGATGTCGGCGCGACCGAGCCGGATCATGTCCAGGCCCAGCGAGATCGCCTCGTTCGATGAGGCGCAGGCTGACACCGGGGTGTGGATGCCGGCGCGGGCACCAATCTTCAGGCCGATGTTCGCGGCCGGCGCGTTGGCCATCAGCATGGGGATCGTGAAGGGGGACACCCGGCGGGGGCCCTTGTCCTTGTGCACGTCCCACTGGCCGAGCAGGGAGTGCAGGCCACCGATACCGGTGCCGCACACGACGCCGAGGCGGTCACGGTCCAGGCCGTTGTCCATGCCGGGCTCGAAGCCGGCGTCACGC
>JBDSRF010000203.1:0-29404 GCA_039929445.1 Arachnia sp. | reverse complement strand
TGGCAACGCGGAACTGTCGGACTCGCTGCGCAACCGCAGCTTCCCCCTGGAGGCCCGTCGGGCGCTCGTGGCACGGCTCAGCGCCGACCGCGTGCACCCCGTCAGCGCCAGGCTGCTGGCACGTGCGGCCGCTGCGCGGGTACGCACGCTTCCGCTGACGGTGGCGTCCTACCTCGACGTGGCAGCCCGCCTCGCCGAGCAGCAGATCGCGAAGGTCACCGTTGCCCGTCCCCTGGACGAGGAACGCACCGAGCGGCTGCGCAGGGCACTCGAAGCGACCGTGGGCGCACCGATCTCGCTGCAGATCGAGATCGACCCTTCAGTGCTGGGTGGCATGGACGTCCAGCTCGGCGACCACATCATCGAATCAACCGTTGCCGGGCGGCTGGATGATGCCCGCCGGCTCCTCACCACCCATTAAGCGAAAGTAGGACCCCCATGGCTGAACTCACCATCAGTCCCGATGAGATCCGGGACGCGCTGGACGACTTCGTCCAGTCCTACCAGCCGTCGGCTGCCACCCGCGTCGAGGTGGGCACAGTTCTCACCTCCGGTGATGGCATCGCCCGCGTCGCGGGCCTGCCCTCGTGCATGGCCAACGAGCTCCTCCGGTTCGAGAACGGGACCATGGGCATCGCCCTGAACCTCGACGAGCGCGAGATCGGCGTGGTGGTGCTCGGCAACTCCGAGGGCATCAACGAGGGATCCGTCGTGCACGGCACGGGCGAGGTCCTCTCCGTGCCGGTCGGGGACGGCTACCTCGGCCGAGTGGTGGATGCCATTGGCAACCCCATCGACGGACTGGGTGAGATCAACGGCATCGATGGCCGCCGCGCGCTGGAACTCCAGGCCGCAGGCGTCATGGACCGCCAGGAAGTCCGCGAACCCCTGCAGACGGGGCTCAAGGCAATCGACGCCATGACCCCGATCGGCCGTGGCCAGCGCCAGCTGATCATCGGCGACCGCAAGACGGGCAAGACCGCCATCGCGATCGACACCATCATCAACCAGAAGGCCAACTGGGAGTCCGGCGACGAGAAGCTGCAGGTGAGGTGCATCTACGTGGCCATCGGCCAGAAGGGCTCCACCATCGCAGAGGTGCGCAGCACCCTCGAGGCGGCCGGCGCCCTGGAGTACACCACCATCGTTCACTCCCCGGCCTCCGACCCGGCCGGGTACAAGTACATCGCCCCCTACTCCGGTTCGGCCATCGGCCAGCACTGGATGTATGCGGGCAAGCACGTCCTCATCGTGTTCGACGACCTCACCAAGCAGGCAGAGGCCTACCGGGCCATGTCGCTGCTGCTGCGTCGTCCCCCGGGCCGCGAGGCGTACCCGGGCGACGTGTTCTACCTCCACTCCCGGCTGCTGGAGCGTTGTGCGAAGCTCTCGGACGCGCTGGGTGCCGGATCCATGACGGGCCTGCCCATCATCGAGACCAAGGCCAACGATGTGTCGGCCTACATCCCCACGAACGTGATCTCGATCACCGACGGGCAGATCTTCCTGCAGTCCGACCTGTTCAACGCGAACCAGCGCCCGGCCATCGACGTCGGCATCTCGGTGTCCCGCGTGGGTGGCGCCGCTCAGATCAAGGCCATGAAGGGCGTCTCCGGCTCGCTGAAGATCAACCTGGCGCAGTACCGCGACATGCAGGCCTTCGCGATGTTCGCCTCCGACCTCGACCCCACCTCCCGCCGCCAGCTGGACCGTGGCGCCCGGCTCGTGGAGTTGCTGCGACAGGGCCAGTACGCGCCGTACCCCATCGAGGACCAGGTCATCAGCGTCTGGGCCGGCAACTCGGGTCACTTCGATGACGTGCCAGTGGTGGATGTGCTGCGCTTCGAGCAGGAGTTCCTGGAGCACCTGCGGCACAACGGCAACGTCCTCCAGAACATTGCCTCGACGAAGCTCTTCAGCGATGACGACAAGGACGCCACCGTCGCCGCCCTCAAGGACTTCAAGACCATCTTCCGCACGACCGAGGGCGCCAACTCCATCGACAACGAGGAGCAGGATCCCATGGACGAGGACGAGATCGGCCAGGAGACCATCGTCCGCCAGAAGCGGGGTTGATGATTCATGGCTAGCAGCCTGCGGGAGCTTCGGGAGCGTCGACGTTCGGTCTCGACGACGAAGAAGATCACCCGCGCCATGGAACTCATCGCCGCGTCGCGCATCATCAAGGCGCAGGCGGCGGCGAGGTCTGCCATGCCCTACACCCGTGCCCTGACGCACGCCGTCTCCGCGCTGGCGACCCACGCCAGGGTGGACCACCCTTTGCTGGAGGACCGCCAGCCTCCCCGTCGCTCGGCCATGCTGATGATCACGGGCGACCGTGGTCTGGCGGGCGCCTACTCGTCCAACGTCATCAAGGCGGCGGAGCAACTGCACGCCACGCTGGTCAAGGACGAGGGCCAGGAGTGCGTGCAGTACATCACGGGCACCAAGGGCGTGTCGTACTTCGACTTCCGCGGTCGGTCCGTGGAGCAGAGCTGGACGGGATTCTCCGACGCGCCGCAGTACTCGCACGCCAAGGAGATCAGCGACGTCCTCATCGAGCGCTTCCTGCGCCCCTACGAGGAGGGCGGTGTGGACCAGATCCACGTCGTCGGCACCCGCTTCGTGTCCATGCTGACCCAGCAGGCCGTTGCCGTGCGGCTCCTGCCGCTGGTGGTGGAGGACAGCGAGGAGGCACCCGCCCTTGGCGAGATCATCCCGTTCTACACCTTCGAGCCGGACGCCTCCGCAGTTCTGGACCAGCTGTTGCCCATGTATGTCGCCAACCGCGTCTACACGGCACTGCTGCAGTCCAGCGCGTCGGAGCTGGCCAGCCGCCAGCGGGCCATGAAGTCGGCCACGGACAATGCGCAGGACCTCATCGAACGCCTGACACGCGAGGCCAACCAGGCTCGTCAGGCCGAGATCACCCAAGAAATCTCTGAAATTGTCGGTGGCGCCGCAGCGCTGTCGGAATCAGCCGGAAACGAATGAGGAAAGACATGACTGCCATTGCAGATGCGAGCCCCGTTGCCGCCACCGGCGGGATCGGCCGGGTTGCCCGGGTGATCGGCCCCGTCGTGGATGTGGAGTTCGCGGCCGACCAGATCCCCGAGATCGGCAACGCACTCCTCGTCGAGACCGACGTCATGGGTGACAAGCGCACCATGACCATGGAGGTCGCCCTGCACATCGGCGACAACCTGGTGCGCGCCATCGCCCTGAAGCCCACCGACGGCATGCGTCGCGGCGCCGAGGTGCGCGACACCGGTTCGCCCATCACGGTCCCCGTGGGGGACGTCACCAAGGGCCACGTTTGGAACGTGACCGGCGACGTCCTGAACGTGGACCCCGCCTCCATCGAGATCACGGAGCGCTGGCCCATCCACCGCGAGCCGCCGAAGTTCGACGCGCTCGAGCCCCGCACGGAGATGCTGGAGACCGGCATCAAGGTGCTGGACCTCCTGACCCCCTACGTCAAGGGCGGCAAGATCGGCCTGTTCGGTGGTGCCGGTGTCGGAAAGACCGTGCTCATCCAGGAGATGATCTACCGCATCGCCAACAACTTCGGTGGCACCTCGGTGTTCGCCGGTGTGGGGGAGCGCACCCGTGAGGGCAACGACCTCATCATGGAGATGGATGAGGCTGGCGTCCTCAAGGACACGGCGCTGGTCTTCGGCCAGATGGACGAGCCCCCGGGCACCCGTCTTCGCGTGGCCCTCTCGGCCCTGACGATGGCGGAGTACTTCCGCGACGTGCAGAACCAGGACGTGTTGCTCTTCATCGACAACATCTTCCGGTTCACCCAGGCCGGCTCCGAGGTCTCCACGCTGCTGGGCCGCATGCCCTCGGCCGTGGGCTACCAGCCCACGCTGGCCGACGAGATGGGTCAGCTGCAGGAGCGGATCACCTCCACCCGCGGCCACTCCATCACGTCGATGCAGGCCATCTACGTGCCTGCCGACGACTACACGGACCCGGCACCGGCCACGACGTTTGCGCATCTGGACGCCACCACGGAGCTGTCGCGCGAGATCGCTTCCCGTGGCCTGTACCCGGCCGTGGACCCGCTCAGCTCCTCCAGCCGCATCCTGGACCCGCAGTACGTCGGGCAGCCGCACTACGACACGGCGGTGCGGGTCAAGCAGATCCTGCAACGCAACAAGGAACTGCAGGACATCATCGCCATCCTCGGTATCGATGAGTTGTCCGAGGAGGACAAGATCATGGTGAACCGGGCGCGCCGCATCCAGCAGTTCCTCAGCCAGAACACCTACACGGCGGAAAAGTTCACCAACGTGCCGGGATCGACGGTGCCGCTGGCCGACACCATCGAGGGCTTCCAGATGATCTGCCGCGGTGACGTGGACCACATCGCCGAGCAGGCGTTCTTCAACATCGGCAACATGGCGGACGTCCACGCGGCCTGGGACAAGATGAGCAAGGAACGCTGACGTGGAGCGTCCCCCGCTGAAGGTTGAGGTCGTTGCGGCTGACCGCCAGGTGTGGGCCGGTGACGTGGTTACCGTCATCGCCCGCACCACCGAGGGCGACATCGGTATCCTGCCCGGCCATGAGCCGCTGATGGCGGCGCTCATACCGTGCGTGGTGGACATCATCACCTCGGACGGTCGGAGCGAGGCGCTGGCCGTGGATGGTGGCTTCATCTCGGTGGCCCAGGGTCACGTGTGGATCCTCAGCCAGGAAGCGATCATGGGTCAGGAGGTCACCCTGGACCTCGCCTACCGGGAGATGGCAGAGCTCCGCTCGCTGGATGACAAGCAGGATCTCACCGGCGCGCAGACCCACCACATGAACATTCTGGATGCGCAGATCCGCGCCGGAGAAAAGGTCCAGAACGAGCCCACCGCCTGATCGCGGCGTCAAAAACAACGATTCGGTAACAGATGTGCCAGATGGTCGGTTCGCCGACCATCTGGCATACCTGTTTCAGGCTTTTCTCAGGTATCTTCTTGTTCCATGGGCTGGGACGTCGCGATCGTCGTCATCTGTGTGACGGGGATCGTTGCCATGCCCTTCGTGGGGCTCTACGCACGCCGCCGCTGGCTCACAGGCCAGGGCGGCCTTTTTGATTGCGCCTACAGGATGACCGACGGCGTCCCCGGCAGCGGATGGGTGCTGGGCCTGGCCCGCTACCGCGGGGACCGGTTGGAGTGGTTCAGGGCGTTCTCCCTGGGTCTGCGCCCCAGCGTGTCGCTCCAGCGAGGGACGACCACCTACGTGCACCAGCGGCCCGCCAGCGGACTGGAACAGGTGGTGTTGTTCGAGGACTCGCGCGTCATCCTGGTGCGGGAGCGTGTCTCCTCCCTTGAGCACTGTCTGGCCATGGACGGCGACACCACCATGGGCCTCATCACATGGCTGGAGTCCGCGCCGCCGGGCAGCCACTACATCCCCGCCAGCGCCGATTCACCGCTCTGACACCCATCAACACCCGGATCCCGTGGGACCGGGTTTTTTTGCGCGCCGACGAAGGCTAGGCGTTCTTCGCGGGCTTTTCCCGGTCGGTCCCCGGCACCCACAACACATCTGCCTCGGTCCCGTTCGTGGCCCGGCTCATGATGAACAACAGGTCGCTGAGGCGGTTCAGGTATGTCACTGCCAACAGGTTGACGCCGCCGGTGCCGCGCTCCTGCGAGACCTCCGTGCCGTGTGCCTCCACGCAACGCCACGCCACTCGCTCGGCGCGTCGGCACACGGTGCGTGACACGTGGAGCTGGGCGCCGGACGGGGACCCGCCCGGCAGGATGAACGAGCGCAGGTTCGGCAGCGGGTCGGACAGTTCGTCGCACCACTTCTCGAGGCGGTCGATGGAGGACTGCTCGATCCGCAGCGGCGGCCACTCCGGGTCCGCCTGCAGCGGGGTGGCGAGGTCCGCGCCCACGTCGAACATCTCGTTGCGGATGAGGGTGAGCATCTCCTCGACGCGCTCGGGTAGGCCGCCGAGCGCTACGGCCACGGCAATGGTGGAGTTGGTCTCGTCGACGGTGCCGTAGGCCTCCACGCGGAGGTCGGTCTTGTCGGTCTCGGAGTTGTCGGCCAGCCGGGTGCGACCGGCGTCGCCGGTGCGTGTGTAGATGCGTGTCAGGTTCACCATGGCGTCCAACCTAGCGGCTTGGCCGCCTTTCACGACACAGGGCGAGGACACCGACGAATCGGTGTCCTCGCCCTGCGTTCGTGCTGGGGATCAGCCCTTGGGCAGGAGAACCCCGTCGATGATGTAGACGGTGGCGTTGGCGGTCTGGACGTTGCCGCAGACGATCTTGGCGGTGCCGTTGACGGTGAAGTCCTCGCCGGAACCGGTGACGGTGATCTTCTCGGTGCCGTTCAGGGTGGCGAACTCGCCCGGCAGGTCTGCCGGGGTGATGCGCTTGTCCACGACGTGTGCGGTCAGCACGGTGGTGAGGAGGCCGGAGGGGTCAGCCAGCGCCGCCTTCAGCGTGGCCTGGTCCATGGCCGCGAACGCGGAGTTGGACGGGGCGAAGACCGTGATGTCCTTCTTGTTGTTCAGGGTGTCGACGAGGTTGGCCGCCTTGACCGCGGTCACCAGGGTGCTCAAATCCTTGTTGTTGCTGGCGGCCGTGGCGACCGGATCCTTGCTCATGCCGTCGAAGGAGCCGGCACCGTCCGCGGGGACCGCAGAGCAGCCCGGGCCGAACGGAGCGCTGGCGTTCATGGGGTCCATGCTGTCCATGGGGCTTGCCATGGGGCTCTCCGAGGGGCTGTCCATGGGGCTGGCCATCGGGCTCTCCATGGGGCTTGTCATCGGGCTTTCCATGGGGGCGGTGCTCGTCGCACCGGTGGTGGCTGCGGGCTCGGTGCTCGAGCACGCTGCGAGGCTGATCGAGAACAGGACTGCTGCGCCGATGGCTGCGAAGTTCTTGGTGCGGTTCATGATGGTTCTCCTTGGTCGATTCGAGGCTTGCCCCCGGTTGCGATAACCCGTGCGAGCTACCTCTCACTTGCTATTCGGAGCCGTGCGGGGTGTGGATTGGATTTCGTGAAAGATTCCCGATTTCTTTTTCGCGTCGGGTTCTAGGCGGAGGTGAAGCGGATGAGGTGCCAGCCGGTGGCACCGGAGGGAAAGACGCCCTGACGTGCCTCGGGTTGGGTGTTGCCGTCCAGGTCCGTGGCCCGGACCTCGGCCGTGTGCCCGCCGGCGGGGCCGTCGTAGACGTGGCTCCACTGTCGCCAGAGGTCGATGCCGGCATCGTCCGCGAGCTTGGTCTCGGTCCATGCGCCTCCGTCGATGCGGATCTCGACCTTCTTGATGCCGCGGTGCTGTGCCCACGCCACACCGGCAAGCACCGGCTTGTCCCGGGTGATGCTGCCCAACGATTCCGGCACGTCGATGCGGGCCTGCGTCCTGACGGGGGCGTCGGTGGCCCATCCCCGCTCCGTCCAGTAGGCCTTCCTCGTGTCGTAGGTGGTGAACTCGATGCGGTTCAGCCACTTGGTGGCCGAGACGAAGCCGAACAGGCCGGGCACCAGCATGCGCGCCGGGAAGCCGTTCTTGTTCGGCAGGATCTCCCCGTTCATACCGACGACAATCATCGCGTCGCGGCCATCGGAGATGGCCTGAAAAGGTGTGGAGCACGTGTAGCCCGAATCCATGGAGTAGGAGAAGACCTGGTCCACCCCGGGCCTGACCCCGAGTTTGGGCAGCAGATCCGAGAACGGGACGCCCATCCAGCGGGCCGTGCCGACGTAGGGGCCGCCCACCTCGTTGGACACACACGTCATGGTGATGTCGCGCTCGATCATCGGCATCCCCATCAGCTCGTCGTAGCTGATCGTCATGGGGTTCTCCACGTCCCCGTCCAGGGTGAGGGACCAGCCCTCAGCCGAATAGGAGGGAGTGGTCAACGCGATGTCGACGCGATAGAAGTCGTCGATGCTGGTGGTGAAGGGCGTGTTGCCGGGCACCTGAGCGCCTGCGGGAATGGGTTTGGCCGGTGACGCCGGCGTGGGTAGTCCGAGACGCCGGGCGGCGGCCGCGCCGGCGCTCTTCACCCGCTCGATGACAACTGCACCCCCCAGGGCGAGGGCGGCCACGGCAGCACCTGCCGCCGTGCCGATCATCAGGTGGCGGCGACTGATGCCGGCGGCTGCTGTCCCCGGTGTCGCCGGGGTGGGCGCGTTCCCCCACCACACCAGCCCCATGAGGGTGGCGACGCCGACGACGGAGGCTGCCAGGGACGGCACCACAGCGCTCGCGCCGAGGCCGGGCCGCACCACGGCCACGACGGCCCCGATCAGTCCGAGGCTCGCCACCCCCACGACGCCGACCCGTGGATGCTTCCAGGCAATCACGCCCAGGAGCCCGCCCACGATCAGTACCACCACGGTGACCGCCGCGATGAGGACCGGCTTGTCCGCGGTTCCCAGGTAGCGGACGGCCAACTCCTTGGCGGGCGTCGGGGCCATGTCCACCAGTTGCGAGCCCACCACGACGACGGGTGAGGCCGCTGGATTGAACAGCGCCGCGACGATGTGTCCGATCGACAGCGCGACCGCCGCCGACACGAACCCTGCCAGGGCGCGTAGGGGCCAGCCGGGCATTGCGCGTTCTCCATCAGTTGTTGCCATGTCGTGTGTTCGGAGCGGACCCCCACTTCGGATTGGTCCGGCTCGACATTCGGTGTCAGGTGGTGGCAGTGAGATGCGCGCATGCGCTCCGGCGTGGGAGGCTGGACCCCGTGAAGAAGACTTCTCTCATCCCCGTGCTCGCCTGTTCGCTGCTGCTGATGGCAGGGTGCGGCAATGCCAACGAATCCGGCCCGGGCGGCGACGCTGTCCAGGCCGTGTCGTGCGAGTACCCCACCGACGGCAACCCGGCCAAGGCCGTGGACCCGCCGTCGACCAAGGACATCAAGAACGCCGGCACCGCCTCAGCCACCATCCACCTCACGGCCGGTGACATCGAGATCACGCTGGACCGGGCCGCGACCCCCTGCACCGTGCACTCGTTCGAGTCGCTGGCGCAGCAGGGATATTTCGACGACACCCGCTGCCACCGTCTCACTGACCAGGGCATCTTCGTGCTGCAGTGCGGTGATCCCTCCGCAACCGGCAGGGGCGGCCCCGGCTACTCGTTCGCCGACGAGACGAACCCGTCCATGAAGTACCCGGCCGGGACCGTGGCCATGGCGAATGCCGGCCCCGATACCAACGGCTCCCAGTTCTTCCTCGTCTATGCCGACACGGACCTGCCGCCGGACTACACCGTCTTCGGCACCATGGACCAGGCCGGCATCGACGTCGTGGGTGGCATCGCCGCCCAGGGCGTGGCGGCCGAGGACCAGACGAGCCCCATCGCGGAGGCCCTCATCACCTCGGTGACACTGGGCTGAAACAGACGAGTGTCAACCAATGGTTGACACTGGCGCGGGTTCCGCCCTCACGGGTCACCATGAGCAATATGACGTGGGTGCTTGCGGTCGTCGTGGGAGTCTCCGTCGCCGTGGGGCTCCTCACCGGAGTGGGCTGGCCGGGCGTCCTCATTGGTGCTGCCTTGTCCCTGTCGCTCTGGGTGATGCTCCTGTTCGGGATTCACGCCAACCTCGCCGCCCGGGCGGTGCCAGCGGGGCAATTTGCTCTGGCGGCAGCGGCTGCCGTCGCGGTGGGGTACATGATCTTCCGGGTCGGTGGCTCCGATCCCGCCACGTGGTCCGTTGGGTTCATCGCCGCCGGCGCGGGGGCGTTCGCGCTGGCGGCGGTGCAACGCCACGCCAGCGTGGATTCCGAGGACCGTGCTGCGTGAGGACCGCGGCCTGCTGGCAGCAGCCTCGCGGCTCGAGGTGGCCAGGGCGGGGCTGCAATCCGCGGTGGACCTTGCGCGCGCGCACGGGCAGAGCTGGGCGGACATCGGGGACGTCCTGGGTATCAGCCGTCAAGCGGCCTTCAAACGCTTCGGCCGCCCGCACGATCCCCGGACCGGTGACGAGATGAACGACACCACGACGGCCAGCAGCGTTGTCGCCCTCACCGAGCGGGTCTTCTGGATGCTGGATGCAGGCGACTACGCCGCCATCGCGGACCTGATGACCACGGGCACTGCGCGAGTGCTGACGCGTGAGGTTCTGCTGGGGATGTGGGCGTCTGCGGTGGCGGAGGCCGGTAACCTCCTGGCCTGCCGTCGAACCCGGGCCGAGCTGGGTGACGGGACGGTCCTGCACCCGGATGAGTCGGTGCTGGGCCTGGTGATCGGGGCCACGGAGCTGGAGTGCGAGGCGGGCCAGTGGGTCGGCAGGCTGGCCATCGACACGGAACACCGCGTCGTCGGGTTGCTCGTCGTGCCGCCCGGGTCGGACTCCCTGCCCTTCTGACAGTGCACCTGCCCCTTGAGTGGCTGTGTCAGGCCAGAAACTTCCGGAGGATGTCGGTGAATGCCTGCGGCTCGTCGGCGTGCACCCAGTGCCCGGCGCGCTTCAGCGTCACCGACACCACCCGGGGGAAGAGCTTCTGCATGGCGGGCATGTCGTCCGGGGTCACGTAGTCGGAGCGTCCGCCCACCACCCACCAGGTGGGGCCGTCCCAGGACCTGTCCACGGCGGGCCAGCCGGCGACGACGTGCAGGTTGTCGCCCAACAGGTCCAGGTTTGCGTTCCAGGCCCAGTGGCCGCCGTGCCGCTTCAGGTTCTGCAAAAGGAATCCACGCACCCCGGGGTCGGGAATGATGTCGACGAGTTGCCGGTCCGCGTCAGAGCGGCTCTGGACGGCGGACAGGTCGAGGTTGCGCATGGCCGAGACGAGTACGGCGAAGTGGGACGTGGCCTCGTTGTGGGTGGGGGCCGTGTCCACCACCATGAGCCGGGAGACCACGTCGGGGTGGCGCAGCGCCAGCCGCATGGCCACCTTGCCGCCCAGGGAGTGCCCCACCACGGTGGCCGGTCCCGGCACGGTCTCGCGCATCCAGGACGCCACCAGGTCAGCCTGCTCGTCGAGGCTGAAATCCACGGTCCAGGCGGAACGACCGTGGTTGGGCTGGTCCACGAGCCAACTGGTGGCCACATCCCGAATCGCCTGCGCGATGCTGGTGAAGTTCTTGCCCTGGCCGAAGAGGCCGTGAATGAACACGACGCGCTCGGGGCCGTCGCCCACGATGCTGTGGTGGAGGCTCATGCGTTCAGCCGCCAGCAGTGCCGGTGCCAGTGACGTCGCTGCTCCGTGCCGGAGTCGAAGCCCATGTCGGGGGTCTCCGGCCACGCCACCACGTGGGCCATCCCGACGGGGATGGTGTTGTGGCAGCCGGGGCACGTGTAGGCCTTCGTGGCGCGGTCCGCGGGCACGTCGCGCACGAGGAAGCGACCACCGCGGGTGGTGCGCGCACTGGCGTGGCGGGACGCGTCCAGGGGGCGCGGGGCGCGCAGGTGTTTGCTGGGACGGCGACTGGTGGGCATCTCCTAGAAGAGCCTCTCGTCGGCGTTGTCCATGCCGCGCAGCAGGTCGTAGTCGATGAGCCGGCAGGTGATGCCGCGGTCGGCGGCCAGCGTCGCGGCCTGGGGCTTGATCTGCTGGGCGGCGAAGACGCCACGCACGGGTGCCAGCTGGGGGTCCCTGTTCATGAGGTCGAGGTAGCGGGTGAGCTGCTCCACGCCGTCGATGTCGCCGCGGCGTTTCACCTCGACGGCCACGTGGCCGCCCGTGTGGTCGCGCAACAGCAGGTCCACCGGCCCGATGGGGGTGTAGTACTCACGTTTCACGAGCTGCCAGCCGTCGCCGAAGGTCGACGGGTGTTCCGCCAGCAGGGCCTGCAGGTGCGCCTCGACGCCGTCCTTCTGCAGCCCCGGGTCCACCCCGAAGGCATGGTCGCTGTCGAGGAACACCTCGCCGAGGCGGATGACCAGGGTGTCGCCCTCCTTGGAGCGCACCTGCCACAGCTGGGTGACACCCAACGCCAGGGCCTCGTCGTCGGCCTCGGAGATCTCAAGGCGACACGGTGCACTCATCCAGTTCAGGGGTTTGTAGGCCCGGTCGTCGGCATGCACCGACACGGAGCCGTCCGCCTTCACGATGATGAGACGCTTCGACATGGGGAGGTGGGCCGTCAACCGTCCCGCATAGTCCACCTGACACTCCGCAATCACCAAACGCACGCCAGCCAATCTAGCAAAGAGCAGCGCGCGCTCCACCTTCCGCTCGCCCGGCCGGATCGGATGTCAGGCGGCGTCGAGGTGCGGCTGCACCACCTCGCGGTAGAGCAGCAGGATGGCGGCGGCCGTGGGGATGGCGATGACGGCGCCGATGATTCCCAGCAACGCACCACCGATGATGGCTGAGAGGATCACCAGCACGCCCGGCACCTTCACGGTCCGTTTCAGGATGTTGGGGTAGAGCACGTAGGCGTCGAACTGCTGGTAGACGAGGAAGTAGATGATCGTCACGACGCCCAGCGTGGGGCTCGTCGCGAACGCCACGATGGCCACGGCCACCATCGCCAGGGAGGAGCCGATGATGGGGATGAAGCAGAACAGGGCCACCACGAACGCGAGCGCCAGCGAGTACTGACCCAGGCCCGCGATGTTCATGTAGATGAACGAGGCCACCGATGCCACCGTCACGATGAGGAACATGCCCGTGATGTAGCCGGAGACGCCCGAGAAGATCTCGTCCGCCAGGTACCTCGCCCGTGGGCGGCGGCTGGCCGGCGCCATGCGGTAGATGATCTCCTTGATGGAGGGCAGCGAGGCCAGGAAGTAGATGGTCAGCACCAGCGTCATGATCACCGAGAAGACCACGTTGGCAAGGATGCGACCCGCCCCCCAGATCCCCCCGAACAGGTTCTGCAGGAGGGTTCCCGAGGTCAGGAATGAGCGCACCCTGTCGATGATCTGGAATTCCTTGTCCCATGCGGCGATCTGCGCGTTCTGCCGCAGGTTCTCCAGCAGCGTCGGCAGGTTCTTTGCCAGCGCCTGGGCCTGTTCGGTGAGGATCGGGACCAGGGCCGTGAACCCCAGGACGATCACGCCGAGCGCCGTCACCGTGACCAGGAACACCGCCAGGCCGCGGGGGACCCGCCGCCGTGACAGGAAGTCGACCACGGGGCTCAGGCCGAGCGCCAGGAACAGGCCGAGCACCACGAGGATGAGGATGCTCTGAACCTGCATGACTGCGGAGGCGAGGCCAAGCGCCACGAGCACCCCGATGGCGCCGAAGAAGCCCATGGCGAAGGGGGAGTACTTGAGCAGTTTGGAGTCGCTGCTGACCGCCGTGGGCGGGACCGGGGCGATGGGCTCGATCGGCACGGGCGTGAGCAGTGTCTGCGCCCCCTTGCGCGCGTCCCCGAACACCCGTCGCACGAGACGCTTGACTCGTCGACGGTTCCGGGGGGGCGGCCCCACCGTCTCCATCTCGTCGATGTGTGTCACCGTCTCGGTCATGGCGATGCTGTCGTCCAGCGGCCTCCCGTGGTCAGGATCGACGGCGGGATCCGTGGGTGTCGGTGGCTCAGTGGGGCTCGACATCGGGACCCTCATCGTCGCGCGTGATCACCATGGTCTCCTCGGCCTCCGGGGAAGCTTCGTCAGCGATGCCCCGCAGGTCCTGCATGGCGACCTTCGCGGCCGTCCGCTTCAAGGTCAGGGCCGCGATCTCGCGCTCCAGCTGCTCCCTGCGCCAGGCCACCTGCCCCTGGAGCCGTGTCTCGTCCTCCCGGAGCCTGGAGCGCATGGCGGCCATGGACTCCTCGGCCTCGCGGGTGGCGGCGAGCCGCGTCTCCTCGGCTGCAGCCACGGCCTGGACGCGGATGCGCGCCGCCTCGTCGCGGGCGTCCGCCAGCTGTGCCGAGGACCGCTCATGGTTGGCGGTGGCGGCGGCGAGCTGTTCGGCGATGGACTCCTCGGTGGAGCGGGCGCTCGCGAGTGCGTCTGTCAGCGACTTCTCGGCCTGCTGCTGGGCCGCCAGCAGGACGGATGAGGCCCGGACATCAGCTGACTGGAGCCTGCTGGCGGCCTCGGCGGTGGACGTCTCGTGGAGCGTCCGTGCCCGCGCGGCTGCCTCGTCGAGGATGTGCTGGGCGGAGGCGGACGCCTCGGCCGCGGCCAGCTCGGCGTCCTTGCGGGTGGCCTGGAGGGCCGCCTCTCCGGCCTCCGCCTGCTCCTGACGGAGCTTCCGGAGGCCGGAGAGCCCGCTGATCCTGACGTCGTCGGCCTCGCGCTGCGCCGACTCGCGCAGGGCGGCTGCGCTGTGGCGTCCCTCGTTGCGGGTCCGGTCCGCCTCCGTCTCGCCCTGGCGGACGAGTTCGGCGGCCTGTTCCTCGGCGGCGTGCAGGAGTTGCTTGGCGTGGGCGCCGAGCTTGGTGAAGTCGGTGGTGCCGGACTCCACCCGTACGTGCGCCACCTCCTTGTTGCGCTCGCGCAGCTGCACCTTCAATTGCATGACCTGCTGCTCCACCTCGCGGACGTAGCCGTCGACGGCCTGCCTGTCATAGCCCAGCATGGAGTGGGGGAAGTTGCCTGCCGCCGACGCCCTCTCGTCGAAGAGGTTGAGGCCCGTCATGGAGTCCTCGCTGTCCCAGTCGTCGCGTGGATTACTCACCAATGTCCCCTTTGTCGCCCGAGCAGTGTCGTCACAGTGCCTGACATCGAGCCTATCGCCTGCCGGCAGCGAAGCGGGGGCCCGGCGACACACGTCGCCGAGCCCCCATGGAGTTTCTACGGCGCTGCCGTCAGTGCCCGGCGTCCGTGGCCGGCTCCACGAGCTCCAGCAGCACGCCACGGGCGTCCTTGGGGTGCACGAAATTGATGCGGCTACCGGCGGTGCCCCGCTTGGGCTCGGGGAACAGCAGGCGCATGCCACGCTCGCGCAGCACACGGCTGGCCTCGTCGATGTCGCGGACGCGGTAGGCGAGCTGCTGGATGCCGGGGCCGCTCTTCGCGAGGAACTTCCCGATGGCGGAGTCATCACGCAAGGGGGCCAGCAGCTGGATCTTGGCGTTCTCCTCGCCCTGCTCCCCGGTCCCCAGCATCGCCTCGGCGACGCCCTGCTCCTCGTTGACCTCGCGGTGGAGTTCACGCCAGCCGAAGACCTCGGAGTGGAACTTGATGGCCTCGTCCAGGTCCGGGACGGCGAGACCGACGTGGTCGATGCAGATGAAAAGATCGTTGTTTTCCATGTATCCCAGCATTTCACAGGGGGGTGGACCGGCACGCTCCGGGGTGTGATTGTTCAGCCGTTCCCGGCGCGTTGACACGCACGTGTGGCCACCCATCGGGCAGACTGTGGCGAAGGCACAGGGCCACAACGTCTTGAAGGAGGCAGCGGATGGGCTGGATCAAGAAGATCGTCATCGTATTGGTTGCCGCTTTTGTGGTGTTCTACCTCTTCACGAGGCCCGAGGCGGCCGCGGAGGCAGTCAAGACGTTCTTCAGCGCCTTCGAGTCCATCGGGACGTTCTTCACCACCCTGGTCGAATAGGGGGAGTGGTCGTGGGCCTCATCAGCAGACTGCTGGAGCCCGACGTCCAGCGCCACTTGATCACGGATGAGGGTGAGGAGGTGGTGGATGAGGTGCACAAGCACTGGGCAGCCACGTTCTGGTGGTACGTCCTCATGGCACTCAGCATCCCCCTGTTCGTGGCGATGATCTGGGCCGGCGCCTTCTTCTGGTTCCCGCTCGCGGTGGGTCTCGTGTTCCTCGTGGTGTCGATGTGGAAGTGTCACGTGGCCTACATGGACAGGTTCGTGATCACCAACATGCGTGTCTTCCGGATCCACGGCATCCTCAACCAGAACCTGGCAACGATGCCCATGGCGCGCATCCTGGACATCTCGATGTCCCAGCCCCCGTTCGGCCAGATCTTCAACTACGGCCACTTCGTGTTCGAGTCCGCCGCGCAGGACCAGGGTCTCAAGATCATCCGCTTCGTGGGCCACCCCGCCGCGCGGGACCTCACCATCCAGCGCACGATCTCCCGGGCGGGCCTGCGTGGCAACGTGCACCACAGGGTCCCGCCCGGCGGGTGAGCGCCCCGCCGTCGATCAGCCCAGCGCGCGGTCCACGAGAGATTTGGCCTGCTCCTGCACCTGCGCCAGGTGGGCGGCGTCGCGCAGGGACTCGGCATAGATTTTGTACTTGTCCTCGGTGCCCGAGGGTCGCGCCGCGAACCAGGCGCTGTCGGTGGTGACCTTCACGCCGCCGATGGCGGCGCCGTTGCCCGGTGCCTCCGTGAGGATGGCCGTGATCGGCTCCCCGGCCAGTTCCGTGGCGCTCACGTCGCTGGCGCCCAGCTTCGACAGCCGAGCCTTCTGCTCGCGGGTGGCCTCGGCGTCGACGCGGGCGTAGTACGACTTGCCGAACTCCGCCTCCAGCGCTGCGTAGTGCTCGCTGGGCGACGTGCCGGTAACGGCGAGGATCTCGCTGGCCAGGAGCGCCAGGAGGATGCCGTCCTTGTCGGTGGTCCACGTACGACCGGAGCGCTCGAGGAACGAGGCACCTGCCGACTCCTCACCACCGAAGCCCAGCGAGCCGTCGGTGAGGCCGGGCACGAACCACTTGAACCCCACGGGCACCTCCACGAGACGTCGGCCGAGCTTCGCAGCGACCCTGTCGATGAGGGAGGAGGACACCAGGGTCTTGCCGATCCCCGCGTCCTTCGACCATTGGGTGCGGTGCCCGAACAGGTACTGGATGGCCACGGCCAGGAAGGCGTTGGGGTTCATGAGCCCGGCGTCGGGGGTGACGATGCCGTGCCGGTCGGAGTCGGCGTCGTTGCCCGTGGAGATGTCGAAGTTGCCCCGGTTCGCGATGAGCGACGCCATGGCGTCGGGGGAGGAGCAGTCCATGCGGATCTTGCCGTCGGTGTCCAGCGTCATGAAGCGCCACGTGGGATCCACAGCGGGGTTGATGACGGTGAGGTCCATGCCGCTGGTCTCGGCCAGGTGCTCCCAGTACTGCACGGAGGCCCCGCCCAGTGGGTCGGCGCCGATGCGCAGGCCCGACGCCGCGATGGCGTCGATGTCGAGGACGCTCGTCAACTCGGCGCAGTACGGGGTCCTGTAGTCGTAGCGCCTGACGTCGGCGGCGATCGCCTCGTAGGACCGGCGGCGGATGGCCCGCGGGTCGGCCATGAGTTCGTTGGCGCGGCCCGCGATCCAGCTCGTGGCGTCGGTGTCGGCCGGCCCGCCCGTGGGCGGGTTGTACTTGAAGCCGCCGTCCCGGGGCGGGTTGTGTGACGGGGTCACAACGATGCCGTCCGCGTGCGGACCCCCGGCTTCACGATTGTGGCGAATGATGGCTCGCGAGACGGCCGGGGTGGGCGTGTACTCGTCCTCGCGCTCGGCGCGCACGTCCACGCCGCCCGCCACCAGCACCTCGATGGCGGTGCGCCACGCAGGCTCTGAGAGGGCGTGGGTGTCCTTGCCGATGAACAGCGGGCCGGTGGTGCCCTGGTGCCCCCGGTACTCCACGATGGCCTGGGTGGTGGCCGCGATGTGGAGGTCGTTGAACGCGGTGTCAAGGCTTGAACCGCGATGCCCGGAGGTGCCGAAGACCACCTGCTGGTCCGGGTTCGCCGGGTCGGGTGTCAGGTCGTGGTATGCCGCCAGGAGGGCGTCGACGTCGACGAGGTCGGATTCTTGTGCCGGAGTTCCGGCGCGCGGGTGAGCCATGCGCCCATCCTTCCACCACGGGGGGCCCCGGCGCGCGGAAGGTTTGAAGCCGGGCGCGCGGGCGGCCAAGATGGGGACCATGACTGATCCGAACTTCTCGCGGCCCGGCGCCGTCGACCTGTCCTCCCTGGCCGCTCCCACCCTCCCCACGGCTGGCGGGTACGTCGTGGAGGTGGGGGAGGCGGACTTCCAGAACCTGGCGAGCCTCTCCATGCGGCATCCCGTCATCGTGGAGTTCCACTCGGCGCGGGACACCTCGGGGCCCGCGCTGTCGCAGGTGCTCGCGGAACTGGTGAACGCCGGCGCCGGACGCTACCTCCTGGCACGGGTGGACGTCGACGCCGAGCCCCGACTGGCCCAGGCTCTGCAGGTCTCTGCCGTCCCCACCGTCGTGGCCCTCATCTCGGGACAGTTGGCACCCCTGTTCCAGGGGACCCGCTCCCGCGAGGAGGTCGCTGCCGTCCTGGACCAGGTGGCGCAGTTGGCCGTGGCCAACGGCATGACCGGTCGCGCAGATCCCGTGGCCGTCGCCGGCGGCGAGCAGGACGCAGTGGAGGAGGCCCCCGTCGATCCCCGCTTCGAGGCCGCAGACGAGGCGCTGCAGTCGGGCAACTACGCGCTGGCCGTTCAGGAGTTCGACAAGCTGCTGGCAGCCACCCCGCACGACGCCGAGGTGGTCGCTGGTCGCGCCCAGGCCGCGCTCCTGCAGCGGAGCACGGAATTCGATCCGGCCACCGTGGTGGGCGAGGCCTCAGCCAGGCCCCAGGATGTGGCGACGCAACTCAGCGCCGCTGACCTCGAGATCATCCAGGGGGCAGCGGAGCAGGCCTTCGACCGCCTGCTGGGACTGGCGGCCGAGGTGGGACCGGACGAGAAGGAGATCATTCGCGTGCGCATACTCGAATTGTTCGAGGTCATCGGCCGCACGGATCCGGCCGTCCTGAAGGCGCGCCGCCGCCTGTCATCCGTGCTGTTCTGAGGGGCAACGCAGAACGGGCCGGCCCCCCGAGGGGGAACCGGCCCGTCCGTCTGCCGCTGGGCGCGGCGAGGTGCTCAGCCGTTGACCGAGGCCATCAGCCCGACCAGCGCGACGACGTAGATGATGACGCCGATGACCTGGAGGATGCCCAGAACAAGCCCGATCCAGCCCGTGACCTTGCCGACCTTGGCGTCGCCGCCCAGCTCCTCTGCACGCTTGGCCTTGATGATGGCCAGGGGGCCGAGGATGAACCCCACGACGAACAGGGAGATGATGCCCAGGATCATGGACGTCTGGGCCAGCTGCGCACCGCGCGCCTGGTCGGGGCTCTGGCTGTAGTTGGGCTGGTAGCCGCCCGGCTGCTGGGGGGCGTTGTACTGCTCTGACATGGTCGTCTCCTGGGAAATGGCCGAAAGTGGTGGGAGAGGCGCGTGCACGCCCGGTGAGAAGACTAGGGCACGGGAGCCCGCTCGAGCGCCATGAACACGCGCCACCGTCAGACCGGGTGGCCGTCCTCGGTCATGCCCGTGAAGCCGCTGAGCAGCAGGCGGATGCGTCGGGACGAGAGTTCCGTGACGTGTTCGTCGAGGTCGACGGGCGCCACCCAGTGCACGGCCGCCAGCTCGCGGGGGTCAGTGACGGTGATCCCCCCGGCGACGTCGTCGGGCAGGGTGCCGCCGTCGAAGATGAACTCGACGGCGTCGGACCAGCCGAGATAGGGGGGCATCCAGTCGATGAGGGCTGCGTTGCCGAAGGTGATGCTCAGGCCGATCTCCTCCAGCACCTCGCGTTCCGCGCCGATCCGGGGGGACTCGCCGGCCTCGACGATGCCGCCGGGGAGTTCCCAGTCCTCCTTGTAGCGGGTCTCGGTCAGCAGGACGCGACCCAGGGTGTCCCGGAACACGGCGTGCCCGATCAGGCGCTTCATCGGCAGCACGGAATCCATCACCCCCGAGAACCCCTGCGGTCCGTAGACGGGGTCGACGGCCAGCCGGGCGTAGATGAGCACGTCCACGAGGTCGTCGTTGCCGACGCGCTGGGCCGAGCGCAGCCGGCCCTCCAGCCGAAAACCGCACTGCTGGAGGGCACGCCGGGCCACGATGTCGTTGGCAGGCAGGTCCACCTGCAGCCGACGCAGCTCGTGGGCGATGATGGCGTCGTCCGCCGCCAGACTCACGGCCGTCTTCAGCGTCTCGGCGTCGACGCGCTGCTCTTTCCAGCGCAGCACGCCGACGTCGCCGGAGATCTCGACCTGGACGCTGAACTCACTCACGACGCGTCAGAGCCAGCCTGTCGACGCAGCCAGACGGAGCCCAGCGGGGGAACCGTGACGTTGGTCTGGGCGGGGAAGTGGCCCCACGGTTGCTCGTGGGCGGTGACCTGCCCGAGGTTGCCGAAGTCGCCGCTGCCGTCGTAGGTGGGGGAGTCGGTGTTGAGGATCTCCTCCCACACGCCGGCCACCGGCAACCCGATGGACAGGTCGGTGAGGGGCTCCGGGGAGAAGTTCGTGATGCAGGCCACATGGTTCCCGGCCCCGTCGTTGCGCACCCAGCTCAACGTGTTGCGGGCTGCGTCGTCGCCCCTGATCCACGTGAACCCCTCCGGCGAGTTGTCCAACTCGAACAGGGCGGCGTTGTTGCGGTACAGGGCGTTGAGGTCCCGGAACAGCTGCTGCAGGCCGCGGTGGCCCCACAGGTCGCTGACCCACCACTCGAGACCGGTGGCCTCGTTGAACTCGGGGCGGGAGCCGAACTCGCTGCCCATGAAGATGAGCTGCTTGCCGGGGAAGCTCCACATGAAGGAGTAGAAGGCGCGCAGCGTGGCGAACTTGCGCCAGTCGTCCTGCGGCACCTTCTCCATCATGGAACCCTTGCCGTGCACGACCTCGTCGTGGCTGATGGGCAGGATGAAGTTCTCCGAGTACGCGTACACCATGGCGAACGTGATGAGGTTGTGCTCGTACTGGCGGTAGACGGGGTCCAGCTCCAGGTAGCGGAGCGAATCGTTCATCCATCCCATGTTCCACTTGAAGCCGAAGCCCAGCCCGCCCTCGTGGACGGGCTTGGTGACGCCCGGGAAGCTGGTGGACTCCTCGGCGATCATGAGGACGCCGGGGTGACGCTCGTAGAGGTGCAGGTTCACCCACTTCAGGAAGTCGATGGCCTCGAGGTTCTCGCGGCCGCCGAACTTGTTCGGCACCCACTCGCCCTCCTCGCGGGAGTAGTCGAGGTACAGCATGGAGGCGACGGCGTCCACGCGCAGACCGTCGATGTGGAACTCGTTGATCCAGTACAGCGCGTTGGAGACGAGGAAGCTCTTCACCTCGTTGCGGCCGTAGTTGAAGATGTAGGTGCCCCAGACGCGGTGCTCGCCCTGCCGGGCGTCGGCATGCTCGTAGAGGGCGGTGCCGTCGAAACGGCCCAGCGCCCATTCGTCCTTGGGGAAGTGGCCGGGCACCCAGTCGAGGATGACACCGATGCCGGCCTGGTGCAGGCGGTCCACGAGGTAGCGGAAGTCGTCGGGCTTGCCGAAACGGCTGGTGGGGGCGAAGTATCCCGTCACCTGGTAGCCCCACGACGGTGCGAATGGGTGCTCGGCCACCGGCATGAGCTCCACGTGCGTGTAGACCTGCCAGGTGATGTACTCCACCAGTTCGTCGGCGAGTTCCAGGTAGGACTTGCCGGGGCGCCAGCCACCGAGGTGCAGTTCGTAGACACTCATGGGCTCGGCGTGGGCGCGGGACTGCTCCCGGCGGGCGATCCACTCGTCGTCGGACCACACGTACTTCGACTCGTAGACGATGCTGGCGTTGGTGGGCGCCTGCTCGCTGAAGCGGGCCATGGGGTCGACCTTCTCGCGCCAGACGCCGTCGACGCCGCGGACGCGGAACTTGTAGAGTGCATCCTCGCCGACACCGGGGACGAAGCCGCCCCACACGCCGGTGCCGGGGATCAGGGCGAGGTCGTGGGCGTCCCAACCGTTGAAGTCGCCGCTCACCTGGACCTGCTGGGCGTTGGGCGCCCAGACGGCGAACCGGACACCGGAAATGGGGCCGTCGTCGCCGTCAACGGTCGCGACGAAACTGCCGAGCCTCTTCCAGAGCTCGGTGTCGCCACCCTGGTGGAAGCCCTGGAGGTCTGTGCCGGTCAGTCCGCCGAACTGGTCGTACGTCATCGTGTTTCTCCTGCCAATCGGTTCAGTGAATCTATCGGTACATGGATCAGATGGGGGCGGTTGCGACGTTCGTAGATGACCTCGTAGACGGCCTTGTCCGCCTCGAACGCGGCCAGGAGCCCCCGCTCCTGGTCACCCGGCGTGCCGTAGCCGTCGAGGAAGGCGTCGCGCGCCTCCGCCAGCCAGGCAGGGGTGGCCTCCCCGGCGGCAGCCGCGTAGTCGAAGGACCGCAGCATGCCGGCGACGTCGCGCCAGGGGGAATCGGGCTCGCGTCGCTCGGCGATGGTCTTCAGGGGTTCTCCCTCGAAGTCCACGTAGCGCCACTCGTTGCCCGACAGCAGTACCTGGCCGAGGTGGCAGTCCCCGTGGATGCGTTGGGTGGCCAGCGAGTCGGGCAGCTTGGCCCACGTCTGCCGGATTGCGTCCCGGAAGCCGTCGATCTCGGGCGCCTCCACGGCCGCGGCCTCAAACCGGCGGCTGAGGGTGTCGGCGAGGCCGGCACCGTTCGTGGCGTCGGTGGGCAGCCGATCGGCCAGCGTGGCGTGGACCCGGGCGAGCGTGGCCCCCAGACCACGCGCCTGTGACCCGAAGCTCCCGCCGCCGCGCGCGTTCTCCACGGCCAGATCGAAGGCGTCCTCGGGGTTCCTGAGTGCTTCGGTGAAGATGGCCAGGTCCGTGTCGCCCGTGCGCCACGCCCCGTGGATCTCGGCCACGGCGCCCGTGCCCGCCAGGGCGGCGTGGAGCTCGACGTCCACGTTGGGGCCGTCCTCCAGCCTGCGGAAGACCTTGCACATCAGGGCGTCGCCGAAGAACAGTGAGGTGTTGGACTGCTCGCCCGTGAATCGGCGTGCCTGCAGCCCGGTGGGGACATCCCCCCAGCGCTGGAAGCCGGGGGCGTCATTGGCGAGCAGCGTCAGCAACACCCCGGCCGCGGCCGGGTCGTCGCACAGCTCACCGATGCTGAACGCAGTCCCGTCGATGTCGACGCGCGCCAGTTCGGGTGCGACCTCGTCGCCCAACGGGCGGAACGCCAGCGGCACGTGATAGTGCTCACGCTCCCCTGAGTCGAACTGCACGTCGAGGACGGCGCTCCGGACACCGATGCCGCTGGACGGGTCGGTGAGCCACGCGCCCAGGGTGACACCGTCCGGGCGCCCGCCGCGAGAGCGGCCGGCGAACCAGCGCGCCCCCCGGGCAAGGTTCCACAGCGCGGGGGCGAGGTCCTCTGACATGTGTGTGGCGCGCGCCATCAGTGGCTCAGGTGGACGATGTGGGCGGGCTGTCCCGGGTACAGGCGCACGTAGTTGCGCTCGCCCCAGGTGAATTCCTGCCCCGTCAGTTCGTCGACGGCCCGGAGGCCCTGGCCGTGCGGAAAGCCCAGGGCCTCGAAGTCGATGTAGAGATCGGACTCCACTGTGTTGTCGGGGTCGAGCGACGTCACCACCAGCACGGTGTCATTGCCGTCCTGCTTGGAGAACGCGATGATCCCGTCGTGCGGAACGTGGTGGAACGTGATGTTGCGGAGTTGCTGCAGCGCCGGGTGGCGGTCACGGATGGCGTTGAGTTGGCCGATGAGCACGTTCAGGTTCGGGGAGGCGTTGTAGTCGCGCGGCCGGTACTGGAACTTCTCCGAGTTCAGGTACTCCTCCCTGCCGGGTGCCAGGGCCTCGTGCTCGCACAGCTCGAAGCCCGAGTACACGCCCCAGGTGGGCGACATCGTGGCGGCCAGGATGGCACGGATCGCGAAGGTGGCCGGGTTGCCCGAGTGCAGGTGGGAGGGGTTGATGTCGGGGGTGTTGACGAAGAAGTTGGGGCGGTAGAACGACGGGGTCTCTTTGGAGAGTTCCGTCATGTACTCGGTGAGTTCCCACTTGGCCACCCGCCACGTGAAGTACGTGTAGGACTGCTGGAAGCCCACCTTTCCCAGGGCGCCCATCATGGCCGGCCGGGTGAAGGCCTCGGCCAGGAAGATGATCTCCGGGTTGGTCTCGTGCACCCGCTCCAACAGCCAGTCCCAGAACTCGACGGGCTTGGTGTGGGGGTTGTCAACGCGGAAGATCGTCACGCCGCGGTCGATCCAGAAGTGCACGATCCGCAGCACCTCGTTGTAGATCCCGGCCGGGTCGTTGTCGAAGTTGATGGGATAGATGTCCTGGTACTTCTTGGGCGGGTTCTCCGCGTAGGCGATGGTGCCGTCGAGGCGTGTGGTGAACCACTCCGGGTGTTCCACCACCCACGGGTGGTCCGGTGAGGCCTGCAGTGCCAGGTCCAGCGCCACCTCCAGGCCGAGCGATTGGGCCTTCTCCACGAACCGGCCGAAGGACTCCAGGTCACCGAGGTCGGGGTGGATGGCGTCGTGGCCGCCCGCCTCCGAGCCAATGGCCCACGGTGAGCCGGGGTCGCCCTCGGCCGGCGTGAGGGTGTTGTTGGGTCCCTTGCGGAACGCGTAGCCGATCGGGTGGATGGGCGGCAGGTACACGACGCTGAATCCCATGGCCGCAGCCGCCTCGAGGCGCTCGTGCGAGGAGTCGAATGTCCCGGAGTGCCAGGTGCCCGTCTCGTCCTGCCAGGCGCCCTGGGAGCGGGGGAAGAACTCGTACCAGGAGGAGTAGAGGGCGCGGCGGCGTTCCACGCGCACCGGGTACTCCCTGGTGGCGGAGACCAGTTCCCGTGGCCCGAAGCGGGCCATGGCACGCTCCACGGGACGGGAGCAGATCAAATCCAGCAGTTCGCCCGCCGGCGTCTCCGGACGGAGGGCGTCGATGACGGCCTCAAGGAGGTGCGCGGCGCTCGTGACGCGCTGCTGTGTGGCGTTGCTGGCGGCCCGGCCGATGACGTCGCGGCCCTCCTGGCAGATGAGGTCGAGGTCCATGCTCAGCGGCAGCTTCGCCTCCGCGTGGTGCTGCCACGTGGTCCACGGGTCTGACCAGCCCTCCACGCGGAACGTCCAGTCGCCCTCGGTGGCCATGCGGATGCCGGCCTCCCAGGCGTCCAGGCCCTCCGCGCCCACGTGATGCATGTCGATGCGTCGCTGCGTGCCATGCGGGGCCGTCAGTATGACTGACGCGTTGACCGCGTCATGGCCCTCGCGAAAGACGGTGGCGCTCACCTGCAGGCGTTCGTGCGCGACGGCCTTCACGGGGTAGGCGCCGTCGAAAATGACGGGCTGTACGTCGCTCACCGGAATGCGGCCGAAACCGCCCGGGTTGCGGTGCAGTCTCGATGGGCGGGGCGCAGTGGGCAAAGAGTTCACACACGTCACCCTATCGGCCCCCGATTCTGTCACGGGTGAAGGACAGGGTAGTTTGTGGCGCGTGCGTGCATATCGTCGTTTCACCGTTCAGCCGGTGCTCCCCGAAAAGATCCATTCCCTCGAGGCCCTGGCCCACAACCTTCGTTGGTCGTGGCACCAGCCGTCACGGGACCTGTTCCGTGCCATCGACCCCCAGTTGTGGGACACGGTCGGCGAGGACCCCGTCAAGCTCCTGACCGCGGTGTCCGCGGAGCGGATGCAGCAGTTGGCGGCGGACAAGGTGTTCGTCCGCCGCGTCGAGCTCCTGCACGAGGACCTGCAGAACTACCTCACGGCGGACCTCTGGTTCCAGAACCACGCAGCCAAGGGTGAGGACGTCCCCGCAGCGATTGGATACTTCTCCGCCGAGTTCGGTGTCTCCCAGACCCTGCCCCAGTACTCCGGTGGCCTCGGCATCCTGGCCGGCGACCACCTGAAGGCCGCCTCCGACCTGGGCCTGCCGCTGGTGGGAATCGGGCTGCTGTACCGCCACGGCTACTTCCGCCAGTCGCTCAACGCCGCCGGTTGGCAGCAGGAGCGCTACCCGGTGCTCTCATCCAACGACCTGCCAGTGCGCCGTCTCACCGACGAGGCGGGCGAGCCGCTCACCATCACCGTCGACGTCTCCGGCCGCGAGGTCAAGGCGTGGATCTGGGTGGCCTCCGTTGGCCGCATCCCGCTGCTGATGCTGGACACGGACCGCGAGGACAACGATCCCGAGGCCCGCAACATCACCGACCGCCTCTACGGCGGCGGCACCGAGCACCGCCTTGCCCAGGAAGTGCTGCTGGGCATCGGCGGCGTCCGCGCCCTGCGCGAGTACTGCCGCGTCACGGGCCACGCCACGCCCGACGTCTACCACTGCAACGAGGGCCACGCCGGCTTCCTCGGCTTCGAGCGCATCCGTGAGTACCTCGCGGAGGGTCACGACCTCAACTGCGCCATCGAACTGACGCGCGCCGGCACCGTCTTCACCACCCACACCCCGGTCCCCGCGGGCATCGACCGCTTCGACCGCTCGCTCATCGAGCGCCAGTTCGCCCACTTCTGCTCGGGGCTTCCGGTCAACAAGATCCTTGACTTCGGCACCGAGACCTACGCAGGGGGCGACCACAGCAGGTTCAACATGGCCGTCCTCGGCCTGCGTCTGGGCCAGCGCGCCAACGGCGTGTCCAAGCTGCACGGCGCCGTGTCCCGCGAGATGTTCAACGGGCTGTGGCCGGACTTCGACGAGACCGAGGTGCCGATCACGTCGGTCACCAACGGTGTCCACCACCGCACCTGGATCCACCCTGAGCTGCTCGAGATCCTCGAGGCACACACGGACGACTCGGACACCGTCATCGACGGCTACGACTGGTCCGCCATCCAGCGCGTGGACGACGACACCCTGTGGAGCCTGAAGCGCCAGCTGCGCGCCTCCATGATCCACATGGCCCGCGGACGCCTCGCGGAGTCCTGCAAGGTGCGTGGGTTGCCCAACGACTGGACCTCCGACGCCCTCAACCCGCGCGTCCTGACGCTCGGCTTCGCCCGCCGCGGCGCGTCCTACAAGCGGTTGACGCTGATGCTCACCGACCCCGAGCGGCTCAAGCGTCTCCTGAACCACCCGCAGACGCCCATCCAGATCATCATCGCCGGCAAGGCGCATCCCGCCGACAACATCGGCAAGTCGCTCATCCAGCAGATGGTGCAGTTCTCCGACCAGCCCGACGTGCGCGGCAAGCTCGTGTTCCTGCCGGACTACGACATGTCGATGGCCCGCCCGCTGTACCCCGGCTGCGACGTGTGGGTGAACAACCCGCTGCGTCCCTACGAGGCGTGCGGCACCTCCGGAATGAAGGCGTCGCTGAACGGTGCCGCCAACCTGTCCATCAAGGACGGCTGGTGGGACGAGCTGTACGCCCCCGAGTTCGGTTGGGAGATCCCCTCGCTGGAGGGCATCGCCGACCAGGTGGAGCGCGACGCCGCCGAGGCGGAGTACTTCTACAGCATCATCGAGAACGAGATCATCCCGAAGTTCTACACCCTGGACACGCACGGCAACCCGTTGGCGTGGCTCAAGATGATGCGCGACACCATCAGCGACCTCGGCCCCGAGGTCCTGGCCTCCCGCATGGTCCGCGACTACGTCACCGAGATGTACGCACCGGCCGCACTGGCCTCCGCCGCCCTCGTGGACGACTCCCAGGCCAACGCACTGGCCAACTGGAAGGAGCGGATCCGTCGCCACTGGAACTCCCTCCACGTCGTGGCCCTCGACACCAACGTGACGGGGCGAGTGGCCGCGGGTGACCAACTCGAAGTCACCGTTGACGTTCGACTCGGGAGCCTGTCGGCCGACGATGTGGCCGTCCAGCTGATCTTCGGCGACGTCGACAACGAGGACAAGCTCCACAACATCCGCAAGTACGCCACGGCCCCCACCCGGGAAGCCGACGGCGTCACGCGGTTCGAGGCCAGCATCCCGGCGCGGTACTCCGGCCAGATCGGCCTCCTGGCCCGCGCTGTCCCGTCGCACCCGCTGCTCGCCAGCGACTCCGAGATGGGTCTGGCCGCGGTGGTCACCAGCTGAATGCCCTGACCCTGCCCTGACAGAGGCAAATCGGCCAGCCGCTCACCCGAGCGGCTGGCCGATTCTCATGCGCCGTCGGTTGTGTGTGCCGCGTCCCAGGGCTGGCCGTGCGACTCTCCCGAGTCGTTGACGACGCACGGCCCACGCATGCTCTGGCTCTACGCGTCGGTCGTGAGCCGGTAGCCCATCCCCGGCTCTGTGAGCAGGAATCGTGGCCGCGCGGGGTCGGGTTCGATCTTCTTGCGCAGCTGGGAGATGTAGAGGCGCAGGTAGCCGGTGTCCGTGATGTGCTCCGAGCCCCAGATGTCGGCCAGGAGGGTGCGTCGCGTGACGAGCTTCCCGGCATTGCGCACCAGCAGGTCCAGGACGGCCCACTCCGTGGGGGTCAGGCGGATGGCTTCTTGTCCACCCGGGGTGGAGCGACTGATGACACGGGCCGCGAGGTCGATGGTGATGTCGCCGAGGCGCGCCGACGGCGGGGCATCCTCCTGGGGAAGGACCCGTCGCGTGAGCGCCCGGATGCGCGCCAGGAGTTCGTCGATGGAGAAGGGCTTGGTGACGTAGTCGTCGGCCCCGGCGTCGAGGGCGTCAACCTTGTCCCCGGCGCCCGTGCGTCCCGACACCACCAGGATCGGGGCCGACGTCCAGCCACGCAGGGCATGGATGACGTCGAGGCCGTCCAGCTCAGGCATCCCGAGGTCCAGCATGTAGAGGTCCGGCCGTGCTTCGATGGCGACGTTGATGGCCTCGGCGCCGGTGGCTGCCGTCACGATCTCGTAGCGCCGGGCCGTGAGGGTGATGCGCAGTGCGCGAAGGATCTGGGGGTCGTCGTCAGCGATGAGGATCTTCATGTCTCCTCCATGTCGACACCGTATCCGCGCGTCCCTGCGGCCGCGGGGAGTTCGACCACCATCGTCAGGCCGCCGCCGGGCGTGTCCTCCGCCTCAAGGGTGCCACCCATGCCCTCGGTGAACCCCTTCGAGAGGGCGAGGCCGAGGCCCAGCCCCGTGAGGTTGTCCGTGTCGCCCAGGCGTTGGAACGGGACGAACACCTCGTCGCGACGGTCGTGGGCGATTCCGGGGCCCTGGTCCACCACCCGGATCTGGACGGTGTCGGCGAAGCTGCTCGTGGAGATCCGGACGCGCTTGTCGGGTGGTGCGAACCGCAGGGCGTTGTCGAGCAGGTTCACCACCACGCGCTGCAGCAGTCCGGCGTCCGCCACCATGGCGGGGAGGTCGGGATCGAGGTCCAGTTCCATCTCAGCGGGCCCGAGCTTGAGCTCGTCCAGTGCGGGAAGGATGACGTCCTCGGCGTCCACGGGTGCCAGCGACACCGCCAGTGCCCCGGCCTGCAGGCGGCTGACGTCCAGCAGGCTGGTGACCAGCGTGGACAGCGTGCCGAGGCTCTCGTCGGCGGTGGCCAGGAGGTCGCGACGGTCCTCCTCGCTGAGGCTGACATCGGTGGACCGCAGACCCGTGACGGCGGCCGTGGCGGCAGCCAGAGGGCGCCGCAGGTCGTGGCTCACGGCTGACAGCAGGGCGCTGCGCACACGGTCGGTCTCCGCCAGCGGTCCCAGTTCGCGTGCCGTCGCCGACAGGTCGGTGTACTCCAGGGCCGCGTCCAGTTGGGCGGCGATGACGGCGAGCAGTCGCTGCTCGGAGGCCTCCAGGTCCGCCCCGTGGAGCTCGAGGATCCCACGTTCACCCACGGGGATGTCCACGTGTGGCCCACCCGGGATGGGCTCGCCGTCCTGC
>JBDSRF010000202.1:0-2871 GCA_039929445.1 Arachnia sp. | reverse complement strand
ACCGCTCACGGAACTCCTCGCCGACGACTGGGCCGTGGCCCTGGCCGGGGTGGAGCCGACCATCCACCAGCTCGGGGACTTCCTGCGCGCCGAGGTGGCCGAGGGCCGCGGCTACCTGCCCGCCGCCGAGAACGTGCTGCGGGCATTCACGCGGCCCATGGCTGACGTCCGCGTCCTCATCGTGGGCCAGGACCCCTACCCGACACCGGGTCATTCCGTGGGTCTGGCGTTCTCCGTGGCCCGCGACGTGTCACCCCTGCCGCGCAGCCTCAGGAACATCTACGCCGAGATGGAGTCCGACCTCGGGATCCCCCCGGCAAGCCACGGCGACCTCAGCGGGTGGTTCACCCAGGGTGTGCTGTCCCTGAACCGGGTGCTCACGGTGCAGCCGGGCGTGACCGGCTCACACCGGCGCAAGGGGTGGGAGACCGTGACGGCCGCCGCCATCAGCGCACTCGTGGCCCGCGGCGGCCCCCTGGTGGCCATCCTGTGGGGCCGTGACGCACAGACGTGCCTGCCGCTGCTGGGCGACGTTCCGGCCATCTGCAGCCCCCACCCCTCACCCCTGTCGGCCCGCTATGGCTTCTTCGGCTCACGCCCGTTCAGCCGGGCCAACGCGGCACTCGTGGAGCAGGGCGCGGAGCCCGTCGACTGGCGGCTCGACTGAGCACAGGAGCGGGTTGCGGGGCGACCTAGACTTTTGGACATGGATATCGACGTCATGGGCTGGATCAAGAAGTCGCTGAAGCCGCAGATGGTGGACAAGGACGGGGCGCTGCCGGGCCGGGAGACCCCCGTGCTGCACCCGATGCCGCGCCACACCGTTCTGGGCCTTCTGCTGGACGAGGTGCCCGAGGGGTGTGAGGTGGCCTACTTCGCCCTGGGCTGTTACTGGGGCGAGGAACGGCTCTACTGGCGCACCGACGGCGTGGTCAACACCGCCGTCGGGTTCATGGGCGGGTTCACCCCGAACCCCACGTACAAGGAGTCCTGCACGGGTCGCACCGGGCATGCCGAGACCGTGCGGGTGGTGTTCGACCCCGCCAGAGTCAGCTACGACGAGCTCCTGCAGATCTTCTGGGAGAACCACGACCCCACGCAGGGGGCCCGACAGGGCAACGACATCGGCACCGAGTACCGCTCCGCACTCTTCCCCGTGGGCGACGAGCAGCTGGCTGCGGCCAAGCGGTCCCGCGACGCGTACCAGGGGCGCATGACGGAGGCCGGCTACGGCGACATCACCACGGAGATCACGCCGGACCTGCCCTTCTACTACGCCGAGGACGAGCACCAGCAGTACCTCGACAAGAACCCCAGCGGCTACTGCCCGGTGCACGCCACGGGCGTCTCCTGCAATCCCCCCGAGTGACCGGATCCCGTCCTACTCGGGCTGATTGCCCGCCTGACCGCCAACCACGAACGGGGTGGTGACACCGGCGTACATCAGGTGGGTGATCATGCCCATCGCCGCGTGCTTCAGGTTGTGGCAGTGGTCCATCCAGATTCCGGGGTTCTCAGCCAGGAAGGCGATCTCGTACGTCTCCCCATCCAGCACGTTCAGCGAATCCACCCACCACGGGGATCCGGTGCTGGCCACACCGTTGCGGGACACCACGACGGCGTGGTGGCCGTGCAGGTGCATGGGGTGGACCTCACCGCTGTGGTTGGCGATCCGCATGACCGCGACGTCGCCCTCCTCCACCACGAACATCGGCACATCTGGGTAGAGGTGGCCGTTGATCGACCAGTACACCCCGGGTAGGCCCTTGTGGAACCCCGGTCGGCGGCCGATGGAGTAGTCGAAGACCCGGTCCGGCCTCCCGGGATCAAACCCGATGCCGGTGGGCGTTCCGTAGTGCAGCAGGTCGAGCGCGGAGGTCGGGTGTGTCACTGGCGGCGCGGCGCCGCGTCCCAGGATGACCGCCGTGCTCTGGCTCACCTGGACCCGGACCGCGGATCCGTCCCGTGGTGTCATCACGAGCAGGTCGGCGCGTCCCCCAGCGGTCACCACGAGGCTCTGCTGTGCCACGGGTGTTGGGCCGTGCAGCTCGCTGCCGTCCACGGCCAACACCGTGTACGACGCACCGACCCAGACGTCCATGGGGCCATTGTCGGTGTTGACGATCCGGACCCGCACCCGCTCTCCGGGCTGAAACTCAACCCGTTGGTCCCCCGTCCGGCCATTCAGCGTTCGGTTCCCGCCGTACACGTGGGCCACGGCGATGACCTCGGACATTGCGGGGGTCGCGCCCGCGGGAAGGATCACCAGCGGACCGAACAGTCCCCCAGAGACCTGTTCGTTGGACGCCTGATGCGAGTGGTACCAGTAGGTGCCGACGTCGTCGGCCACGAACCGGTAGGTGAACTCGCCGCCCACCCCCACATCGTCCTGCGTCACGCCTGCCACCCCGTCCATGGCATTCGGGACGTCCAGGCCGTGCCAGTGGAGGCTCACACCGGCGGCTACGGACTCGTTGCGCAGGTGGACCTCGATCAACTGCCCGACGACAGCGCTGATCACAGGGCCCGGCGTCTGTGCGTTGAGTGTGTACCCGGGCAGGGTCCTCCCGCCGATCGTCACCTCCTGCTGCCGTGCAACCAGGGTGAACGTCACGTCGGCTGGCCGGCCGGGATCAGCCACGAAGTCGGTGACGCTCCGACTCGGCATCCGGTCTCCCATTGCGTCCTCGTCCATTGAATGCTCACCGTGGCCCATCACCGACGACCCGCCACCATAGTCCGGGTACCCCATGTCAAGCACGGAGTAGCCAGCCAGCATGAGGCTCCCCGCCCACAGCCAGACCAGCGACCCGAGTGCCACGACGAGAAGGGCGACGGGCGCCACCAGCCGAAGCCGGTGGCGCCCCGCCG
>JBDSRF010000201.1:0-12672 GCA_039929445.1 Arachnia sp. | reverse complement strand
GGACGGGCCGGACACGCCGCACCCAGTGGGGGCCGTGGCTTGGACTGGCCGGACACGCCGCGTTTACCTTTGGCTGAGACGTATACGGCCTCGGCGCACACTCGACGCTGCATGTCGGGTTCTGTTCAGGTCGGCGGCGGTCCGGGACTGGCCGGACACGCCGCACCCAGTGGGGGCCGTGGCTTGGACTGGCCGGACACGCCGCGTTCACCTGTGGCCGAGACGTATACGGCCTCGGCGCACACCCGACGCTGCATGTCGGGTCGTCCCAGCGCCGCTCATCTGGGCAGCCGCTCACGCACGTGCTGGAGTCATTTGAGTTGGTTCGTCCCGGATCGAGAGCCGCGGGGGACGTCGGTGTCGACGCGCGGTGATGATGGCTGTGATGTCGCCCAGGACCTGCGGCCAGTTGCCGAACACCTGCTCCCAGGTGAGTCGTACAACCGAGAATCCCAGGGCGGTGGCGATCCGATCGCGACGCCGGTCCTCGCGAAAGGTGTCCCGGTCTGCGTGAAATTCGTAGCCATCGGTCTCGATGATGAGGCTGCGTCCCACCAGTAGGTCCACCCTCCCAAGGCCGGAAATGAGCACTTGGCTTGTGATGTCGATGCCACGCGATTGGAGTCGGAACCGGACCACGGACTCCAGGGGCGACTCCGAGCGGCCATCCGCCCGCGCGAGCAGCCTGCTCGCGCGGTGGCTGTGCCCCGCCAGCGCGGCATGCAGTTCTGGACGCCCCCGGAGTCGTTGATTGAGGATGGAGTCGAGAACCACGACGCACTCCTCGTCCGTGTGGTTGGTCAGCACGACTCCCAGCGCAGTCTCGAGGTCATCCAGCGGATGATCGGGCAGGTGGACGGGAGAGGTGCACTCCGTGACGTCGTCCGGGAGCTCCCGTCCACGTCTTCGCCTGACGTGTCTTCGAACATGCACCGTCTCGCTGTCCAGAGTTTTTCACTCCAAGCTGCCCCAGCGCCGACAGACAAGTCAGGGTCCCACCTGCAGCAACGGCCGTGACGATGTGCGGCTCCGTGCCGGGAAGTGCGTACCGGCTGCGATCCAGGCGGACGACGTCGCCCGCTTCGATCAGCGCCCTCATCGTCGCTCTGCTCATTCCGGAGGACAGCAGCTGCGTTCTCGTCACGACGCCGTGACCTCCCAGCGGGTGAATGCGAGTGCTCATGCTCCGCATGGTGGTCAGCGTGTGACGGCATCGGCACTTGGGTCCTCGCCTGTTGACAAGTCTGGCCATCGGTCGGCGCAGTTACGTACGACAAGATCCGGACTCGCGGTGATGGGTGTGAGCTGTGGACGCGTGCGTCTCCTCGCTCTGCGTGGGTGCGGGCGTGTCCGGACTCGCGCAGTTGGGTGGGGGGGCGTGGACGTATGAGTCGTGGCGAGGGGTGCGTGCGGCGTGTCCGGTCAGGCCATGGCGGGTGACTCAGTGGGAGCCTGTTCACGAGGGCGAGGGGGCGTGACCGGACTCGCGCAGTTGGGTGTGGGGCGTGGACGTGGGCGTCGTGGCGAGGGGTACGTGCGGCGTGTCCGGCTTTCCCGGGTGGTGAGTGCGGCGTGTCCCGTTCTTCGCGGGGGTGTGTGCCACGTGTCACTACGCTGCCGGGGTGTGTGCGGCGCTTCCGGTGGATTCCGACGGCGTGTCGTGGGCCCCGGGGGTTTGCTTCGCGGCAGTCGTGGCTATGATGACGGCAGATCAACGGTGATCGAACCCACGCGTCTGCTGACCCCAGAAGCGTTTGGAGCTTGTCCTGCCATGCCCTATAGTGGTTTTTTGCCCTGCTATGCACTGAAGCCCGTGGTTTGACACGGGCCTCTTGCCATGCGGAGAACCAGCTTATCGCGTTCTTGGAAGGACCGAATCTTGGCCGCCTCGCGCTCTGCGTCGAAGAACACCAATGTCGTCTCGCCCAGTGGACGGATCTCGTTCGCGAAGATCCCAGAACCTCTCGAGGTTCCCAACCTTCTGGACCTGCAGATTGACTCCTACAACTGGCTGATTGGCAACGAGGATTGGCAACGCGACGTCAAGGAGCGGCTGGATGCCGGCCGCACTGACGTCAACACCCGCTCGGGCCTCGAGGAGATCTTCGAGGAGATCTCACCCATCGAGGACTTCAACGAGACGATGTCCCTGTCGTTCCGTGACCACCGCTTCGAGGAACCGAAGCACACCATCGAAGAGTGCAAGGACCGCGACACCACGTACGCGGCCCCGCTGTTCGTGACCGCGGAGTTCGTGAACAACGACACCGGTGAGATCAAGAGCCAGACCGTCTTCATCGGCGACTTCCCGCTCATGACCGACAAGGGCACGTTCATCGTCAACGGCACGGAGCGCGTCGTCGTGTCGCAGCTCGTCCGTTCCCCGGGCGTCTACTTCGAGCAAACGCCCGACAAGACGTCCGACAAGGACATCTTCTCCACCAAGATCATTCCGTCGCGCGGTGCGTGGCTGGAGTTCGAGATCGACAAGCGCGACATGGTGTTCGTGCGCCTGGACCGCAAGCGCAAGCAGAACGTCACCGTGCTGCTGAAGGCGCTCGGCTGGAGCGAGGAGAAGATCCTCGAGGAGTTCGGCCAGTACGAGTCGATGCGCCTCACGCTCGAGAAGGACTCGGTCAAGACCCAGGACGAGGCCCTCCTCGACATCTACCGCAAGCTGCGTCCTGGCGAGCCGCCGGCACGCGACGCGGCGCAGGCGCTGTTGGAGAACTACTACTTCAACCCCAAGCGCTACGACCTGGCCAAGGTCGGTCGCTACAAGATCAACAAGAAGCTCGGCCTGGAACTGCCGTTCAACCAGCAGGTGCTGACCGTCGAGGACATCGTCGCCGCCATCCGCTACATCGTGGCGCTGCACGAGCACCTCGACGAGCTCGACGGCGTCATGGTGGAAGCCGACGACATCGACCACTTCGGCAACCGTCGTCTGCGCACCGTGGGTGAGCTCATCCAGAACCAGCTGCGCACCGGCCTCGGCCGCATGGAGCGTGTGGTCCGCGACCGCATGACCACGCAAGACATCGAAGCCATCACGCCGCAGACGCTCATCAACATCCGCCCCGTGACGGCGGCGCTCAAGGAGTTCTTCGGAACCTCCCAGCTCTCGCAGTTCATGGACCAGAACAACCCGCTGGCCGGCCTGACGCACAAGCGTCGCCTGTCCGCGCTGGGCCCCGGCGGTCTGTCCCGCGATCGCGCTGGCATGGAAGTCCGAGACGTCCACTCGTCCCACTACGGCCGCATGTGCCCCATCGAAACCCCTGAAGGCCCGAACATCGGCCTCATCGGTTCGCTGGCGTCCTTCGCCCGCGTGAACGCGTACGGCTTCATCGAGACGCCCTACCGCAAGGTGGTCGACGGCCAGGTCACCGACGAGATCCAGTACATGACGGCCGACGAGGAGGATCGCTACGCGATCGCCCAGGCCAACGCCGCCATGGACGACCAGGGTCGCCTGACCGAGGACCGTGTCCTCGTGCGCATCAAGCACGGCGACGCCGACACCGTCCCCGCCAGTGACGTCCACTACATGGACGTCTCCCCGCGCCAGATGGTGTCAGTGGCCACCGCCCTGATCCCGTTCCTGGAGCACGACGACGCATCGCGAGCCCTCATGGGTGCCAACATGCAGCGCCAGGCCGTCCCGCTGGTCAGCAACGAATCCCCGTTCGTGGGCACCGGCATGGAGTACCGCGCCGCTGTCGACGTGGGTGACGTCACGCTGGCCAAGAAGCCGGGTGTGGTGCAGTCCGTCGCCGCCGACCTCATCGAGATCGCCAACGACGACGGCACCTACATCACCTACAAGCTCGACAAGTTCGTCCGCTCCAACGCCGGCACGTGCATCAACCAGCGTCCGCTCGTCGCCAGTGGCGAGCGTGTCGAGGTGGGCACCCCCCTGGCTGACGGTCCGTGCACGGAGAAGGGTGAGCTCGCCCTCGGGAAGAACCTCCTCGTGGCATTCATGCCGTGGGAAGGCCTCAACTACGAGGACGCCATCATCCTGAGCCAGCGGATCGTGCAGGACGACGTCCTCACCTCGATCCACATCCAGGAGCACGAAGTTGACGCCCGCGACACCAAGCTCGGTGCCGAGGAAATCACCCGCGACATCCCCAACATCTCCGACGAGATGCTGGCCGACCTCGACGAGCGCGGCATCATCCGCATCGGCGCCGAGGTCTCCGCGGGCGACATCCTGGTGGGCAAGGTCACGCCGAAGGGCGAGACCGAGCTGACCCCGGAGGAGCGCCTTCTGCGCGCCATCTTCGGCGAGAAGGCCCGTGAGGTCCGCGACACGTCGCTCAAGGTGCCCCACGGCGAGAGCGGCACCGTCATCGGCGTCCGCGTCTTCGATTCCGCCGAGGACGACGACCTGCCCCCCGGCGTCAACCAGCTGGTCCGCGTCCACGTGGCCCAGAAGCGCAAGATCTCCGACGGTGACAAGCTCGCCGGACGCCACGGCAACAAGGGCGTCATCTCGAAGATCCTGCCGGTCGAGGACATGCCCTTCATGGAGGACGGCACGCCCGTCGACATCGTCCTGAACCCGCTGGGTGTCCCGTCGCGAATGAACGTCGGCCAGGTGCTGGAGAACCACCTCGGGTGGGTCGCCAAGACCGGCTGGGACGTCACCGGCGTCAAGGAAGCCTGGGCCGAGCGCCTCGTCGATGTCGGCCTCGGCCGTGTCGAGGGCGACTCCAAGCTCGCCACCCCCGTCTTCGACGGCGCAGGGGAGAACGAGATCACTGGTCTGCTGGAGCACACGCTGCCGACCCGTGACAACGTGCGACTCATTGACGCCAGCGGCAAGGCCAGCCTCTTCGACGGTCGCTCCGGCGAGCCGTACCCCGAGAAGGTGGGTGTTGGCTACATGTACATGCTGAAGCTCCACCACCTGGTGGACGACAAGATCCACGCACGCTCCACCGGTCCGTACTCCATGATCACGCAGCAGCCGCTGGGTGGTAAGGCACAGTTCGGTGGGCAGCGCTTCGGTGAGATGGAGGTGTGGGCGCTGGAGGCCTATGGCGCAGCCTGGGCACTGCAGGAGCTCCTCACCATCAAGTCCGACGACGTTCCCGGCCGTGTGAAGGTCTACGAGGCCATCGTCAAGGGCGAGAACATCCCCGAGCCCGGCATCCCCGAGTCGTTCAAGGTGCTGGTGAAGGAGATGAAGTCCCTCTGCCTGAACGTTGAGGTGCTCTCCGACGACGGACGCGTGATCGACCTGCGTGATTCCGAGGAGGACCTCCGGTCCGCCGAGGACTTCGGCATCGACCTGGGCCGCCGCCCCGGTGGTGACCACTTCATGGACGTCGGTGAAGTTTGAGCCCACGGGGGCAGTGCCCCCGTGTGCCCCCGGCGGATTTCGTACGCGACATGAAGCCGGGGGACTCCGTCCCCTCAACGACACAAGACTTATGAATCACCGCGAGTGCGCATACGGCGCGGGAGAGAGAGAATCAACGTGCTGGACGTGAACTTCTACGACGAACTGCGGATTGGCCTGGCGAGCGCCGACCAGATTCGCGAATGGTCCCATGGCGAGGTCAAGAAGCCTGAGACCATCAACTACCGCACCCTCAAGCCCGAGCGCGACGGCCTCTTCTGCGAGAAGATCTTCGGCCCCACCCGGGACTGGGAGTGCTACTGCGGCAAGTACAAGCGTGTCCGCTTCAAGGGCATCATCTGCGAGCGCTGTGGCGTCGAGGTCACCCGTAGCAACGTGCGTCGTGAGCGCATGGGCCACGTGGAACTCGCCGCACCTGTGACGCACATCTGGTACTTCAAGGGTGTTCCGAGCCGTCTCGGCTACCTGTTGGACATCGCACCGAAGGACCTGGAGAAGGTCATCTACTTCGCTGCGCACATGATCACGGCCGTCGACGTGGAGGCGCGTCACCGCGACCTGTCCTCGCTGCAGGCCAAGGTCGAGGTGGAGACCAAGCAGGTCGCCCAGCGTCGTGACGCCGACATCGAGGCCCGCACCCGCAAGCTCGAGGAGGACCTCGCGCAGTTGGAGGCCGAGGGCGCCAAGGCCGACATGAAGCGCCGCGTCCGCGACGGCGCCGAGAAGGAGATGACGCAGCTCCGCACCCGGACGCAGCGTCAGCTCGATCGCATCCAGGAGGTGTGGGACCGTTTCAAGACGCTGAAGGTCCAGGACCTCGAGGGCGACGAGATCCTCTACCGCGAAATGACGAAGCGCTTCGGCAAGTACTTCGAGGGCTACATGGGCGCCGAGGCGATCCAGCGTCGCCTCCGCACCTTCGACCTCGTCGCCGAGCAGGCGTCGCTGCGCGAGACCATCGCCACTGGCAAGGGCCAGCGCAAGACGCGTGCCCTGAAGCGGCTCAAGGTCGTGGCGGCGTTCCTCAGCGGCGGCAACGACCCCGCCGGCATGGTGCTGGACGCCGTCCCGGTCATCCCGCCGGACCTGCGCCCCATGGTGCAGCTCGACGGTGGCCGTTTCGCCACCTCCGACCTGAACGACCTCTACCGTCGCGTCATCAACCGGAACAACCGCCTGAAGCGCCTGCTGGACCTCGGTGCACCCGAGATCATCGTGAACAACGAGAAGCGGATGCTGCAGGAGGCTGTTGACTCGCTGTTCGACAACGGTCGTCGTGGACGTCCGGTGACGGGCCCCGGCAACCGCCCCCTGAAGTCCATCTCGGACATGCTGAAGGGCAAGCAGGGCCGGTTCCGCCAGAACCTGCTGGGCAAGCGCGTCGACTACTCGGGACGTTCCGTCATCGTGGTGGGCCCGCAGCTGAAGCTGCACCAGTGTGGTCTGCCGAAGGCCATGGCGCTCGAGCTGTTCAAGCCGTTCGTCATGAAGCGTCTCGACGACCTCAACCACGCCCAGAACATCAAGGCCGCCAAGCGCATGGTCGAGCGCCAGCGCCCCGTGGTGTGGGATGTCCTCGAAGAGGTCATCCAGGAGCACCCGGTGCTGCTGAACCGTGCACCCACCCTGCACCGTCTCGGCATCCAGGCGTTCGAGCCGCAGCTCATCGAGGGCAAGGCCATCCAGATCCACCCGCTCGTCTGCACCGCGTTCAACGCAGACTTCGATGGTGACCAGATGGCCGTGCACCTGCCGCTGAGTGCGGAGGCGCAGGCCGAGGCCCGCATCCTGATGCTGTCCACCAACAACATCCTGAAGCCCGCCGACGGTCGTCCCGTGACCATGCCCACCCAGGACATGATCATCGGCACCTACTTCCTGACGACGGAGCGCGGCGACGCCGGCGCCGGTCGCGCCTTCTCGTCGCTGTCGGAGGCCCTCATGGCGTTCGACCGTGGTGACCTGGCCGTCGGTGCACGGATCAAGCTCCGCCTCACCGATGTCGTGCCCGCCGGCCTCTCGCCGCGCCACGACGGATCGTTCCTGGTGGAGACCACCCTGGGGCGCGCCCTCTTCAACGAGGCGCTGCCGCAGGACTTCGGCTACATCAACGAGGTCGTCGGCAAGAAGGTGCTGGGTCGGATCGTCAACGAACTGGCCGAGAGCTACCCGAAGATCGTCGTGGCGCACACGCTGGACAACCTGAAGGACCTCGGATTCCACTGGGCGACCCGCTCCGGTGTGACCGTGTCCATCTCCGACGTCCAGACCCCGCCCAACAAGGCGGAGATCCTGGCCGGCTACGAGATCCGTGCCACGAAGGTGGACAAGCTCTACGAGCGTGGTTCCGTGACAGAGGATGAGCGCCGTCAGGAGCTCATCGACATCTGGAACGACGCGACCGCAGAGTTGACGCAGGCGATGAAGGACAACTTCACCACCGACAACCCTATCTTCATGATGGTGGACTCCGGTGCTCGAGGAAACATGACGCAGATGCGTCAGATCGCCGCGATGCGAGGGCTGGTGGCCAACCCGAAGGGCGACATCATCGCCCGACCCATCAAGTCGAACTTCCGCGAGGGCCTGTCCGTTCTGGAGTACTTCATCTCCACGCACGGTGGCCGCAAGGGACAGGCCGACACGGCTCTGCGCACCGCAGACTCGGGTTACCTCACACGTCGACTCGTCGACGTGTCCCAGGACGTCATCATCCGCGAAGAGGACTGCGGAACCGAACGCGGCCTCACCAAGACGATCGCCACCTGGTTCAAGCCCGGCCAGGACGCCTCCGGCAAGCTCGTGTCGCAGGCTGTAGATCCCCTCACCGAGGGCGCCACCGCCGAGATGGTCGTTGACGTCGAGACTGCCGTGTACGCACGCACCCTTGCCGTTGACGTCGTCGACTCCGACGGGAACATCCTCGTCGTGGCCGGCACCGACCTCGGTGACGCGCACATCGACAAGCTGATCGCGGCCGGCATCACGGCCGTCAAGGTCCGCTCCGTGCTGACGTGCGAGGCGACGTCCGGTACCTGCGCCCTGTGCTACGGCCGTTCGTTGGCCACGGGTCTCCTCGTGGACGTGGGTGAGGCCGTCGGTATCGTGGCCGCCCAGTCCATCGGTGAGCCCGGCACCCAGCTCACGATGCGTACCTTCCACACCGGTGGTGTGGCAGGCGACGACATCACGCAGGGCCTGCCCCGCGTCGTGGAACTGTTCGAGGCGCGTCAGCCCAAGGGCAAGGCCCCGATCGCCGAGGCCGACGGCGTCGTGCGCATCGAGGACGGCGACCGCAGCCGCAAGATTGTCATCGTCCGCGATGACGGCGGCGAGGACCTCGAGTACCCGGTGGGTCGTCGCACACGGCTGGAGTTCGAGGATGCCAACGGCGTCCGCTACTCCGTCCGCGACGGCGCGCGCGTTGTCCTCGGGCAGCAGCTCACCGCCGGCCAGGTGGACCCGCAGGACGTCCTGCGGATCCGCGGTCTCCGCAAGGTGCAGGAGCACCTGGTGGGCGAGGTCCAGCGTGTGTATCGCACCCAGGGTGCCCCGATCCACGACAAGCACATCGAGATCATCGTGCGCCAGATGCTCCGTCGCGTGACGGTCATCGACTCCGGCGACACCACGATGATGCCGGGCGAGCTCGTCGACCGCCAGGGCTACGAGCTGGCCAACCGCAAGGCGCTCACCGAGGGTGGGCAGCCCGGCGAGGGTCGTCCCGTGCTCATGGGCATCACGAAGGCCTCCCTGGCCACCGACTCGTGGCTCTCGGCCGCCTCCTTCCAGGAGACGACCAAGGTGCTCACCGATGCCGCCATCCAGGGCAAGAGCGACTCGCTCATCGGCCTGAAGGAGAACGTCATCCTGGGCAAGCTGATCCCGGCCGGCACGGGCCTGGAGCGGTACCGCAACATTCGGGTGGAACCCACTGAGGATGCACGGGCCACGGCCTACACGATGAGCTATGACCCGTACGACTACTCCTTCGGTAGCGAGGCCGGCGGCCCCGGCGTGCCGCTGGACGACATCGACTTCGGCGAGATGCGTTGAGCATCGCGTAGCAGTCATCACCACAACGACGGGGAGTCGGGCACAGTGCCCGGTTCCCCGTCGTTGTTGTCTGCGCAATCGTTATGAACTTGCAATGCGCGTTTCGGGTGTTCAGGTTGTGGTTCCGGCGGTCCGGTCGATCTAATTGGGGCTTCCGGCCAGTTGTCGACCCCAATCGGAGGTCGAGGGGGGCGGGGCAATAGGATCCAGGCAATGCCGCATCGGTGCGGCCTACTAAGGAGTATCTGAATGGACCGCAGGCAATTTCTGCTCGGGCTCGGCGCAGCCGGAGTCATCGGTGCTGCCGCCCTCGCTGGGTGCAGCAACGACGAGACGACCCCCACGACGGGTGGCGACAAGACCCCCGCTGGCGGCGACGGCGCCGGTGCGCTCGTCGGCGTGCTCATGCCCACCAAGACGTCGCAGCGCTGGATCGACGACGGCAACAACGTCAAGAAGGCGCTGGAGGACAAGGGCTACAAGGTAGACCTCCTCTACGCGAACGACGACATCCCGCAGCAGCAGCAGCAGCTCGACGCCGTGCTGGGCAAGAACGCCAAGGCGCTCATCATTGCCTCGATCGACGGCACGACCCTGGCCAACGGCCTGAAGAAGGCCGGTGAGCAGGGCGTCAAGGTCATCGCCTACGACCGCCTCATCAACGAGACCCCGAACGTCGACTACTACGTCACGTTCGACAACCAGAACGTCGGCGTCCAGCAGGGCACCTCGCTGCTGCAGGGCCTCGGCGTCCTCGACGCGGACGGCAAGGAGACCGACAAGAAGGGTCCCTTCAACGTCGAGATCTTCTCCGGCGCCGTGACCGACAACAACTCGCAGTTCTTCTACAACGGCGCCATGAGCGTCGTCCAGAAGTACATCGACTCCGGTGTCGTCAAGGTCCAGTCCGGTCAGACGACGCTCGAGCAGACGGCCACCCCTTACTGGAAGCAGGAAGAGGCCCAGAAGCGTTGCGACGCCATCCTCGGCGGCTTCTACGCCAAGGGTGAGAAGATGGACGGCGCCCTGTGCGCCTACGACGGTCTCTCCCGCGGTGTCCTCACCTCCATCCAGGGTGCAGGCGCTCCCGTCCCGATCATCACCGGCCAGGATGCGGAGGTGCCGTCCTGCAAGCTCATCCTCGACGGCAACCAGTACTCCACCATCCTCAAGGACACCCGCGACCTCGCGGCCAAGGCCGTCGACATGGTCGACGCCGTCCTGCAGGGCAAGGAGCCCGAGGTCAACGACACCAAGACCTACGACAACAAGGTCAAGGTTGTTCCCGCATTCCTGCTGGAGTCCGTTGTGGTCACCAAGGACAATCTCATGAAGGTTGTGGTTGACTCCGGTTACTACACCAAGGAGCAGGTCGAGTCAGGCAAGTAAGTCCCGACCGGAGGAAGGGGCTGGGACCGCGAGGTTCCGGCCCCTTCTTCTGACACTCCCTACACGAAGGCGGAATCGTGAACGATCACATCCTGGAGATGCGCAACATCACCAAGACCTTCCCGGGCGTCAAAGCGCTCTCCGACGTGACCATCAAGGTTGAGCGGGGAGAGGTTCACGCCATCTGCGGCGAGAACGGTGCGGGCAAGTCCACACTCATGAAGGTCCTCTCGGGTGTCTACCCGAGCGGCGACTACGAGGGCCAGATCATCCTGGAGGGTGAAGAGGTCCAGTTCGGCAGCATCCGTGACTCGGAGAAGGCCGGCATCGTCATCATCCATCAGGAACTGGCACTCAGCCCGTTCCTCTCCATCGCCGAGAACATCTTCCTCGGCAACGAGCGCAAATCCGGTCTGCTCATCGACTGGAACGCCACCAACGTGCAGGCGGCAGAGTTGCTGCGGCGCGTGGGCCTGCGGGAGAACCCCGCCACCAAGATCATGGACATCGGCGTCGGCAAGCAGCAGCTCGTCGAGATTGCCAAAGCCATGAGCAAGGACGTCAAACTTCTAATCCTGGACGAGCCGACGGCCGCCCTCAACGACGAGGATTCCGCCCACCTGCTTGACCTGATCCGCGGTCTGCGTGACCAGGGCGTCACCTGCATCATCATCAGCCACAAACTGAACGAGATCCGCGCCATCGCGAACCACGTCACCGTGATCCGCGACGGCCAGACCATCGAAACACTTGACCTGCAGTCAGGGGAGGTGTCGGAGGACCGGATCATCAAGGGCATGGTCGGCCGCGAACTCACCAACCGATACCCCGAGCGCGTCTCGAACATCGGTGAGGAGGTCCTGCGCATCGAGAACTGGACCGTTCACCACCCCCAGCAGCACGACCGGGTGATTGTTGACAACGCGAACGTCGTGGTCCGGGCCGGGGAAGTCGTCGGCATCGCCGGACTGATGGGCGCCGGCCGCACAGAGCTGGCCATGAGCGTCTTCGGGCACAGCTACGGCTCCAACATCACGGGGCAGCTGTACATGGACGGCAAGCCCATCGAGGCCACCAGCACCGGGGCCGCCATCAAGCACGGCATCGCCTACGCCACGGAGGACCGGAAGAAGTACGGTCTGAACCTCATCGAGGACATCAAGCGCAACATCTCCATGGCGGGACTGTCCAAACTTGCCCCCAAGGGCTGGGTGGACGGCAACCGGGAGACCATCGTCGCCAACGAGTACCGCAAGTCCATGCGAATCAAGGCCCCCAATGTGGGTGTCAAGACCGGGACACTCTCCGGCGGCAACCAGCAGAAGGTGGTCCTCAGCAAGTGGATGTTCACGGAACCCGAGGTGTTGATCCTCGACGAGCCCACCCGTGGGATCGACGTGGGGGCCAAATTCGAGATCTACGGGATCATCAACCAGCTCGTTGACGCGGGCAAGGCTGTCATCGTCATCAGCTCAGAGCTGCCGGAACTCCTCGGCATCTGCGACCGCATCTACACCCTCGCCGAAGGCCGCATCACCGGCGACTTCCCCGTGGCCGAGGCCACGCCGGAAACCCTTATTCGTTACATGACCCTCGAGAAGGACTGAGAAGATGTCGACAGAGACGACAGCGCCCATCAAGAAGGCGCATGAGAAGGGGATTGTCTCCTATCTCATGTCACAGCTGCGGACCGTGGGTCTGCTCGTGGCCTTCCTGGTCCTCCTGGTACTCATGCAGTTCCTGACCGATGGTTCGCTGCTGACGCCGCAGAACATCACGTCGGTCCTCAACGGCAACTCCTACATCCTGATCCTGGCCATCGGCATGGTGATGGTGATCATCGCCGGGCACAT
>JBDSRF010000200.1:0-19746 GCA_039929445.1 Arachnia sp. | reverse complement strand
CCACCGCACCATCGGCACGCGCTGCACCGACATGGAGAGGCTGGTGACGCCGAGCCCCGTGAGGACCAACGCCATGAGTGGGTCGCCGGCGGACTCGCCGCACACCCCGACCGGTTTGCCGGTGGCGCGCCCGCCGTCGCAGGCGGCGGCCACCATGTCCAGCACGGCCGGCTGCCACGGGTCCAGCAGGGCGGACAGCTCGCCCACCATGCGGTCCGCCGCCATCGTGTACTGGGCGAGGTCATTGGTGCCGAGGCTCGCGAAGTCCGTCACCTGCAGCACTTGGTGTGACCGCAGCGCCGCAGCCGGCACCTCGATCATGACGCCCGCCACCGGCAGGCCGGCTGCGTGTGCGCGACCGGTGAACCAGTCCGCCTCCTGCGCGGTTGCCACCATGGGTGCCATCACCTTCACGAGTGCCCCCGTCTCGGCGGCGGCCCTGGCCAGGGCGGTCAGCTGGTCGTCGAGGAGGTCCTCGCGCTCCACCATGAGGCGCAGCCCGCGCCGTCCGAGAGCCGGGTTGGGTTCCGGGCCGAGGTCGGCGAACGCCAGCGGCTTGTCCGCGCCCGCATCGAGCGTCCGCACGGTCACGGGGCGGTCCCCGAAGGGGGTCAGGACGCGGACGTACTCGGCTGCCTGCTCCTCGACGGTGGGGGCCTGCGTGGCCGACAGGTGCAGGAACTCGGTGCGGAACAACCCCACACCCTCGACGTCGGCTGCCCCGGCGAGTTCTGCGTCCGCCGCATTGCCGATGTTGGCCAACAGCAGGACGGGGTGACCGTCCGACGTGGCGCCGGGGCCGGAGCATTCGCTGATGCGTGCCCGCGCCAACTTCTTCTCCTCCCGGGCGGTGGACCACGCCTCGTCGGGGTCGATGACCAGTTCGCCGGTGTCGCCGTCGATGCCCACGCGGACGCCGTCGGGGATGTCGAGGGCGCCCCTGGCCTGCACGATGGCGGGGATGCCGCGCTGCGAGGCAATGATGGCCGTGTGGCTGGTGCGGCCCCCGGCCTCGGTCACGATGCCCACCACGAGGGCGGGGTCCATGACGGCGGTGTCGGCGGGGGCCAGGTCGTGGGCGATGACGACGCTCGGCTCGCGCAACTCCGGGACGCCGGGCATGGGGCGGCCCAGCAGGAGGGCCTCGGCGCGGGCGCCAACGTCCAGCAGGTCGGTGACGCGCTCCGCGAAGTAGCCGCCCAGTTCGGTGAACTCCGCGGCGTATCCCTCGACGGCGGCGTGCAGTGCGTGCGCCGCCCCGAGGTCGTGCAGGTGCGTCGAGACGGCATCAAGAAGCCCCGGGTCGCGGGCGATGGCAGCTGCCGCGGAGATCATGTCCGCGGCGTCGCCGTCGAGGAGTGCGGCGGTCGCGTCGAGTCGGGTCGCGACCGCTTCCAGTGCCTCCTCCACCCGATCCAGGTCAGCGGCCAGGTCAGTGCTGGCGGGTTCGTCAGGCAGGGGCTGCGGCGGGGCGACAAGTGCCACGATGCCGACGGCGGTGCCGCCGCTGACTCCGATTCCGGTGAGGGTGCGCATGCTCACGCCCTGGCGTCGTGGTCGGTCTCCAGGAACGACACAAGGTCGTCGAGGATCTGCTCCGCGTTGTCGCCCTCGGATGTGAGGACCACCTGGTCACCGCACTTGGCGCCGAGTGCCATGACGGCGAGCATCGACGCGGCGTTGACGGTCCTGCCGTCGGCCCGTCCCACCGTGATGGGGATGCCGGCCGCGGCCACCCTCTTGGTGAACAGAGTGGCGGGGCGGGCGTGCAGCCCGACGGAGGAGGCGATGGTGGCGGTGCGGGTGGTCATGGTGGAGGCCCTTCGTGTCGGCTGTGACGGGGTGGGGGTCAAGAGGGTGGTCAAGGGTGGCATATGGGTGGAGACGGTGACGGCGGCGATGCTCCCTTTTCCCGGCACCTGGCTTCCGGGCAGGCCGACGGCGGCGGAGCCCCAGGCGACGCCCTCGACGAGCGCATCCTGGGGTGACTTCCCGGCCTGCAGGGCCTGGAGCAGTCCCGCCAGCAGGCAGTCGCCGGCACCGACGGTGGACAGGGGTGCCGCGACGAGGGCCGAGGCGAACCAGTGCCCGTCGCCACTGACGGCCAGGGCGCCGGCGGAGCCGAGACTGACCACCACCAGAGCGACACCGCCGTCGACGACGGCGCGTGACGCCTCGAGGACGTCGCCGAAGGTCGGCAGGCTGCGGCCCACCAGGTCCTCCAGCTCCTCGAGGTTGGGTTTGATGAGGTCGGGTCCGGCGGCCACGGCGTGCCGGAAGGCGTCGCCGGAGGCGTCGACCGCCACCCGGGCTGGGTGGGAGCCGATGATGTCGGAGAACCAGGTGGCCGGTGCGCCGGGCGGCAGGCTGCCGCACAGCGCCAACCAGTCGGCCTCGGTGGCACTGGCGAGGATGGCCGCGCGGAGCGCCACCAGTTCGTCGGCCGTGAGGACCGGGCCCTGGTCGTTGATCTTGGTGGTCTGGCCGGTGGGGTCCACGACGGCGACGTTGGTCCGCGTGGTGCCTGAGAGGTGGACGACCCGGAACTCGACGGCCGCCTCCTCCAGGAGTGACTCCAGCAGTCGGCCGTCGGGTCCGCCGAGCGGGACGAGGGCCAGCGTGGGGCATCCGTTGGCCGACAGCGCCCGGGACACGTTCACGCCCTTGCCGCCGGGGTCCAGCCTGGAGGAGATGGCGCGGTTGATCTCGCCCACCTCCAGCCGCTCCACCGTGACGGTGCGGTCGATGCTGGGGTTGGGGGTGACGGTGACGATCATGACAGCACCACTTCCAGTCCGCCGGCATCGAGCGCGGCGGCGGTCTCGTTGTCCAGTCCGTCGTCGGTGATGAGCATCGCGATGTCGTCGGTGGTGGCGAAACGGTGGAGCCGGTCCTGGTACGCCTTGGACGAGTCAGCCACCACGACGGGTCGCCGCGAGTTGGCGACCATGGCCCGCTTGACGGCAGCCTCGGCCTCGTCGGGGGTGGTCATGCCACGCGACGGGCTGAAGCCGTTGACACCGATGAAGGCCACGTCGATGCACAGCGTCGCCAGGGCGTCCGTGGCCCAGTGCCCGACGCAGGCGCCGGTGCGCTGACGGATGGTGCCCCCCAGCATGTGCACGGCCAGCCGGGGGTGGTCCGCCAGGACCGCGGCGATGGCCACGGAGTTGGTCACCACGTCCAGTTCCGACTCCGGCGGAAGGGCTCGCGCGATGGCCAGCGTCGTGGTCCCGGAATCCAGCAGAACGGTGCCCTGCGACGGGAGCTCCAGGATGGCGCGTGCCGCGATCCGCTCCTTGGCGTCGGAGTGCAGGCCGAGACGGTCCAGCAGCGACGGCTCCGGCTCGGTCTCAGCCATGGGCAGCGCGCCGCCGTGCACCCGCCGGATCTTCCCGAGACGCTCCAGTGCCGCGAGGTCGCGGCGAATGGTCTCGGGTGTCACGTTCAGCTGGTCGGCGAGGCCGTTGACCTCGACCCGCCCCGCCCTGCGCGCCGCCGCGACGATTTCGTCGTGACGCTGCGGCGCGTAGAGGCTGCGGCTGGGGGTGGCTGCGTTGCTGCTCATGGGTTGAATCCTGCCTCAGTTGGTCTCGATGGTGACCTTGATGGCCTCACCGCGTTCCACGATGCCGAAGGCATCCATCACCTGTGCCAGCGGGATGCGGCGGGTGATGAGGTCGGCCACCGGCACCTCCCCGGAGGAGATGTAGGCCAGCGCCCGCTTGTTGTGCTCCGGTGCGGAACCGTTGGCCCCGTGGATGTGGAGCTGGCGGTAGTGCACCAGGTTGGAATCGCACGTGATCGTGGGGTTGGTCTTGGGGAGTCCACCGAAGAAGCTGATGCGGCCGTTGCGGGCCGCCATAGCGATGGCCTGCTCCTGCGTGATGTTGGCGGGGGTGGCCGTGATGATGACGTCGGCGCCGCGGCCGTCCGTGAGCTCCATGACCTTTTGCACCACGTCCACCTCCGCGGCGTTGATGATGACCTCGGGATGGACGGCGTCGGCGGACATCTGCAGGCGTTGCTCGTTGACGTCGACGAGGATGATGCGGCCGGCCTTGTGGACGCCGCGGGCGATCCGGACGTGCATGCAGCCGATGGGGCCGGCGCCGAAGATGACGACGTCGTCGCCCTCCTCGATGCCGAGCTGCTCCTGGGCGTTGATGGCGCAGGCGAAGGGTTCGGCGGCGGAGGCCTCGTCGAAGCCCACGTTGTCCGGGATCCTGTTGAGCCCGTCCACCTTGAGCACCTGCTGCGGCACGATCATGTACTCGGCAAAGCCGCCGTCGTACTGGTAGCCGATGGAGGTCTGGTTCTGGCAGACCGCCATCCAGCCCTTGCGGCACTCGTGGCAGTCACCGCAGGGGACGGCCGCGATGACCTGTACCCGGTCGCCGGTCGTCCAGTCACCCGTCACGTCTGCACCCACCTCGACGATCTCACCGGCCACCTCATGGCCGATGATGCGCGGTGGGGTCAGGTTCTGGTGGCCGTTGTTGCGGATTTTGACGTCCGTGCCGCAGGTGGAGCAGTTCCTGACGCGGATCTTGACCTCGTCGGTACCGCAGACGGGCTCCGGGACGTCGTCGAGCCGGAGGTCTCCGGGGGCGTAGAAGCGCAGTGCAAGCATTATTCCTCTTCTCCAATGGCGGACAGCAGGGACAGGACCTCGTCCACGCTGGTGGTGGTGCGCAGCTTCTCGGCGGCCTCGGGCTCCATGAGTACCTCGGCGAGCGCGCCCAGGATGCCGATGTGCTCGTCGGAGTTGCTGGCGATGGGGATGCAGACGTGGACGGTTTCGCCGTCCCAGTCGACGCCCTCGGGGAACTGCAGGAAGCCCAGGGCTGCCCGGTTGATCCACTTGCGGGAGTCGTTGGTGCCGTGCGGGATGGCGAAGCCCTCACCCAAGAACGTGGAGACCTCGCGCTCACGGTCGAACATGGCGTCGGCGTACGGGGGCTGGATGGCGCCGGCCTCCAGCAGGGCCGCGCCACACAGGCGGATGGCCTCGGTCTTGTCGGCGGCGCTCAGTCCGAGTCGGATGGAGTCGCGTGCCAGGACGTCGTCACTCAATGGTCTCTCCCAATCTGATGGCCTGCTCGATGCGGGCGAAGGCGGGGTCGCCCACGAACTGTTCGAAGGTGACGATGACGGCGTTGGGGGCGACGGCGCGAACGCGGGGTGCCAGACCTGACTGGGACATGATCAGCTGAGCGTCGGCAGGGACGTCGTTGACGGGGGAGTGGACGACTGTCACGCCATAGGGGGCCAGCTTCTTCTTCATGGCGCCGGCCACCATGACGCTGGAGCCCATGCCTGCGTCGCAGGCAATGATGAGCTTCTTCACGTCCTTGCCGGCGATGGATCGGGTGGCCGTCATGACGGGTGCGGTGGAGGCGATGAGGGATTCTTCGACGACCTCTTCGTGCGCAGTGGGCAGGGCCATCTCGTCCGCGACGTCCTTGCCGCGGCCGAAGCCGAACAGCACGGCGGCCACGAAGAAGGAGACCAATGTGGCTGTCAGCACCGAGGCGTAGACCGGGATCAGCCCCCCGCGGGGTGCTACGAGCGTGTAGGCGATGATGCTGCCTGGCGAGGCCGGGGCCACGAGGCCCGCGCCCAGGACCAGTGCGGTGGCGATGCCCGTCATGCCGCCGGCGATGGTGGCCAGGATCATGCGGGGCTTCATGAGGATGTAGGGGAAGTAGATCTCGTGGATGCCGCCGAAGAAGTGGATGATGACGGAGCCCCAGGTGGCGCCCCGCAGCTTCGTCGGTCCGAAGAAGATGAACGCGAGCAGCAGGCCGAGGCCCGGGCCGGGGTTGGACTCGAGCATGAACAGGACGGACTTGCCGAGTTCCTGCGACTCCGCGGCGCCCAGCGGAGAGAGCACGCCGTGGTTGATGGCGTTGTTGAGGAAGAGCACCTTGGCGGGCTCGATGAAGATGGAGGCCAGTGGCAGCAGGGAGTGACTCACGAGCCAGCCGACGCCGGATCCGAGCCATTCGACGAGGATGCCGACGACGGGACCGATGCCCAGTTTGCCAAGGACTGCCATGCCGGCGCCGATGATGCCCAGGGAGAAGTTGTCCACGAGCATCTCGAAGCCGCTGGGGACCCTGCCGTCGATGGCCTTGTCGAACTTCTTCAGCACGAAGGCGGCCAGCGGGCCCATGACCATGGCCCCGAGGAACATGGGGATCTCGGCGGCCGCGATGGCGCCCATCGTGGCAAGGGCACCGATGACGGCGCCTCGCTGGCCGTGCACCATCCGGCCACCCGTGTAGCCGATCAGGATGGGGAGGAGGTAGGTGATGGTGGGACCGACGAGGGCAGCCAGTGATGCGTTGGGCAGCCATCCCGTCGGGATGAAGAGGGCCGTGATGAGCCCCCAGGCGATGAAGGCGCCGATGTTGGGCATGATCATGCCGGCGAGGTAGCCGCCGAACCGCTGCACGCGGGCCCGTGCGCTGCTGCCTTCCAGGTTCTTGTTCAGTGTGGCGTCCGGGAGGGACATGTCACACCACCTTTCGTTGACATCCTTGTCGAACTGAAGCCCACTGCTGCGGACCCATACGGACATCTTGCTATCCGTTTGTGTCCGTGTCAAACGTCTTGCGGAGCCGGTCGCCGGGAATTGCCCCGTCATGCAGGGTGCAAGTGGACGTCTTGCGGAGCCGGTCGCCGGGAATTGCCCCGTCATGCAGGGTGCAAGTGGACGCTCACTTGGCCGAATTGCCGGAGACCGCCGTGTCATTCGGCGGACGCCATCCGGTCAATTGGTTTTCCGGAGCGCCCGTTTGGGTTTGTTTGGTGATGGCGTCACGGGTGGCGAAGCTGCACGGAGATCCGGCCGTCGACGTCCACCTGCCACTCCACGTGGGAGAGGTCCGGCACCACGGCATCGGCCGGGAGGTCGTCCGGGTGCTTCGTGGACGCGATGCCGAGCACGGGGCAGCCGGCGGCGCGTGCAGCCTCGATTCCGGCGGGCGCATCCTCGACCACCAGGGCGCGCGCTGGGTCGACGCCCAGGCGGTGGGCCGCCAGGAGGAAGCTGTCCGGTGCCGGTTTGCCATGGGTCACCTGGTCGCGCGTCACGATGACGTCGGGGAAGGGAAGCCGGGCCGCGGCGAGGCGGGCCCGCATCAGGTCGGTGGTGCAGGAGGTCGCGATCGCCACCCTGGTGTGCGGCAGGATCTCAAAGGCGGTGTGGGCTCCCGGCAGCGCCACGACGCCGTCGGTGTCGGTGACCTCCAGGACCTCGATCCGCTCCGTGGCTGCGGCCACGTGCTCCGGGGGCAGCAGTGCCTCGGAGACGGCGGCACTGGGCATGCCCAGCAGGTGGGGGAGGCGTTCAAGGGAAATGCCGAACTCGTCGGCCCATCGCTCGTAGGAACGCACCATGGCCACGTGGGAGTCGATGAGCGTGCCGTCGAGGTCGAAGATGACGGCGTCAAAAGACGCCCCCCTGAGAGGGCTGGGGGGCTGGGCGATCACTTCCAGAGCGTCATGAGCGAGAAGCTGGCGACGATGAGCCCGAGGCCGATGGCCACGTTCCAGTCACCCAGCGCGCGCATGAAACCGATGTCGGTGCCGGCGAGGTTGTAGACAACCATCCACAGCACTCCGAGGAGACCGACGGGGATGAACACCCACGGCACCCAGTTCCTCTGGGCGCCGGAAAGGCGCTGGCGCTCGCTGCGTCGCTCGGCACCCTCGACGGCAGTCTTCTGCTGCTGCTTCGTCTTGGCCTGCTTGCGTATTTTGGACTCGGGCACTGGTCCTCCTTCATTGGCACTCAGAAGGGTAATCCAGCAAAGGCGAAACCCCAGCATCGGGGCTCCCCGGGCGCGGGTTAGGCTGGGCGCATGGGCAACGGTCTGGCTCGGTTCACCGCGCACGCATCGCGGGCGTCGGCGCGCGCCGGCGGCCGTCCGCGCTCGCTGCGTGGCCGCCTCGTGACCGTGGCCGTGTGCCTGCTGGCCGGATTCATGATCACAGTCAGCGCGTTGAACGCACGAGGGACCGACCTGCGCTCCGACCGCACAGCGAGCATGCGTGAGTTGGTGGCCGCGCAGGCGGGGCGCAACGAGGAGCTCCGTCAGACCGCCGATGAACTGCGTGCCGAGGTCGAGACCCTCACCGCCCGCATGGACGGGGGCAAGGGTCTGTCCGATGCCCTGCGCCAAGCTGGGCTGGAGGCGTCCACGGAGCCGGTCACAGGCCCGGGGGTGCGGGTGGTCCTCGACGACGCGCCGCTGGACGTGAAACCGGCGGGCGTGGAGGACGATGCGCTCGTGGTGCACCAGCAGGACATTCAGGCTGTCGTCAACGCACTGTGGGCCGGGGGTGCGGAGGCCATGACCATCCAGGGGCAACGGGTGGTGGCCACCACGGGTATCAAGTGTGTGGGCAACTCCGTGGTCCTCCACGGCGTTCCCTACGCCCCGCCCTACGTCATCGAGGCCATCGGCGACCGCGACGCCATGGAACGCTCCCTCGAATCCTCCGATGCCGTGCGGATCTACCGGCAGTACGTGGTGGCCTACGGCCTCGGCTATTCCGTCGAGACGTCCGACTCCTTGGATGCCCCCGCCTTCAGCGGTGCCATCGGGATCCGGCAGGCCCAGCGCACCCGCTGACCGCCTCCCCTCGTCGGGGTTGCAGGGGCGTTGCCGGGGCGGTCCTCAGCGACGTGGGCGGGCCTTCGGGTAGGACAGCTGGATGCGACAATGGCCGCGTGCCACGCATCCTCGTCATCGACAACTACGACTCGTTCGTCCACAACATCGTCTCCTACCTCAGGCAGCTCGGCGCCGAGGTGGACGTCTGGCGAAACGACGACGACCGCTTTGCTGAAACCTCCTGGCACGACGGCCTGGACGGGGTGCTGATTTCCCCCGGCCCCGGGATCCCCGAAAAGGCTGGTGTCTGCGTCGACGTCGTGCACGAGCTCGGTGGCGTACTGCCGCTCTTCGGGGTCTGCCTGGGGCTGCAGGTGATGGGGGTGGCGCTCGGCGGGGTGGTGGACCGTGCACCCGAGTTGTTGCACGGCAAGGTCTCCGACGTCTTCCACAACGGGACGGGTGTCTTCGCGGGCCTGCCGTCGCCGGTGAGCACCACCCGCTACCACTCCCTGGCCATCACCCCGGACTCCCTGCCGGAGGACCTCGTGGTCACGGCGAGGACTGCCTCGGGGGTCATCATGGCCGTGCGGCATCGGCGTTGGCCCATGGAGGCTGTCCAGTTCCACCCCGAGTCGGTGCTGACGCAGGGCGGCTACCAGATGTTCGCCAACTGGCTCGCCGAGTGCGGCGATGCCGACGCCCCGCGCAGGGCTGTCGGCATGTCGCCGCTGGTGTCAACCACCCTCGACTGAGGCTCAGCCGTTGCCGCCGCCTCCGTCCGTGACGGTGGCGGTGCTGGTGGCGGTCGGTTCCGTCGAAGCGGGCGGGGTCACCGGATCCGCGGTGGTGGCCGGCGGGGTGCTGGTGGCCGGGGCCTCGGTGGTGGCCGGCGGTGTGGTCGGGGGTTCCGGCGTGGTCACGGTCGGGGTCGGGGTCGGCGACTCCGAGACGACGGGCAGCGCAATGGCGACGTCGATACGGATGGGCTCGGTGCGATCCAGTGAACTCTCCGGCGCCGGGGACTGCTGGAGGACGGTGCCGGGCGGATCATCGGCCGTCTCGACCTCGTTGCTGATCACCTGGTCGAAGCCGGCCTGCTTGGCCAGGTCCTTGGCGTCGACCTCGCTGGAGCCCCGAAGGTTGGGCACGATGGACTTGCCTGTGGCGATCGTTATCTTGACGACCTTGCTGGGAAGCGCGTCGGCCCCTGCCGCGGGGTCGGATTTCGTGACCGCGCCGGCGTTGGCCTTGATGTCCTCGGTTCTGGGGTCGTCGAGTTCCGTGCTGACGTTGGGGAACCCGGCGTCGTTGAGGGCCTTTCGGGCCTCTGCCTCGGTCATGCCGACCAGATTGTCCGGGATCACCCGGGTGTCGGGCCCCTGGCTGACGTTGAGGATGATGGTGCTGCCCTCGGCAACCTTGTCGGGCCCCATCGGATCCTGCGAGACGACGGTGCCCTTGTCCTCCTCGGTGCCCTGCACCGGTACGACCTTGGGAACGAGGTTGGCGTTGGTGATGGTGTTCTCGGCGCTGGCCTGGTCCTGTCCGGTGACGGTGGGAACCGACACCATGACCACCTTGGGCGCCGGCGGGTTCATGACGGCGTAGACGGCCACCCCCATGCCCACCAGCAGCAGCGCTGCCAGGACGATCAGGATGATCAGCCCCTTGCGGGACTTCTTCTCCGGCTCCTCATCATCCAGATCCAGGGGGGATGTGGCGACGGTCACAGGTGCGGCCGGGACGGCGGCACGGCGGGCCGTGGCGGTCGGATCGTTGGCCATCACGGCGGTGGGATCGTCGGCCCCCGGCGTGGGCGTGAGCGCGTGGACAGTCTCGTGCTTCATGGCGCGCAGGACGTCGGCGCGCATCTCACGGGCGTCCTGGTAGCGATCGTCGGCACTCTTGGCCAGGGCCTTGAGGGTCACGGCGTCCATGCCGGGCGTCACCTCAGGGTCGAGTTGGCTGGGCGGCACAGGGGCCTCCCGGACGTGCTGATAGGCGACGCTGACGGGGGAGTCGCCCCTGAACGGCGGCTGGGAGACCAGCAGTTCGTAGAGCAGGCAGCCGACGGAGTACAGGTCGGAGCGCTGGTCCACCTTCTCGCCCCGCGCCTGCTCCGGGGAGAGGTACTGAGCGGTGCCGATGACGGCGGCGGTCTGCGTCATCGTCGCCGACGTGTCGGCCACGGCGCGGGCGATGCCGAAGTCCATGACCTTGATGGCCCCCGCGGGGGTCAGCATGACGTTGGCGGGCTTGATGTCGCGGTGGATGATGCCGGCCCGGTGGCTGTAGTCCAGGCCGTCCAGCACGGCGGCCGTGAACTCCAGCGCGCGCTCCGGGAGGATCTTGCGGCCGTCGCGAAGGACGTCGCGCAGGGTGACACCCTCCACGAGTTCCATGACGATGTAGGGCACCGACACCTGCGACGAGGGGTCCAGTTCCTCGCCGGTGTCGTAAACGGCCACGATGTTGGGGTGGTTCAGACCGGCGGCGGACTGCGCCTCGCGGCGGAACCGGGCCTGGAATGTCGGGTCACTGGCCAGGTCGATGCGGAGCCGTTTGACGGCCACGTCGCGTTCGAGACGGGTGTCGCGCGCACGCCACACCTCGGCCATGCCCCCTCGCCCGATGATCTGGTCGAGTTCGTAGCGTCCTCCGAGCAGCGTGCCACGCTGAGTCATCGAATGGATCCTTTCGGTCGAGCAGAGCCCATTGTGGGGCACGTGTCGTCGTATCGGGCAACCTGTGTCATCGGAGGGCCTCCAGTATGGCCTTGAAGATGGGAGCGGCAACGCGACCGCCGGAAATGTCGTCGCGTTCCACGTCGGCGCTCTGCACGAAGGCCACCACGGCCACCTTCGGGTCCTTGGCGTAGCCGACGAACCAGGCGTAGGGCGGCCGGTCCGGGTCGGACTGGGCCGTGCCCGTCTTGCCGCCGATGGTCATGCCGTCGATCCGGGCGGGGCGGCCGGTGCCGTTGCTGACCACCGACTCCATCATCTGCTGCATCAGCTGGGCGTTGGCCTCCGTGAGGGGCCGCGACAGCTCGTGGGGTTCGATGGAGCGGACCACCTTCAGGTCGGCGCCGGTGACGGTGCGCACCACATGGGGCTGCATCATGTGGCCGTCGTTGGCGATGGCGGCCACCACCTGCAGCATCTGCAGGGGCGAGGCCGCCACGTCGAACTGGCCGATGGCTGAGAGAGCCGTCTGCGCGGGATCCAGCTCGGTGGGGAAACGGCTCTGCGCGGCGGGCATGTCGATGGTGGGATCGGCGTTGAAGCCGAAGGCTTCCGCCGTGGCGCGGAGCTTGTCGCCGGTGAGCTGGAGGCCCAGGTTGCCGAAGGCGGTGTTGCAGGACGTGACAAGCGCCTGCTCCAGCGTGACGGTGGTGCCGCCGCAGTTGGTTGAGTTGCCCATGGAGCGGTTCGAGCCGGGCAGCGGGAGGGACTGCGGCGCCTGCAACTCGGTGGACGGCAGCAGCCCGCTCTCGAGAGCGGCGGCGGCGGTCACCAGCTTGAACGTGGACCCCGGGGGGAACACCTCTCGCACGGCCCGGTTCTTCAGCGGCTCGTCCTTGGCGTTCAGCAGTGCGTCCCAGGAGTTGCGTTCCTCCGTGAGGTCCAGGGTGGACAGCCGGTTGGGATCGTAGGTGGGGGTGGAGACCAGGGCCAGGATCTCGCCGGTCTCCCAGTCCATGGCGATGGCCGCACCCTGCTTGTTGCCCAGGGCGTTGACGGCGGCCAATTGCGCGGCCGGGTTGAGTGTGGTGGACAGGTTGGCGCCCTGACGCTGGCGGCCGACGAGGAGGTCGATGATGCGGCTCACTGCTTGGCTGGAGCCCGTGCCGGAGAGCTCCTCGTTGTACTGCTTCTCGAGCTCGCTGCGGGCGTAGTCGTAGGAGTACCAGCCCGTCACCGAGGACCACGTCGCCCCGTTCGGGTAGGTGCGGGCGAAGGGGAATCTGCCCTCGGCGGGGTTGGTGATCGCAATGGGGGAGTTGCCCACGAGTATCGCGCCGCGGTTGCTGGCGAACTCGGCGTCCCTGACCCGCCGGTTGCGTGGGTCGGCGTTGAGGTCGTTGGTGCGCACCACGGAGATCCAGGTGATGTTGACCAGCAGGGCAGCCATCATGACGGCAATGAAGATGCTGACCTTGCGCAGTGGGCCGTTCATCGGGTGATCACCGCCGTGGCGTCGTCAGGTGTCAGCAGCTCCTGCGGGGTGGCTGTGGCCACCTGCGGCATGCGGGCGCGGTGCGAGATCACCATGAGGATGCCGATGATGATCCAGTTCGCCACGAGCGACGAGCCGCCCTGTGACATGAAGGGGGTGGTGAGGCCTGTCAGGGGCAGCAACCGCGTGATGCCGCCGACGATGGCGAACACCTGCAGTGAGAACACGAACGCCAGGCCCCCCGCCAGCAGCTTCCCGAAGCCGTCGGGGCACAGCAGCGACGCCTTCATGCCGCGGGCCGAGATCAGGGCGTACACCATCACCACGGCCATCAGGCCCAGGATGCCGAGTTCCTCGCCCAGGGCGCCGGCGATGAAGTCGCTCTTGGCGAGCGGGGTCAGCCCGGGGCGGCCGAGACCCCAGCCGCGGCCGAACAGCCCACCCCACGCGTAGCCGAACTGCGCACTGATGATCTGCAGGTTGGCGTCGTAGTTGCTGAAGGGGTCGAGCCAGGCGTTGACGCGGCGCGGGACGTGATTGGTGAAGTTGTAGGCCAGGAACCCGGCCACGATGAACATCACGCCGGCCAGCAGGGGCCACGCGGGCCGCTGGGTGGAGATGTAGATCATGACGGTGAACAAGCCGAAGAACAGCAGCGCCGTGCCCAGGTCGTTCTGGAACACCATGATTCCCAGCGCCGCCACCCACATCACGGCGATGGGGCCGAGGTCGCGAGCGCGAGGGAAGTCGAGACCCATGAAGCGTTTGCCGGCCAGCGCCAGCACGTCGCGCTTCTCGTAGAAGTAGCCTGCGAACGCCACGGCCAGCAGAATCTTGGCCACCTCAGCCGGCTGGAAGCTGTACCCGAAGGCGCGGATCCAGATCTGGGCTCCGCCCAGGGAGATACCGAGGCCGGGGATGAGGGGGAGCAGGAGCAGCACCACTCCTGCGAGGAACAGCAGGTAGGGGTAGCGCTGGAGACGCCGGTGGTCCCGGACCACGATCAGCACCACCATGAACAACACGATGCCGAGCGCGGTCCACAGCAACTGCGAGGCGACGTCGTTCCTGGGTGGGTCGGGTATCTGGTCGATCCGTGCGATCATGGCCAGGCCCAGGCCGTTGAGCAGGAAGACGCACGGCAGGATCACCGGGTCCGCCCACGGCGTCAGGAAACGGACGAACAGGTGTGCAGCCAGTGCCATGCCGTACCAGAGTCCGGCCACCAGGCCGAGCTGCGGCGGCAGGTCGCCGTAGAGGGCCAGATGCGTCATGATCCAGCCACCCAGTCCGAAGGAGCAGGCCAGCAGGATGAGCATCAACTCCACGTTGCGGCGCTGGAGGTGGACCACCACCTCGCCGGTGGCTGCCGGTTGCCTGGGAACCGACATCAGCAGGCCTCCGGATCGGATTCCGCGGAGGCTGTGGGTGTGATGGGGGCGAGATAGGTGGGGTAGTTGGGCTGGCCCGTCGTCAGGCCCGACGGCGACGCGGTGGGGGTCGCGGTGCCCGGGTCGGGCTCGTTGAGCCGTTCCTCACGCACCTCAATGCACCGCTTGGCCGTCCAGCGCAGTTCCTCCACCGACTCCTTGGCGCCCTCCAGGCCGGCGGCCGCGATGGTGTTGTTGACGGCGCGCTGGTAGAAGCGGGGCAGGTCGGCCACGGCGATGTCGGAGCGTTCCGTCAGGCGGTTGAGCTCGTAGCCCAGCAGGGACCCCGGTAGCCCGTTGTAGATGGCGACGTTCCCATCGGCCTCGGAGACGTAGTAGCGAGATGTGCTGTACGCCACCACCCCCCACGTGGCGCCGCCGAGCACGAGCAGGATCGCGAGCGTGCCGGCAATCACGCCCGGCCATCGCCGGGAGGTGGGTTCGGGGGCGTAGCGGGCAACCTCGTCCCCGGTGTGCTCCGGCGTCAGTTCCTGCGGCAGCGGTGGGGGCGGGGTGGCCTCCACCATCGCGGGGATCTCGCGTTCGGTGGCAGCCCCGACGAGCTGTGGGCGAGCCGCGTCCAGGGCGTCGTCCTGTTCCACCACGTGTGCGAGCACCACGGTGATGTTGTCGTGGCCACCGGCCTCGTTGGCGGCCTGCGTGAGGTCGTCGATGGCGAGATCGAGGTCGTCCTCGGACAGGAATTCCCGGATCTGCTCGTCGTCGATGAGCCCCGACAGGCCGTCGGAGCAAAAGAGGATCCTGTCGCCCAGGTGCACGTCCACGAGCTCCAGGTCGGGGCTCGTGTTGTTCTGACCGTTCAAGACCCTCAGGATCAGGGATCGGTGTGGGTGGACGGCCGCCTGTGCGTGTGTGAGGCGTCCCTCGTCGATCAGTTGCTGCACCCAGGAGTGGTCGTGGGTCAGCTGGGTGAGGGCTCCGTCGCGCAGCAGGTAGCAGCGGGAGTCCCCGATGTGGGTCAGGGCCAGTTGTTCACCGTCGAACATGGCGCCGCAGAAGGTGGTGCCCATGCCGTCCAGCGTCAGGTCCTGGGACACCAGCTCGGCGAGACGCGTGTTGGCGTCGTCGATGATCCCCTGCATGTGGGGGAGCATGTCGTCGCCCAAGAGGTGGGCGTCGGCGTCGCGGGCAATGACGGCAGCGACGGCGGAGGCCAGGTCGCCTGCGGCGGCGCCGCCCATGCCGTCGGCCACCAGCAGCATCGTTGGGGAGGCGTAGCCGGAATCCTGGTTGTTCTTGCGGATGCGGCCCACCTCGGAGTGCGCCTCGAAGCGCAGGGAGAACACCACGGCCTCACGTCTCCAGACGCATGAGGGTCTTGCCGATCCTGATCACATCGCCGAGGGTGATGGAGACGGGGCCGGTCAGCCGTTTGCCGTTGACGTAGGTGCCGTTGGTGGAGTTCAGGTCCCTGACCGTCCAGGTGCGTGGGTCCGCCTGGGTCAGCTGGGCGTGGCGCGCGGAGGCGTAGTCGTCGTCGAGAAGGAAGGTGCTGTCGGCTGCCCTGCCGAGGTTGATGGTGGGCTCCAGCGGCACGGACAGCCCCTGCTGGGCCCCCTGGGTGACGGCGAAGCGGCTGGGCAGCACCTCCCGGCCGCGCTTCCGGCGCGACACGTCGGCCTGCGGGAGGCTGGAGGCGTTCACTTTCCGTCCGAACATGTCCTTGCGGATGACGTCGGCCACCAGAGCGATGAAGATCCACAGCAGAGCCAGGAAGACGATCTTGATCGCCGCGACGATGAGTTCCGTCACGTCGCCGCTGAGGAGGGTGAGTGCACCAGCATCCTCGTGTTCCCGATTTCGATGCGGGAGCCGTCGGTGAGGCGGGCCTGCTGAACTCGGGAGCCGTTGACGATGATGCCGTTGGTAGAGCCCAGGTCCTCGATGCTGACCTGGGGCGCGTCCGGGGTGCCGGCGACGGTGATCAGCGCGTGGCGGCGCGAGACGCCGGGGTCGTTGAGACGCAGATCGGCCTCGGATCCGCGGCCCACGACCAGGCCGGGCGGCACGAGCGGATGACGCACGCCGCTGACCTCGATCACCAGTGGGTGGTGGGTGCGTCGGACGGCCTGAATGGGTGCGTCGGCGTCGCGGGACACTGCCTCGCTGGCCACTTTGAACTGGCCGGTGGGGAGGGTCTCGTCGCAGTCGTAGGTGATGGCGATGGGCCCGTTGAAGACGTAGTTGCGTTCCCGGGCGTGGTCGCGCAGATCCGGGATGATCTCCGAGTTCAGCGTCTTGGAGTACGGGAACAGGCGCGCATGGTCGTGCGAGGACAGGTACACGGTGAACTCGTTGGGCACGAGCCGCTTGTCGCGGCTCAGCAGTTTGGCTTCCGCGTCGAGCTCCCGCTGGATACCGGCGGCGATTTCGACGGGCTGCACGTCACCCTTGAAGGCGCGTGCGAAGACCTTGTCCACGGCGGCGCCTATTCGCTTTTCTGCACGATCGAAGACTCCCATCGCACCTCCTCTCCCTGTCAAGAACTGGGTTCAGCTTACCGAGCGGGGCTCCACCTGCCACTTCCGCGGACCCTGAAGAGCCGTCGCGTTGGCGTCAGGCGTTGTCAGCGGCGACTGGGTGTTTGGGTCGACCGGCCCAGGGCAGGGTGGGGACGGCGGCCGCGTAGGCGGCGAGGATCTCGGCAGAGCCCTCCAGCGCGCTGATGGCCTCCGCTGCCACGCGCGACTCCACGTCGGCTGCCACCCGTCGGACGCCCGGCGCGGTCCGCAGCGATTCCAGCACCTCTTCACGCACCATGTTCCAGAGCCAGTCGCGCTGCTGGGCCAGGCGGCGTGCCACGAGGTCGCCGTCGGCCTCCAGTGCGGCCCGGTGTTTCGTGACGGTGTCCCAGACCTCGTCCAAACCGACGCCGGTGTAGGAGGAGCAGGTGAGGACGGGCGCGCGGCGCTTCTCCGGCTCGCCGGAGATCAGCTTCATGGCGATGGTCAGCTCACGCGCCGCCACCCGTGCGGCCGACTCGTTGTCCCCGTCGGCCTTGGTGATGGCGATGACGTCGGCCAGTTCCAGGATGCCGCGCTTGATGCCCTGGAGCTGGTCCCCTGTGCGGGCCACCTGCAACATCAGGAAGGTGTCCACCATGCCCGAGACCGCCACTTCCGACTGCCCGACGCCCACGGTCTCAACGATGATGACGTCGTAGCCTGCCGCTTCGAGCACCAGCATCGACTCACGGGTGGCGCGCGCCACGCCGCCCAGGTGCCCCGACGATGGTGACGGCCGGACGAAGGCGCCGTCGCGGTTCGACAGGTCCGCCATGCGTGTGCGGTCGCCGAGGATGGAGCCGCCAGTGCGGCTGGAACTCGGATCCACGGCCAGCACCGCCACCTTGTGGTGGCGTTCGGCGATGAGTTTGACGCCCATGGCGTCGATGAACGTTGACTTCCCCGCGCCCGGTACGCCCGAGATGCCGACACGGAACGCGTTGCCGGTGTGGGGTGCCAGCCGCTGCATCAGTTCGTGAGCTTGGTGCCGGTGCGACGGCTTCGTGGACTCCACGAGGGTGATGGCGCGGGCCACGTGTCCCCGCGAGTTCTCCACGACCTTCTCCGCCAGTTGCTCCACAGTCAGATTGCGCACGAATCCCACCCTAGCCACGCCACCGGCCTGCCAGTGGTCGGGGCGCGTTCCCGTCGGCGACCGTCTGCCTAGACTGATGGTTCCCAACCCACGAAGGGATGGCCCACCATGGCCCGCGTCCTCGTTTTCAGCGGTTCCGGCCCCTACGCCGACCCGTGGCACCCGTTCGCCGAAACCTCTGCCTGCGTTGCCGACGTGCTGCGCGGGGCGGGCCACGACGTGGTGGTGCGTGACAGTGACGCTGGCTCCCTCCTGGACGTGGGCTCGTTCGACCTGGTGGTGGTCAACTCGGGCGGCCGCGCAGAAGAAGCCGACCCGGCCATCACAGCCGCCTGGGACCCGGACCACCGTGCGCTGGGGCTGTTCCATGACGGTGGCGGGCCGATCCTGGGACTGCACACAGCGGTGGGCACGTTCCCCGACTGGCCGGGGTGGGCGGCGATCATCGGTGGGCGGTGGGGCGAGCACTCGGGCCACCCGGCCATCGACGCCGCCACCTTCCGGCCCGCTCCTGGGTCGCGGCGGCATCCGGTGTGGGATGGCCTGGACTCGGTGGTGGCCTTCGACGAGCGGTACTCGAACCTCGAGGTGGCCGCATCGTCGACGGCTTTGGTGCAGCACGAGACGGACGGCATCCTCCACACCATGGGCTGGCTGGGCTCCGGGAAGGTCCTCTACGACGGGCTCGGCCACGACGCCCGCTCGTACGAGTCAGCGGACCGCTGCAGGCTGCTGCTGAACGAGGTGCAGTGGTTGTTGGCACCGGGTCGGCCTGCGGGGCACTAGAGTCGCTGCATGACCGAGCCCGAACAGACTGACGCGCCGCTGGACCCCGCCGAGTCCGTACAGGCCGATGCGCCCATGGATCCCAAGGAAGCCATGCGCCTCGCGCTGGAGCGCAAGAAGCAGAACGAGCACCAGTCGGCCGCCAACGGCATCAACTCCGACAAGAGCCAGGGCCGCGCCCACAGCCAGGTGGGTGGCAAGCGTGAGTTCCGCCGCAAGTCCGGCGGCTGATCCTCCCGCCTTCATCGGGGGCCGGTTCGTTCTATTCCTTGAAGGGCCTTCGGTACGTCAGGCGACTTCGTTTCGCGACCTCAGCCGCCGTTGTTGATGCCGTTCAGCAGGCCCTGCAGCACCACGAAAAGAACACCCAGGACCACCTGCACGACAATCACGATCCATGGGACCCGCGCCACCGCGGCGCCCTCGCGTCGCTGAAGGACGACGGTGGTGGCGACCGTCGCCACGAGCCAGACACCGACCAGCGAGAAACTCACCACGAGCAACGTCTGCAGGTAGGCCAGCGGCACTGTGATGTCGATGTCGTCGGGGTTGATGGACTTGAGGATCAACTCGAAGAGCTTTCCCAGCACGACGGGGAGCAGGAACACGCTGGCGGCCATGGCCGTCGCGATGCTCTGCAGGCGGGACGGCTTGGCTGTGATCTGTCGATCATTCATCGGTGAACTCCTCGAGCGGGTGCGGCCCAACCTATCCGGCAGCCGGGTCCAGTCGCGTTGGTGGGGAGTCACCGAGCGCCGATCTCAGAGCGTCAGGAACACCACGGCGGCCAGCAGCACGGGGGTCGCGCACATGGCGATGACGAACAACGATGTGCCCCGTCGAACCAGGAACAGCACTGCGGGCAGGGCGACTGCGGTGGCCAGGAGCACGAGGACCGGTCCCAGGAGCAGCCCGAGAGCCGCGAGCGCGTCATCCCCGAAACCCTTGACGAAGTAGGCGACGCCGAAGAACAGCGCCCACGCGGCAGGCAGCAGTACGATCCACGCCAGCACCCTGGCCCAGGTGGGTCCCCACTGCGACCGCGTCCGGGGTGCGATGGATTGGAACCGGGGCGACGTCATGTCACCGAGCATGACAGG
>JBDSRF010000199.1:0-8066 GCA_039929445.1 Arachnia sp. | reverse complement strand
TGCGCGGTGACATCGAGTCCCTTGACGCGCAGGTCACCTACCTCGAGCGGCAGGCGGCCATGGCGACGGTCACGGTCGAACTCACGGAGCCCCGGGCAGTGGTGCGGCCGGGCGGGGAGTCATGGGGTTTCGTCGACGCCGTCACCACCGGCATCCGCGGTGCCGCCGCGATGGTGACCGGGTTGATCACCTTCCTGATTGCCACGGCACCGCTGTGGATCCTGGGGGGCGTGGCCTTTCTCGTGATCCGTGCGGTGCTGCTTCACAGGCGTGCGAGGGCGGAGGCAATCGTCCCCATCGGTCCAGACACGCCGCCGGTGACACCGACGGAGGCGCCTGCTGATCCGGACGCGGACGCGGACGCTGGCGTATCAGCCTGAGCGCAGCGAGCGGTACGTCTGCGGTTTCAGCGAGGACATCTCGGCCGCCTGCGCCAGGTAGAGCTCGGCACACGCCAAGGCGTCGGTGAGCGCCTCGTGTGCGGCATACACGGGCAGGCCGTACCGCTCCCGTGCATTCCACAGGCGCAGCTGGTTGCCGCGGGCCTCGTCGTCGAAGCCCTGCGAGAGCAGCCGTCGATGCAGTTCGAGGGTGTCGATGGTGGGCACCACGAGGGGCGCCCCGAAGAGGTGTTCGCAGGCCCGCGACAGGAACTGCACCTCGATGCTGGCGAAATGGGCCAACAGCACGCGGCCCCTCAGCGCCGCCAGTGTGTCGGTCAGGACATCGACCATGGGTGCGCCGGCAGCGATCATGTCATCCGTGAGGTGATGGACCACCGCGCTCTGACCCACGTCGGTCGCGGCCCTGATGATCAGATGCCGGGCCCCGGCCAGCACGACGTCGGTGCCGTCCACGGGAACAAATCCCACGCTGAGCGCCCGGTCACTCGCCGGATCGAGACCCGTGGTCTCCAGGTCGATGGCCAGCAGCCGTAGCTCGTCCGCCGGTGTGGTCGCCGTCGGCCACTCGGCGGTGTAGAAGTCGGCCAGCGGCCCCTGCGCCGTCGCCCGTGCCCGGTCCCGCCGTCGCTGCGGACCCCCGAGGAGTCCATCCATCCAGCCCGGTGCCATCAGGTGTACTGGATCTGGTGGACGTAGCCGACGGCGCCCTGCATCTTGCGGATGATGCCGAAGGCGTCGCGCAGGTGCCGCTTCTCGAAGGCGGACAGGTCACTGGGGCTCACGTGGTTGTCGGGCACCCGGCCCGACTTCAGCTGCCGGATCTGGTGGCGGAGCCGCGCGTGGTTGATCAGCTCGAACGCGTCGGCGAGGTTCTCCGCGTTCTCCTTCGACAGCGCGTGCACGGACGCAGCCGCTTCCAGACGGGCCCGGGTGTTGACCTGCGTGAGCCCCTTGGACAGGGCGAACAGACGCGCCATCTGCACGACGGCGATCACGCCGCCCGCCTTGAGATCGAGCGTGTTCTTGTGTTCGCCCCTGGTCTCCAGGACGAAGTCGCGGAAGAAGCCGATGGGCGGCTGCCACGCCTGGCACTGCTTGGCGAGGTGCGTGAGGAACCGGGTGGACTGTGGCGCGCGGGCCACCACGCTGTTCTGGAGACGGGTGAACAGGGAGTTGTCGCCGTACACGGGACGCATGTCGAAGAACGTCTGTGCGTACAGCAGGGCATCCGGTTCCGGTTCGTTCATCCAACCGGCGAAGTAGCGGCCCCACGTCTGGAGTGGCTGGCACCATCGCGGGTTGCTGGCCATCATGTCGCCCGGGCAGAGCGGATAGCCGCACGCCTCCAGGCCGTCGACGACGCGGCGTGCCAGGTGTGTGAAGTAGGGCATGTGCTCTGGGCGGACCGTGTCGTCAAGGATGAGGGCGTGATCCTGGTCGGACTGGAGGCCCTGCTCGAGACGGCCCTGCGAGCCCAGAGCCACCCAGCAGTAGCGCACCGGCGGAGCCCCGAGGTCGGTCTCCGCGAAGTTGATGAGCTTGCGCGTGAAGGCGTCGCCGATGGCCGTCACGACCCGGCCGATGTCGTCGGCGCTCGCGTTCTGGGTCACGTAGGTCTCCACGACGGAGGGCAGGCGCGACGCGCACCGCAGGAGGCCTTCCAGGTCGGTCTGCTTCGCGATGTCACCCACCAGATAGATGGGGTTCGCCTGCTCCAGTCGCATCAGGTCGCCTGCGGTGACCAGGCCGATGACGCGGCCGTCATCGAGCACCGGCAGGTGGTGGACAGCCTTCTCCGTCATGTCGAGCAACACCTCGAAGACGCGGGCGCTCGCGTCGATGGTGTGGGGCCGGGGCGACATGATGGACGAGACGGGCTCCGAGGTGTCACGGCCCACCGCGACGACCTTGCTGCGGAGGTCGCGGTCGGTCACGATGCCGACGAGCGCGTCGTCCCGCATGACCAGCAGCGCGGAGACACGCTGCTCGCTCATGACCACGGCAGCATCCATGATCGATGCTTCTGCCGTCGTGGTGATGGGTGCCTTCTTCACGATGTCGCGGACGGGGGTGGTCAGGACTGTCCCGCCGGCCTCGGCGACGTGGACGGCCTCCACGGCGCTGCGGACGCGGCCTGCCTGTTGCGTCATGAAGAAGTGGGTGAACGGGGGCTGGGTGCGGATCAGATCGTTGAACACGTCCGCCGGCATGAGGTAGGTGAGGGAGTCCTCGCTGGCGACCATCGTGTAGGTCGACGGCCCCCCGGAAATGACACTGGACATGCCGAAGCAGGTGCCGGGCTCGGAGCGCTCGACCAGCGCGCCGTGCGGGTCCAGGATGTCGACGGCCCCGGATCGCAGCACGAACATGTGGTGGTTGGGCCTCCCGGCCATCACCAGGGTTGAGCCGCGCTTGTAATAGCGGGCCGTCAGTTGCCGGGGGAGTTGGGCGATCGCCTGGGCGCCCAGTTCGTCGAAAGGTGCGTACTGTCCCAGAAATTGCCGGATCTCCACCAGTTCGATGTCCATGGGTGCATCCCAGCGTGTCCGGGGTCGCGGCGGGCGGGAATCGTCGGGATCGTCAGGCGGCGCCGCTCGTGGGGCGCCAGCCGTGCGGGGGATCCTCGCCCACGCGGCCATCGACGGCCTCGCGCAGCAGGTCCGCGTGGCCGGTGTGCCGCCCGTACTCCTCCACGAGGTCGAAGACGATCCGTCGCATGCTGACGTGCTGCCCGTCGTCGAAGGTGAGGTGCGCCTCCTGGTCCAGGCCCTTCTCCAGGGAGCTGGCGAAGCGGTCGCGGGATCGTTCCACGGCCTCGTCCCACATGGCGTACAGGCTCTCCGGGGTGTCCTCGGCGGTGACGCTCATCTGCCACTGTTCGTCGGCGCCCTCGGGGCTGGCCAACCAGGCCACGGGTGGCTCTCCGGCAAGCTTCCAGGAGAAGGTGACGTCCTCGCAGACGGCCAGGTGTTTCAGGAGGCCACCCAGCGTGAGGGTGGAGGAACCGACGGTCGCGGTCAGGGCATCCCTGTCCAAGCCGTCACACTTCCAGCGGAACGTCCAGCGCAGGCGATCCAGCGCGCCGGCCAGGTGCTCGGCCTCGGAGCCGGCCAGTGGGGGCTCCCACGGGGGGTCTGTTGTGTCCATGCTCCACGCTAAACCACTGTGCCGTTCAGCACCGTGGACGACGTCACACCGCCGGGCGGGCGCAACGCGCCAAAGTCCTTGCGCTCAGCTCATGATGTTGGGCTTGGTCCCGATGGACGCCGCGTCGTCGAGGGTGTCGAGGATGAAGGATGCGACGGAGGCGCGGCTGACGCCTGTAGACGACGAGGTGGCGCTGACATCCTCCCCACTCCTGTAGCTGGCGAGGGGCCGTCGGTGAGCTGTGCAGGCCGCACGACGGTCCACTGGAGGCCGGTGCCGGTGATGATGTCCTCCTTCTCGCCATGGTCCGCGACGGCGTTGCGCAAAAACAGTGGCACGGCGATGACGCGACCGAGCCAGCCCAGTTGGCGCGCTGAATCGCCCACGCCCATGGTGGAGACGTACACGATGCGGTGGACGTCGTTCTCCTGCATGGCGGCCACGATGGTGCGGATGCCGTTCAACAGCTCGGAATCACGCTTGAGCGGGGACCTCGGGCCCAGCGCGCTCACCACGGCGTCCTGTCCCGTCATCGCGCCCTTCACGGCTTCGGCGTCGGTGATCTCGCCCACCACCTGTTGGATGTCATTGCGCGTCAGCTTTGAGGAATCGCGAACGAAGGCTGTTACCTCGTGTCCGCGCTGCAGCGCCTGCGTGACGATGTGTTTGCCGGTTGCTCCCGTGGCGCCGAAAACCAGGATCTTCACAAGTCGCCCCTCCGATGTCGGTGCTCACTCTGGGCACGACTCCAAGACTACGTCTGGCCGCGGAGGGGAGCCGGGGCAGCCGTGGCCCGTGCGCAGCCGTCCGTCAGGAGGTGGCGCTGGCGGGCAGGGGTGTGCGGCCCGCGATCGTCAACAGGATATCCTTGGCAGTCAGCCGCACGGGTGTGCCCTCACCGAGGTGCCAGTCGGTGTCCGTCGCCTCCAGGCGGCGTCCGGCGAGGTCGACGCCGAAGAACTTGAGGTTGCGTTGGGCGGAGTGGTCCAGGACGTGGCGGATCGTCGCCACCGGTGGCGGCTGCAACCCGAGGGGTTCGGTGATGTCGAGCCCGTGGATGACGTCGTGGCTGAGTGCTCCGGCCTGGCCGCCTCCCGGAGGCCGCCAATGGCTCTCGACATTGCTTGCAAGGGCCTGTACGAGTTCGTCGACACCCATCGTGTCGGCGTCGCTTCTGGCGGCTCGGTCCGCGAACCGGTTGAAGCTGCCGCGTGCTCCGAGTACGCCGCGGAGCACTGCCCAACCGGAGTACCGGTAGGCCATCGAGAGGTGGGCCGCCACGTCGCGCACGCGCCAGCCGTCGCACAGGGACGGTTCGTCCCAGTCAGCGGGTGCCAGGTCGGTGAGCAACCCGACGAGGCGTCGTCGCTCGGCGACGTTGGCAGTGAACAGAGTTTCTGTATCAGGGGCGGGCATGCGGCACTCTCCTGGATTGAGGGGCCCTTCAAGCTCATACGATCGGCGGCCCGGAATCTCATCGGCGACCTGCGGCTGTGAACGTGAGGGGCCGGAGAGTCGATCGTGCCACGAAGAGCCCTCACCAACCCTGTATTCGCGAGAAACAATCCATCGCAGTGTCCCGCTCCGGGATGGGGCGACGCGAAGTCAGGTATTGCCGAGGCCGTCCGAGAGAAGCCGCTCGACCTCCTCCTGGTCTGAGGACATCCGCAGGGTTGCTTCGCCCCGCCTGCACCAGTCGAGCGCCGACAGGCCATGGATGGGGTCGCCGTGGCGCGGGTCCGCACCACGGGCCAGTAGATGCTCCACCGATCGTGCCCGTCCGCGCTCCGCGGCCAGTCGCAGTGCCTGGCGGCCGAACATCTCGTCCTCGGCGTCGATGGGTGTCCCTGCTCCGAGAAGGACGTCGATGACGTCGAGCCGCTGGTGATCGGCAGCCATGATCAACGCCAGCACCTTGTCCTGGCCGGACGCCTCGCCCAGCGCCCACCCGGTGAGATCCCCGGCCGCAGCAGCCAGCGAGAGGCTGTCGATGCGTGCTCCGGCCGCGACGAGCAGGTCGAGCACGACGGTCATGCCGAAGACGGCAGCATGCATGACGGCTGACGCAGACGGCACACCGCCAGCGTTCGGAGCCGAAATCGCGTCCAGTGATGCGCCCGCGTCGATGAGGACCTGGGCCACATCGGCGTCGCCGTAGCTGGCAGCAGTGATCAGTGGCGTCTCCCGATCCCCCGGGCGCCCGTCGACCACCGCGCCGGCAGCGATGAGTTGTCTGGCGACCTCGCCGCTGCCGGGCATGTCCCGCCACACGCCCTCGTCGACGACGCAGCGCATCAGTGCGACGTAGCTCAGGGGGGCGATGGTGCCGTGGTCGGCCCAGCCGCGCATGTCCTCGACGGCGAGTTCGGGGTGATCAGTCAGCAAGGCCGCCAGGAGCTGGGGGTCGCGGCTGTCAAGCACCCGCCGACGCTCCACCTCCGACCGCAAACGCGACCAGCTTGCGAAGCCATAGCCGCGAGCCACCGCGAGTTGCGCGTTGGCGAGCGTCAGCTTCTCGAGCGTCGCAGTGCCCGCCCTGGCGGCGCGCAGCAGATCCTTCGCCTGATGGCGCAGATGGTCCAGGTATGGGTGAGGTGGCAGTACGGGCATGGTGACTCCTTCGCTTCACCGAGGGTCCGCGACACGGCGCGAGGAGACTCTGGTGGAGGCACTTCCCTAGCACACACAGTGGAGGTGAACTCAGTTCTTCCCGCGGACCCGGTGGCGTCCTCCGACGCAGGGGACAAGCGTATCTCGACGCAACGGGGACGGATGGGGAGTGCAGCAGCGCACATTCAACCAAGTCTGTGGCGGTGATGATGTCGAGATCGGGATGCTCGGCGACGACCCCTGTGTGTCCGATCAAGTGAAAGGCTTACCGCCATGAAGTACGTCATCCTCATTCATTCCAACCCGCAGCCGTGGGGCCACCCCACCGGGGACTACGTCGCCGAGTTTCAGGCACTGCCCGAGGCGCAGCGCAAGCGCATGGACGCCGAGTTCGAGACCCTGCTGGGGGAGATGCACCAGGCAGGCGAGCTCGTGAGCGGCGAGGCGCTCGGCGATCCGGGCACGTCCCGGCTCTTCAGGTGGGAGGGCGGGGAGAGCCTCGCCGTGGACGGCCCCTACTCGGAGTCCAAGGAACACCTTGCTGGCTTCTTCCTCATCGACGTCGAGAACGAGGACCGGGCACGCGAGGTTGCCTCACGTTTCGCCGGGCCGGGCGAGACCGTGGAGCTGCGCCCCACGATGTGGCCGGGAGGCGACGACCAGTGAAGGCTCGCTTCGAGGACGTGGTGGCGCGTGATGCTCCCCGCGTCCTCGGGGCGTTGGTTCGCCGCTACGGGTCCGTGGCCGACTGCGAGGACGCCGTGCAACTCGCCCTCATGGCCGCCCTGCAGCAGTGGCCGCTGGAGGGGACACCGACCGACCCCAGGGCGTGGCTGATGACGGTCGCACGTCGGCGACTCGTTGACGACGTCCGCTCCTCCACAGCGCGGAAGGACCGGGAGTCGCTGCACCTGGCAGGCGTGTCGTGGACCACTGACCCATTCGACGGCGCCAGTCCGGCCGGCGACGACACACTGTCGTGCCTCCTGCTGTGCTCGAACCCGGCCCTGTCCCGGGCATCGCAGGTCGCCCTGACACTGCGGGTGGTGTCCGGCCTCACCACCGCACAGATCGCTTCAGCCTTCTTCGTGCCCGAGAGCACCATGGGCCAGCGGATCAGCCGTGCCAAGAACACTCTGCGCAAGGCGGGTGTCGACTTCCGCGACGACAACCGCGCCACCGATGAGCGGTTGTCAGCCGTTCGTCACATCCTGTACCTCGTGTTCAACGAGGGCTACACCTCCAGCGGCGGCCAGGCCCTCCTCGATGTCGGACTGGCATCCGAGGCCATCCGGCTCACCCGGCAGCTCCTGCGAACCGCGCCCGGGGACAGCGAGACCATGGGACTGCTGGGGCTGATGCTCCTGACGCACTCTCGGGCAGCGACGCGCACCGATGAGCGCGGCGACCTTGTCGTTCTCGCAGAACAGGACAGATCCCGATGGGATCACGACGCCATCGCCGAGGGTGTCCGGCTCGTGGAGCGGGCGCTGGTCTCTGGTCCAGTTGGCCCGTTCCAGATCCAGGCCGCCATTGCTGCGATCCACGCAGAGGCCCGGACGTGGGCGGAGACGGACTGGCCCCAGATCCTCCTGCTCTACGAGATGTTGGAGAAGATGAACCCGGGTCCCGCAGTGAGTGTCAACCTTGCCGTGGCCACCGCGATGGCCGACACGCCCGAAGCCGGGCTCGCCATCACCCGGTCCCTCCTGGACGACCCCGCCCTGTCCCGGAACCACCGGGTGCACGGCGTTCATGCACACCTGCTGTCCATGGCGGGCGACCTCGACGGCGCCGCGGCCTGCTTCTCGCGGGCGGCCACTCTTGCGACGAGCGCTCCGGAACAGAGGTACCTGCTGAAGATGGCGGCCCAGCGACCATGATCCAGCTTCGCCACTGTCCGCG
>JBDSRF010000198.1:0-8672 GCA_039929445.1 Arachnia sp. | reverse complement strand
CGCCCGTGCCCGTGCCTGGACGGGACTGGCGCCCGCGATCAGGGCGACGAGTTCCACGTTCTCGACGACATCGAGGGCGGGGATCAGGCTGGGGGACTGGAAGACAACGCCCACCATGCCGGGGTGGTGGTCTGGGTTGTCCAGCCCGGGCCAACTGAGGGTCCCGGACGACGGACGGTCCAGACCGGCGATCAAGTGCAGCACGGTGGATTTGCCGGAGCCGGACGGGCCAGTCAAGGCGATCCGCGCGCCCTGATTGATGGTCAGGTCGGTGTCATGCAGCGCGACGAATGCCGTGGATCCTGTGCCGAACCGACGCGCCAGTCCGGTGCCCTGCACCAGCGGCGCGTTCACGATGCCGCCCGGGTGAGCCGGTGGACCGGACGGCCGTCGGCGAGATGCAGAACCCTGTCAGCCCAACGCAGCACTACCGGGGAGTGCGAGGCGACAACCACCGCGAGACCTTCGGTTGCGCGCTGTCGCAGCAGGGCCAGAAGGCGTTTCTCATTGCCGGAGTCCAACTCCCCGGTGGGCTCGTCGGCCAGGAGCACCCGCGGCTCGTTGACCACGGCCACGGCCACGCCCGCGCGGGCGGTCTCGCCGCCGGACAGGTGTGCCGGCAGGGCGTGTGCTCGGTGACCGATACCGAGCTGGTCCAGCAGTTGGGTTGGGTCGATGCCAGCGGTGCTGCCTGCAAGCCGCCGGGCCAGCTCCAGGTTGTCGATCACACTCAGATGCGGCAGCAGGTTCCCGGACTGGTAGAGGACGCCCACCACCTCCCGGCGAAGCCGTGCCCTGATGGCTTCGGGCTGCCGGGACATCCGGACGCCGTCGATGCGGACGGTGCCGCCGTCCGGGTCATCCAGACCGCCCAGGCAAGCGAGGAGGGTGGACTTACCGGACCCCGAGGGCCCGGCGATGGCAACCACTTCGCCCCGCCCGACGATGAGACTGACCCCCTGCAGCGCGAGAACCTCCTCGTCGCCAGCATGGTAGAAGCGGTAAAGATTCTCGGCGATCAACACGGGGGTCGCCTCCCTGATCCCGGAGGTGCTCATGACCAGGAGAAACTGTCGGTGATTTTCTTCCACGGATCCACGTTGTCGGCACCCACCGGGCCGGAGAGGGTGAGGACCACCTCCGTGCCGCGCTTGTAGTAGACGTAGCGCTGCACCTCGTCGTGAACGGACTTCCCGGTGACCGGGTTGGGCGCCGAATCCGCCTTGTAGGTCGTCAGGATCACCGGACCGCTGTTCCGGGTGACGTCGGTCGTTTCACCCGCTTGGTACCCGGATACCGACGCCTGGACCTTCGGCATCTCGGTGCTCGTGACACTGGCGACGGTGGGTGACTTCGCGGCCTGCTTGGCCTCGACCGTCACCGAGTTGAGCTTGTCGGTGAAGGTGGTCAAGGTCGGAGTCCCCGTGCGGGCCCACCCCTCAGGCACCGAGACGGTGAACGTCTGTCCTTGTGGGGTGAATGGGACGAATGCCTGATTGTCCGGGATGTCTCCGGGCGGATTGATTTCTGGGCTGCCGGTGGTGGTGGTGGTGGTGGGTGGTTGGCTGATGGCAGGGCTCTGTGTCGGTGTGGCTGAAGCCGGGGACCCTTGGGTTTCGGTGGGCGTGGGTGAGTGGCTGATGGCAGTGTCCGGTGCCGGGATGGCTGACGCAGGGGGCCCCGGGTTGTCGACAGCGTTGGAGCACCCGGAAAGTACGGCGACGCTCATGAGCATGCCGACGCTCGCCGTGAGTATCCGGGACCGCGGGATTGTGGTTGTTCGCTTCATCGGGGTGGACTCCTGCCGGGTGGGCCGGATCCGGTGTGGATCCGACTCTCTTGACGCTAGAAGCCGCAAGGCCAGCCCTTGGCCAGCCGCTGGTTAACGGACGGTAAGGGCATGACGGACACCGTCCGTCTCACGGGTGTCGCGTGCCAAGCTTTGGTTGTGCGCACCAAAGGTCTGGCCTCCCGTGTCCGCGCGGTTGCCCTCAGCACAGCGGTGGTGGCGGTGCTGTGCCTGGGACTCCCTCTCGCCCTGGCCATCAGGGTTCTGGTGTTCGACGACGAAGCCAAGGAGGTGGAGCAGATCGCAGTGACGACGGCGGCCAGGCTCTCGGTTGATCCCCCCACCGCGCTGGACCGACCCGAGCTCCCTCGCCAAGCGAGCGAGGCTGAACTCGCTTTCTACGGACCCCACGGCCGACGCATCGTCGGGACCGGGCCCGACAGCGCAGACCCGGTGGCGGATCGGGCTGCCGGGGGCGTCGTCGCCACGCAGGGCGGTCCATGGACCTTGGCGCTGAGCGGCCCCGCAGTGATTGCGGCAGCGCCGGTCACTGACGGATCGACCGTGGTGGGTGTCGTCCGGGTCTCCTCGGATGCAGCCGCCGTCTGGCTGCGCACCCTGGCGGCCTGGGCGGCCCTGGTCGCCATCTGTCTGGTGGCCTTCGCCGCTTCTCTGGCGCTGGCTCGACGATCGGCCGCCAGACTCGGCGACTCCGTCGAGCGATTGCGCGACACCGCTGTTGCCATCGGCGACGGGGACTTGTCTCGCTGCTCCGCGCCCAGCGGGATTCTGGAACTGGATGAGGTTGGCGAGGCACTCACCACGACGGCGATGCGGTTGAGTGAACTCCTGCACCGCGAACGCGCCCTCGGCGCCGCCGCCTCCCACCAGTTGCGCACACCGCTGATGCGACTACAGCTCCTGCTCGACTCGGCGGACACCACTCTGGCCGGATCCGGACAGCCCGACCGGGCTGATCTCATCCGGGAGGCTGCCCATGAGGTCCAGACACTCCGGACGCAGCTCGAAGAGCTGCTCGACCTCACACGCGAGCGAGCTCGGAAGGACCATGAACGACACGCGCTGGACCTGGCGACGGTGCTGGAGCAGGTTGACCAACGGCACCACGCCGTGGCCGCCGCGCACAAGCGCCGACTCGTGGTGGGCCTCGACGAAGGCCTCCCCGCGGTCACGGGCTCCACCTCAGCTGTCGGGCACGCGATGGACGTGCTGGTGGACAACGCCCTGCAGCACGGGCAAGGAACCATACGGGTGTGGGCACGGGAGACGGTTGGCACCGTGGCCATCGACGTCACCGACGAGGGGCAGGGCTTCCCGACCAGAGCGGACGACAAACCAAACGGCTCGCAGCAGTCAGGTTTGGGATTGGGTCTGGCGGCAGCTCTGGTACAGGCACAGTACGGTCGACTTGTCCTACCCGGCCCCGGCCAGACTCCGTGCGTCAGCATCATCCTCAGCCCGTATTCGCAGGAGTGAGCCGGGATTCATCACGGTCCGATGTCAGTGACCAACAGCAATTCTGGGTGAATGACCTTCAAGCCCACGCACAGCCCTCGAACGCCCACGAATCCGGTTCTGCCCGCCTGCATCAAAGGACCGAACCTCGACAACCTCAAACTGTGACTCAGTTGAATCCACGCATGTGTCCTGCCCCAGGGTCGAGGTGGAATCCGGGTTTCAAACGCCCGTCCGGGGGTCCACTTCCAGCGTGATTCGGGCCTCGGTGCCGTGAGGGAACCGCGTGGTGGGCAGCAGTTCAAGCCGGCCATGGAGGTGGCGGACCTGTTCGGCCACGATGGCCAGGCCCAGGCCGCTGCCTTGGGTGTCCTGCCCAGCCTCCCGAGCGAAAGGGCGCAGGACATCCTCCGGGGAGGCGATGCCGGGACCGTTGTCGTCGACGCTGATGGTCACTCGCCCGGCCACCAGGTGGGCGCTGAGGCGGATCTGCGCGCCGCTTCCGCTGTACCGCACGGCGTTGTCGAGAAGGTTGCGAAGGATGGAGGTGGTGGCGGCCACCGGAAGCCTTTCGTGAGCAGCGTCGGTGAGGTCCACGTCGAGGTCAACCCGCGAGCTGTCCAGGAGTGGCAACATGTCGCCGGCCACGTGTCGCACGATGGTCTCGAGCGTCTGTTCAGGCCGGGGGTCGGTGGTTCCGGCTTGCGCCTGGGCGAGGTCGAGCAACTGGTTGATCAGGTGTCGTGACCTCTCCATGCCCACTCTGAGTTCGCCGAGTCTCTCCCGCACGTGGGAACTGTCGGGCGCGATCGCAGCACGCTCGAGCTGCAACGACATGGCTGTCAGGGGGGTGCGCAGTTCGTGGGCAGCGGCGGCTATGAACAGTCTTTCGTGGGTGACGGCGGCATCAACCCGGTCGAACTGCGAGTTGAGGGCAACCATGAATCCCCGCAGCTCCTCCGGAGCCTGCTGCACATCCAGGGGGCTGAGGTCGGTGGCGTCCCGGCCGTTCACCTGCTGCGCGAGCTCATTGACGGGGCGCATGACATTCCTGACCACCAGGTAGATGGCCAGCAGGAGTGCGGGCAGGAGGAGCAGCAGAGGGAAGGTCGTGGCCATGGCTGTCCTACGGGCAATCTGATCACGCACCTCGACGGATTGGGACACGACCAACCGGGCGCCGGTGGGGGTGGTGACAACGAAGATCCGCCTGGGCTGGCCGCCGATCCGGGCCGTTCCGATTCCGTTGGGGGTTGAGCGGGGCAGTGCGGCCTTTGCGAGCGTTGTCACGTCGATGTCTGAGGATGTGTCGCCGAGCGGGATCTCGTCGACAGGGATGACACCGGGCGTGGTTGTTGCTGCGGCGATCGATGCCATCTGGGCCAAAACATCGTCCTGCAGGTGCCTCGCCCCCTGCAGCGCTTGGATATACGCTCCGACACCAGCGGCGCTGGCCATGACGATGGTGACAATGGCCACGAGCACACTGATTCTCCTGGTCAGGGAGCGACGGGTCATGGCTTCCGATCTCCTCTGGTCACGGTCCAGCCGACTCCGCGGACGTTGCGCACCGAGTCGCCTCCGAGCTTGGCTCGGACCCGGTGGATCAGGTAGTCGATGGCGTTGCTCTCCACTTCGTTGCCCCACCCGTAGACGCGGTGCTCCAGTTCCTCACGGGACAGGATGATTCCAGGTCGGGTCATGAGGGCGCGAATGACGGCGAACTCGCGCCTGGAAAGTGTGACTTCCTCTCCGTCGGTGAGCCACGCACGGTGGGAAGCGACGTCGAGGCTGACCTGACCATTGGAGAGGACTGCATCCATGTGGTCGGCGCCCCTGCGGCGCAGGACGGCCCGGATTCGCGCCATCAACTCGCCAGCCTCGAAGGGCTTCACGAGGTAGTCGTCAGCGCCCAGGTCGAGGCCTGTGATCCTTGATTCCACCTCGGAGCGGGCGGTGACAACAAGGACAGGGGTGTCGTCGCCGCGGCCGCGCAGCTTGGCGAGGAAACCGGCGCCGTCCAGTCCGGGCAACCCGAGGTCCAGCAGCACCACGTCGTAGGCATGGGTCAGCATGCTCTCCAGCCCCGGTTGCGCCCGGCGCACCCAATCAACGGCGTAGGCGTCGTCCTCGAGACGTCCGACGAGCGCGGCCCCAACCATGGGATCATCCTCGACGAGAAGAATCCTCATGGTCGTTGCCGCATCGATTGCTCCCGGGTTGGTGTGGTTACTTCTTCTGATCAAGTGTGCCAATGACAGTCTGCAGATTGGTGAGCGCCGACGTGACGTCGGACGCCGAAGGCTGTCCCGCCCTCAGCGATGTGAGGACGTCGTCCACCGCCGAGTCCATGAGGTGCCAATCGTCGGGCGAAGCTGGCTTGATGGCTGCCTCGGCACTGTCCCACGCGACCTCGAGATCTTTGACCCGTGCGGTTCCTCCGGGGATGTCACCTGCGCTGACTTTGGCGGCAACGTCATCCACGAGGATTGCAAACGGCCGCAGATCGCCGAGGGGTGACGTGGCGTCGGCCTCGATCCCGGTCGCAGGCTTCCCAGCCGTCACTGGTCCCGATTGCGAGTCCGCCGGTGCGGTGGCCGCGGCGGCCGGGTTGACCACAGGACCCAGCATGGCGGCAGCCACGGCCACGACAGCTGCGCCGGAAACAGCCCAGGCGTAGTCCCGGGCAGGCGCGACAGCAGGGGCTTGTCCCTTGATTCGTACGCCGTGCCGGTTCGCATTGACCTGTTCCCGTACGACGATCCCCACGATGACAGCGAGGAAGAGCACACTCGTCAGTCCGGCGCCCAGCCCGATACCGCCGTAGGACGCGGCCTGGGTCAGCAGGTCTCCGAGAGATGCACCGAGCGGCCGGGTGAGGATGTAGGCGATCCAGAAGGTGAGGACGCTGTTGGCGCCTGCCCTGCGGGCGACCCAGACCACAAGGATGAGCCCGCCGAAGATCAGGACACCGGAGCGGAAGCCCAACGAGAGCGCCTCGGTGGCGAGATCGCCAGCAGCCGTGCCGAGAGCGAAGGTCGTCAGGATTGCGGCCCAGTAGAACCGCTCCCGCTTGGGTGTGTCGATGGCAGTGATTGCCAGGGTGCGCTCCTGCTGCCACCACACCGCGAACATGACCGCGAGCACGACGGCGAAGACCGCGGTGCTGTCGTAGAGGCTGACGCCGAGGGTGTCGGTGAAGAAGTCGGTGATCTGGGTGCCGACGATGCTCACCAGCACCACGGTGAGCCAGTACAGCCAGGGCACGTGCTGGCGGGTCCGCAGCTGCGCAACCAGCGTGACCGCAAGGACTGCGATCATCGCGCCGTCGGTCACAGCCGTGCCCAGGCCCACCTGTACGGCGAGGAAGTCGGCGAAGGTCTCGCCGATGGTGGTGGAAAGGATCTTGATCAGCCAGAACGTTGCGGTGACTGCGGGGACCTTGTTGAGGAAGTCCGCCGCGGAACTCCGGCGCCTGGTGATGTCTTGGGTTGTGTTCACCACGCCAGTCAAGGGCTCCAAACTTAGCTGGGCATTAGGTGAAGGAATCGATCAGGATGCGCGTGCGAGGGAGCCGTCCATGTTGCTGTCAATTCGGGGCGGGGACGCGCACTGTGAGTGCGCCGGGCTCCATCCATGCTTTGAAGGCTGTGGCTTCACCGAACACGTCCCCGTCGAGTTCGATTCCTTCGGGACGTGACAGACGAGCGGTCAGGCGTGACCCGGTCTGGTAACGCAGGTTCCGGTCGGTGGACAGCTTGCCGATGGACGCATCGGCGTTGGTTCTGCGAAGGATGCGATTGAGCCATGCGACTTGGAACCACACACTGACCCAACCCATCACACCGCGCGGTCGCATCAGCATCATATCGAAGAGGCCGTCGTCGACCTTCGCGTCCGGTAGCAGCAGGATGTTGCCGGGAAGCGACCCACAATTTCCAAGGATGAGGGTGTGCACGGTGGTGCGTGTCTCGCCGCCGCCATCGAGATCGAAGCGCACGTGGAGCTTGTCCGGGTCGCGCAGCGACAGAACGAGCGCCTTGACGTAGGCGACCCAACCGGCTTTGGCCTTCAGGTCGTCGTCGGTGTTCTCAATCATCTTCGCGTCCAGGCCCATACCGGCCATCACCACGAACACGTGCTCGCTCCGTGTGCCGTCGTGGCGTTCGATGTCGATGACGCCGAGGTCGATGCCGCGGTCATCTCCGGAGAACGCAACTTCCACCGAGTGGGTGATGTCATCGAGTGTGAGATCGAGATTGCGTGCGAGGAGGTTTCCGGTTCCCGATGGCAGCAGCGCCATGCGGGTGCCGGTCCCACGGATGGCCTCGGCGACCGCACGAACGGTGCCGTCACCACCAGCAGTGATGATGAGATCAGCGCCGCTCTCGATGGCGCTCCTCGTCGCTTCCTGCCCCGGATCCTCCGCCGAGGTTTCGAACCAGAGTGACTCGGCCCACCCCGCGGCACCCGCCTGGGCAGTGACCACCTCCCGAAGCTTGTCCAGGTCCACCTTGATGGGGTTGTACACCACCGCGGCCACACTCGGCTGCGGGAGAGAGGGGGCTTTGCTCTGGGTGTCGGTGATGTCAGTCACGGCGTACTTTCCGGTCAATTGTCGATCAGGGAACAGGGAGGAGCGGATGCTCGATAGGGGTCCCATCTGGACTACCAATGATATTCATCACGTGTCCCATCGCGGGGACAGACAACGACTATATCGTCGGGAGCCCGACTATATGTTCTAGAGAGTCGTCGGAGTGACCTGCTGAACGCAGTCGCGACACAGCCACAGCGACCACGACTGCCACCGCCACCGCCATTGCGACGGAGACTGTCACGGCCGTCACGACTGTGAGTGCCCCCGTCGAGACGGTGATGGTGACGGTGACTGCCAAAGCGACGACGTTGCCGCCGGCGCCGCTTGTGGCGCAGCCCAAACCGAAAGCTGAACCGGCATCTGACGCCTACCACAAGAACTGTGCCGCCGCGCGAGCTGCGGGGGCCGCCCCTTTGCGCAGAGGCGAGGCTGGTTACAGGGCTGGACTCGACAGGGACAACGATGGAGTCGCCTGCGAGTCCTGAGCGCTGGTCGCCGCGGCAGGGGACCAACGACCACACATGGGTTTGTCCTGTTGCCGGTTTGCCGCGCCTGGCCCGCGTCGGCCTCCGGCGGTGAGTTGCCCCGTGCCCCTCCGTCCTCGGTAGGGCAGACTCACGGCATGACCATGCCCACGCTTGAATCGAAACTTCAGCGTGAACTGCGGGAGCGCCGAGCCGTTGTCGAGTTTGTCCGGACGGAACTCTACGGAGTACACGGGGGCGGCCAGCGACGGGTCGCCACCACGGCCGTTGCCGCCGCGGCGGCCGAGGAGACCTATCGGATCACTGATCGACTCCCCGACAT
>JBDSRF010000197.1:0-4546 GCA_039929445.1 Arachnia sp. | reverse complement strand
GTCCGTGATTCGGTGTCATTTAGAACCCTCCCCCGGAGAGAAAGCTCATCGCCGTGGTTACCATCGCCAAGAAGATGGCTAGGAGCAGGTGTCGCCATGATCCAGCCCAGCCCCGGATGGGTTCAGGGGGGCGAGGTCAAGAACGAACGAGTCGATGATGACAAGCACCACGTAGACGATGGCAATGGCCCAGAGTGCGGTGGGCGTTGCTTCTAGCTCGAGTCCACCCAGGAAGCGTGCGAGGTAGAACAGGGCCGAGAAGGAGCACCGTGTCTGGTTCCAACGCGGGGCGAAAGATGCGAGGTGAGGCCACGTGGACAATGACGGGACTGCTGCACGATCAGGTGACAGTGTCACCTATTCCATGCAGCAGACCCCGTGTCTGGTCTGTGCACCTAGCCCCGTGGACCACGCGCTACCTGGCCGCTCAATTGTTCTTGAGTGAAAAGGGACTGTGTGGACTGGGTCACGTGGGCGTCCGGTAGAGGAACGGCTATCGGACACGGGTTCTGAACCCTTTGTGGTGGCGTGTCGCGCTCGTCTCAAGTGCGGTCGGCTCTCACCAGTTCGATTGGGTGCTCGGTGCCATGGTGAAGCGCGCTGCAGGTGACTCCCACGAACCAGTGCAGTCGACTTCGAACATCGACACCGTGGTGGAACAGCCTGTCCAGAGAGAGGTAGCTTCACTTGTCTCACGAGAGGTCTACCCGGTGAATTCGATGGCGATTCGCAGAGGACGCAGCACGACTGTATCGACCGGATCAGATTACGGCGAGTAGGTCAGGCGCGACCGGTTGGGCCGATGCCGATGATGTGGATGCTCGGACTCAACGTGGTGCCTTTCCCATGGCGAGGTAGGTGAATCCGAAGTAGTAGTCGCGCATGACGACCTCTGCGAGGTGCATCTCCATGGACTCCCATGGATGCCGTTGGGCCAGGTCAAGCGTCACCGCGAACGGCTTGGTGACGAGCAGCATGAGATGGAGGAGCCACCGGGGCGCGTGCTCCGGTTTCTTGAAGTCCAGGACGACGAATCTGCCCTCCGGGGAGAGGGCGGCAGCACCGCGCCGAATCACCTCGTCGTACTCGGGGACAAGGGTGAGGGCGAAGGTCGAGAGCACGCCATCGACCCGGGGCGGGTAGTCGTACGCGGCGGCGTCACCGCATACGAGTTCCACATTCGTCCAGCCGGCGCGCTGAACGCGCGCCCTCGCCTCGTCGAGCATCTGGTCGGTCAGGTCCAGCCCGATGATTCGGCCCCCGGCGCCAACGACGGCTTGAAGGTGCGCGAAGTTCAGGCCCGTACCGCAGCCCAACTCCACCACCGTGTCCCCCGGTTGAAGGCCGAGGGCTGCGACGGCCTGCTTGCGGTAGGCGGCCTGACGGAAGCCGATGAGGTAGTACAGGACGACCGACGCATCGTAGTGCCGGGCCTGCCGGCGGTAGCGTCGAAGGATTTCGGGCTTCGTGAGGGGCATGGTGGGTTTCTCCTGTCGTTCGAGTCGTGAGGTAGCGGGCGTTGATGGCCACGATGAGGCCTGGACCCGACGATGGGGCAGTGGATGCTGGCGGCGTTGGGGGTTTGGTTGCTGCCGCGCTCTTGTTCTATGCGTTACACCTGCTTCGCTCGCAGCCGGAGAGCGTTGGTGAGGACGCTGACTGAACTGAGGGCCATGGCGGCGGCGGCGATCATCGGGGAGAGCAGTAGCCCGAAAGCGGGGTAGAGGACGCCGGCGGCGATGGGTATTCCTGCGGTGTTGTAGATGAACGCGAAGACGAGGTTTTGGCGGATGTTTCTCATGGTGGCTTGGGAGAGTTTGCGGGCGCGGACGATGCCGGTCAGGTCGCCTTGGAGGAGGGTGATGCTGGCGCTTTCGATGGCGACGTCGGTGCCGGTGCCCATGGCGATACCGACGTCGGCGGCGGCCAGAGCGGGTGCGTCGTTGACGCCGTCGCCGGCCATGGCGACGACACGTCCTTCCTGGCGGAGGCGGTTGACGACGTCGCTCTTGTGGTCGGGCAGCACTTCGGCTTCGACCCGGTCGATGCCCAGGTGACGGGCGACAGCCGTAGCGGTGACCCGGTTGTCACCGGTGAGCATGACGATGTCGATGCCCTCGTCGCGCAGGGCCTGCAGGGCGGCGGGCGTCGTGTCCTTGACCGCGTCCTCGATCGCGAAGATCCCGGCGGCCCGGTCGTCCACGCCGATGAAGACGGCGGTGGCGCCGTCCGCACGGAGCCGGTCAGCCTCGCTGGTCAGTAGGCCAGGGTCGAGACCTTGGCTGGAAAGGAAGTCGGCACTGCCGATGAGCACGCGATGGTGGTCGACCGTGCCGGTGACGCCTTGGCCCACGGGTGCGTCGAAGTCGGTCACGTCGGGGATGGACAGTCCGGCGCCGGTCGCGGCGGTGACGATGGCGTGGCCGAGGGGATGTTCGGAGGCCCGTTCGACCCCGGCACCGAGCCGCAGAAGTTCCTTCTCATCGAAGCCAGAGGAGGTGACGACCTTCGTCACGGTGGGCTGTCCTTGGGTCAGCGTGCCGGTCTTGTCGACGACGAGGGTGTTGACCTTCTCCATCCGTTCGAGGGCTTCGGCGCTTTTGATGAGGACACCGAGCTGAGCGCCTCGGCCGACGCCGACCATGATCGAGACCGGAGTCGCGAGGCCGAGCGCGCAGGGGCAGGCGATGATCAGGACGCTGACGGCGACGACGAGGGCGTGGGCCAGTCGTGGGTCGGGGCCCACCGTCGCCCAGATCGTGAAAGCGATGAGGGCCGCGGCGATGACGGCGGGCACGAACCAGGCCGCGACGTGGTCGGCTAGTCGTTGGATCGGGGCTCGGGAGCGCTGCGCGTCCGCGACCATCTGCACGATGCGTGCCAGCATTGTGTCCCGTCCCACCTTGTCGGCGCGGACGATCAGGGAACCGGTCTGGTTGATGGTGCCGCCGACGGCGGTGTCTCCGGCGGTCTTGGTGGTCGGCATCGACTCGCCGGTGACCAGAGACTCGTCGACCGACGAGCGCCCGTCCTCGACGGTTCCGTCGACGGGGACCGTTTCGCCGGGGCGCACACGTAGCCGGTCGCCGACCCGCACCAGATCGAGGGCGACATCTTGTTCGGTGCCGTCGGGTTCGAGGCGGTGAGCATTCTTTGGGGTGAGGTCAAGCAGTGCGCGGATGGCACCGGAGGTCTGATCGCGAGCGCGCAGCTCGAGCACCTGTCCGAGCAGGACCAGGACCGTGATGATGGCTGCCGACTCGAAATAGACGCCGACGGCGCCATCTGTCCTGAACGAGTCAGGGAAGATCCTGGGCACGACGGTCGCGATGACGCTGAACAGCCCGGCGACGCCGGTCCCGAGCGCGATCAGGGTGAACATGTTGAGCTTCAAGGTCTGGATCGAGGTCCACCCGCGTGCGAAGAACGGCCATCCGGCCCAGACAACGACGGGGGTCGCGAAGGCCAGCTGGAGCCAGTTCGACACGATCGCGGGAATGGCGTCGTGAAGTGGGGGAACCAGGTCGCGCCCCATGCCCAAGATGAGGACAGGAATGCTCAGGACAAGCGCCACCCAAAATCGGCGCTTCATATCGGCCAGTTCCGGACTCGGGCCCGTGTCTGCGGTGATGGTGACCGGCTCGAGGGCCATTCCACAGATCGGGCACGGTCCGGGATCGGGTCGCCGGACCTCCGGGTGCATCGGGCATGTCCACTCCCCGACTCCACCCTCTGAGGAGTCCGCACTGGCCTGTCGAGCTAGATGGTCGTGACCGCCGTCATCGCTGCCTTGGGGATCGAGGTAGGTCGTTGGGCTGGCCTCGAACCTCGACTGGCAACGCCTCGAGCAGAAGCAGTAGGTGTTTTGACCATGCTCGGTCCGGTGCTCACTCGTGGTCGGGTCCACGTTCATCCCACAAACCGGGTCCTTCGCTAGCACGTCGGACTCGGCTGGGGGTGGGTAATTATGCTGACTAGACATTCTTCCATCATACCCCCCAGGGGTATGAGCTCAAGGCTTTGAAGTGCAGTTGTGCCTCACCTCCCGTGGATGGCCGGTCCGGGTGGGGGCTGGGCCCGTGGAGCACCACTCGTGCTCACCAGGCTTACAGGTTCGTGGAGAGCCTCGTCATGACGCCTCACGCGGAAGCAGCTGGGCGAAGCGCTCGGGGTGTCTGGTCCCAACGCAGGGCGAAAGCTGCGCGGTGAGGTCACGTGGACAATGACTGACCTGATCTATGCGGCGGATCTGTTGGAGATCGACCCGGCGAAACTCATTCCTCGGAGGGCAAAAGAAGATCCCGCCCTGGATAACCAGGACGGGATCTTCACCATCGTAGCGGGGACAGGATTTGAACCTGTGACCTCTGGACCACCGCCCGATCAGCTTTGGATCTGGGACAGCTGTGAAGAAATGACGCGCGCCTGGGTCCAACGCCCATAGTGCTTTGACGTGGGAACCTTATACAACCGAAAGCCCGCCCCGGACGCTTGGAACGGCGTGATCGAGTCCTGGCTAGGTTCGCTCCGGGCCCGGGGGCAGCGC
>JBDSRF010000196.1:0-9018 GCA_039929445.1 Arachnia sp. | reverse complement strand
AGAGCGTAGGCCGGGGCGGTCGAGATCGGCGAAGTTTCCGAGGTCGGCGACTGCCGGGCATCACGGCGCTCTCGGCGACCCCGCATACCTGATTCCACCGCCTCACATGTGACCGATCACAGGGGGCGCCACTCCGCAACGCTCATCGGCAGATCCGTAAGAGCGCATCGTTCTGCAACTCTGCGCGAACGCAGTATGCATGGTGCGGACAGCCCTGTCGCCAACGTTCCGCCTACTGTCACGACGTCGGGTGACTATGGCCCGCCGCCAGTGCCGCCGCGAACGACGGGGTGGTGGGCACGTCGGCCATGAGGGCGGCCTGGTAGGCGTGGTAGACGTCCGGTTTGCCGGACCACGTCCCGGAGGCGGGCCTGTTGTCCTGGTCCAGTTCGTGATGCCAGGAGCCCAAGTCGTGGTCGACGAGGAACTCGTCGGTGTAGTCCCACCACCGCTGCAGGTCGACGGCGTAGCGCTCGTCGCCGGTGACCCGGTGCAGGACGGTGGCGGTGCAGATGGCCTCGGCCTCCACCCAGTGCATCCGCGCGCGGACCACGGGGGTGCCATCCCAGTCGGTGGTGTAGACGAAACCATCGGCCCCGTCGGCGGCCCAGCCGTCGGTGATGGCCCGGTCGTTGAGTGCAATGGCGGCCTCGACGAGCCCTACCGGCGCGCCCTGGCCGAGTGTCTCGTCGACGGCGATGAGCAGTCGCGACCACTCCATGCCATGGCCCACCGTGGCACCGAAGGGACGGAATGCGTCGGCGGGCTTCTCGCGGTTGTAGTCCAGCAGGGGCGTCCAGTCCGCGGTGAAGTGCTCCGGGATCCGCCACTGGTTCCCGCGGGTCAGCGCGACGACGCGCTCGGCGATGCGGCCGGCGCGCGTGTGCCACGTGACATCGCCCGTCACGTCACCGGCCGCCAGGAAGGCCTCGACTGTGTGCATGTTGGCGTTGACGCCCCGGTAGTCGTCCAGCGTCGTCCACGCGCTGTCCCACTGCTCGACCACGGTGCCGGTTTCCTCGTCCCAGAAGTGCGACTCCATCACGTCCAGGGCCATGTCCAGCAGATGCTGCGCGCCTGGCACGCCCGCGACCAGCGCACTGGTGGCGGCCAGCACCACGAACGCGTGCGCGTAGGCCGCCTTGGCGCCGTCCGGGCTGCCGTCGGGCTCGATGGCGGCGAACCAGCCACCGGAGCGGGCGTCGTGCAGCGGGCCCTGCGTGAGTGCCCGGACACCGTGCTCCGCCAGCGGTGCGAGCTCGGAGCGGTCCGGCCCGCCGTCGGCGGGGGGTTCGTCGGCCAGCAGCCCCAGGCTGAAGACGTGCGTCATGCGGCACACCACGTACAGAGGCATCGGCTCGGACGGGTCCAGCCTGCCGGCGTCGTCGAGGTAGCCGAACCCACCGTCGCGGGTCGAACCCTGGGCGAAGCGGAGCAGGTCCGCCCGCTGCGCTGCGCGATACTCGATGCTTCCGGCTGTCATGTCGTCACCTCTGGGGTCGGGTCGTTCTGAGATGCAGGGGCGGAGGATTCCAGGACCGGGCTGCCCGTGGAGCCGCGGGCCGTGAGCCGGGGCAGCGGCGCAGCGTGGGCCCGGACCGGGCCCCCCGCCAGCGTGTTGAGGACGCAGGTGCCCACCAGCTGGCCCATGCCGTGGACATCGATGACCATGGCGGACAGGGCAGGGTTGGCGAGCCGACACATGGCCGAGTCGTCCCAGGCCAGCAGCGACAGCTGATCCGGGACACGGACCCCCATCTCGCCCGCCACCGACAGACCCGCGAGCGCCATGACGTCGTTGTCGAAGATGATGGCCGTGGGGGCGTCCGGGCGGCCGAGCAGGGAGCGCGCCGCATGCCGGCCCTTCTCCTCGGTGTAATCACCCTCGAGAATGATCCCCTCCAGCGAGCGGCTCGCGCATTCAGACAAGAACGCGTCGCTGCGCGCCCGGGTGTGGGCGAGGACGTGGGGGCCGCTGACGCGGGCCAGGGCCCGGTGGCCCAGCCCTCCCAGGTAGGCCACGGCGTCACGCATCCCCTGCGCATCGTCGATCCAGATGTTCGTGAAGGGCATGCCGGTGCTGGGGCCACCCACCACCACGGCAGGCATCCCAAGTTCCTGCAACACTGCGATGCGGGGGTCATCCTCGATCATGTTCACCACGACGACGGCGTCCACCATGCTCCCGGCCGTCCAGCGCCGGTAGGCGGCGATCTCGGCCGCGTGGTCGGGCACCACGTGCAGCAGCAGGGAGTGGTCCTCCGAACCCAGGATCTCCTCGATGCCGGCGATGAGCTCACCGAAGAAGGGCTCGTGCCCCAGCAGGCGTGGGGGACGTGCCAGGACGAGGCCGATGGCTGTGGAGGAGGACATCACAAGGGTCACCCTATCGACGGCCCGCGGGTGAGGTGCCGACTGCACGCTCCGGCACCCGAAGCGCCACTGGTTCGCCCGTCCATTCCACCGTTGCTGAAGCCTCCGTGGGCCCGCCGGCGACGCCGACGCCCGCGCCCACCCGGACGGCGCCGAGCGTGCGGCTCCCCGCCCGATGGGCAAAGTCACCGTCCCGGCGGCCGACCCGCAGCGTCGACGTGGCGTCCTCCCAGGCCAGGGTCGTGATGGCGAACTTGCCCTGCTCGTAGGCGTAGCCGTCGCCGTCGTCCTCGTACAGGTCGAATGAGCCATCGGAGCCGGGATAGATGCGCACCTCCAGCGGGCCGTGGGGGTCCTCGTCCATGTGTGCCACTTCCGGACCGAGCGGCAGGATGGCGCCGGAGCGGACGAACAGCGGAATGCGCTCCAGCGGGGCGGCGGCCTGGATCCACTGTCCGCCCATGTGGCGCTCCCCGGTCCAGAAGTCGTACCAGTCGCACCCCCGGGGTAGGTACACCGGGCGGCTCACTGCCGCATCCTTGATGGGCGTCGACCCCGGCCCGTGATGGATCGGGTGGGTGACGGGGCAGACGAGCAGTGCAGGCCCCAGCATGAACTGGTCGTCGATCTCCAGGGCCACCGGGTCGTGGCGGAAGTCGAAGACGAGCGCCCGCATCGGGGTGTACCCACGCTGGGTGGTCCAGCCCGCCAGGGAGTAGAGGTAGGGCAGCAGGCGGGTGCGCAGACGCAGGAAGGCTGCAATGGTGTCGTACCACACGTCGCCGACGTCACCGAAGCGCCAGGGCTCACGAGGGGTGCAGCGGCCGTGGGAGCGAAACATCGGAATGAAGGCACCCATCTGCAGCCACCTCACGTACAGCTCGCGGTAGCCCAGATCGTCGACGCCTCCGGGGAAGTGCCCGCGCCAGAACCACATGGGGTCCTCCTCCGGGGACGGCGTCACGAAGTAGGCCCCGATGTCGAAGGTCCAGTAGGGGGTGCCGGTGATGCACAGGTTCAGGCCGTCGGCGATCTGCCTGCGCAACGTCGGCCACGTGGCGCTGTGGTCTCCCGACCACGTCACCGCGGAGTACCGCTGCTGCCCGACGAAACCCGAACGGGTCAGCAACAGAGCACGCTTGTCCGGCACGTCAGCGCGGTGCCCCTCGTACAGGCCGCGCGAGTGCGCCAGCGAGTAGGCGTTCATGAGTTCCGGGTCGATGTGACGGTTGAGCGCACCGGTGTTGATCTCGATCCGCTGGAAGGGCTCGGGCAGGACGGATCCCTTCCAGTCCGCCTCGAACGGCTCAGTGCAGTCGGCCCAGTAGGCATCCACGCCGTACTGCGAGTAGCCGTCCCTCGTCTGCTCCCAGTAGCGCCGACGTGCATCCGCGTCGAAGGCGTCATAGGTGGAGCCGTCCCCGAGGAGTTGACCGTGCTCCGCGAAGTCGCGTCGATTCTCGCCGTCGCCGTGCATGTTGGGCCAGATGGAAACCATCAGTTTCACGTCCAGCTCATGCAGATCGTCGACAAGCGCTGCGGGATCCGGGTAGCGGGTGGGGTCGAAACACTTCTGACCCCACAGTCCCTCGGGCCACGTCTGCCAGTCCTGCACGATGCAGTCCAGTGGAAGTTCCCGGCGTCGGAACTCGCGCGTCACCTCCAGCAGTTCCTCGGAGTCGACGTAGCGGTCCTTTGACTGGACGTAACCCATGGCCCACCGCGGCACCATGGGCGCCTGCCCCGTGAGGGTGCGTACCTCGGAGATGATGTCGTCGGTCTCGGGGCCGGCGATCATGAAGAAGTCGAGGGCATCGTCGACTGCGGTCCACATGTAGCTGCCATGCTGATCGTCGTGGAACGCCATCAACGACTGGCTGTCCCACAGCATCGCCCAGCCACGGCTGGAGACGATCATCGGGGCGACGATCTTCATGTTCTGCTGGTACAGGTACTCGTGATGCCCGCGGTGGTTGAGGATGCCGTCCTCGTGCTGGCCGAGACCGTATATCGCTTCACCGTCGGAGAATTCGAACCGCACCTTGGTGGCGTAGGCCTGCCGGTCGATGACAGTGTGGCCTCCGGTGACCACGGAGCGCTCACCATCAGCACCTCGCACTGCGGAGATCTCCGCGTCGTCACCCACAACAGTCCTGGGGACGTCGACGACGCTGAGTTCCTTGGAGGCGGCACCGTCGCGGGGCTCGCGCACCAGGAGTTCACCGTGCCCGTCGGTCCAGGTGAAAGCGCCTCCGAGCTTGTCGATGTGCAGCTGGAGTCGGGGCGTGGCCAACGTGAGGACGTCATCGGTCTCCGAGACCAGGGGTGCAGTGCGTTCGAGGCCACCCACGATCATGATGCTGTCATCCGGGGGAAACGAGTCCTGCCGGGTGAGCAGCACTCGTATGACGCGCTCCCCCAATGCCTGAATCCTGAACGTGCCATCACTGGTTGAGAGCACCACACCGTCGGTTTCGCGGTGATGGTCGAGGATGTTCACAGATTCTCCGATTCGGGTGCGTGGTGGCAGAGTTCGCTGGTGCTGCGCAGGACCGGGGACCGGATGAGGGAGTCGATCTCCAGCTGCGCCTCGGTGGTGATGCGGAAGGTGTGGCTCTCCCCCGGAAGCAGGCTCACCAGGACGTCGTCGACGACGGCGTCCGCGCTGAGGCGGTCCGGGAACAGCGACACCTCCTTGACAAGTGATTCTGCAGTGACGGTCACGGCGTATCCGTCGGCTGTCCCCACGACATCGGTCCGGAAGCAGGGCGCCGGGAACTCCACGTCGACGTCCTCGGCAAACCACCACCAGGCGCGCTTCACGGCGCCCGCAGCGTCGCCGGCCACCAAGAACTCGCGGCAGACGTCGCCGGGTGCCGAGACGTCGGCCGACAGTGGGTATGTCGCAGTGGTGCGTGGTGGCACGGCGATCTCGACGAGTTGGGATGCCAACTCCATACCGTCGACAGCGTGGCGCCGGAGCGGTACCGACTCCACCCAGCTCTCGTCCGTGTCATTGCCCACGATGAGTGCCACACCATCCGCGCGCGGCTGCAACAACAGAACGCGGGGAGCGTTCAGTGTCCGCAGCGCGTACCAGAGGGGCTTGCGCTTCCCGGCACTGTCGACGAGCGCCCAGCTGACGGCGGGCCAGCAGTCGTTGAGCTGCCACACGATGTAGCCGGAGTTTCGTGGTGCCTGCGAACGGTAGTGGGCCACCGCTGTGGTGATGGCTCGCACCTGGGCGAGTTGGGTGGTGAAGTACCAGTCGTCGAACGTCGTGGGCTCCGGGAGGTGCCCCGTCCAGCCACGGCTCAGCTTGTGGTTGCCGTCGATGGATTTCTGGTGCACCGCCATCCCCGGCGAATCGGGGGCCAGGACAGCGTCCTGCACCGCCGGGATCAGGGTCGAGTGGGCGGCGGGTGCCTGGAACCCGAATTCGGCGACGAAACGCGGGATGGCGTCGCGGTAGGTCAGGTAGTCCTGCGTGAACCAGACCTTCCAGCTGTGCACAGGCCCGCTGTCGGGATCTGTGGGTCTCGCGTCGTCGACCGGGTTCCAGGGGCTGGAGGGGATGTAGGGACGGGTACCGTCCACCTCGGCCAGGACACGGGGCAGCAGGTCCTCGTAGTAGCCGCGGCCCCACGCCTCTCCCGGCTGAAGCTTCTCCTTGAAGCCCCAGTGGTGGTAGCCCTCGATGTTCTCGTTGCTGCCGTTCCACATGACCAGAGAGGGGTGCGCGGCCAGGCGGGCGACATTCTCCCGGGCCTCCGCCTCCACCTCGTCCCACAGCTCCGGCTCCTCCGAGTACATGGCGCAGGCGAACAGGAAGTCCTGCCACACCAGCACACCTTCACGGTCACACATGTCGTAGAGAAGGTCGCTCTCATAGAGGCCACCGCCCCAGACCCGGATCATGTTCATGTCTGCCTCGACGACATCGCGCACCCCACGGGCGTAGTCCTCGGGTGTCAGCCGGGACGGGAAGCAATCCAGCGGGATCCAGTTCGCTCCCCGCACCCAGATGGGCTTCGCGTTGATGCGGAACTCGAAGCTGGTGCCAACCTCGTCGGCGTCCATGCGCAACTCCACGGTGCGAAACCCCAGCGAGCGCTCCCAGGAATCCAGTTCGTGCGCCCCGGCCAGCAGCCGTACTTCCGTGCGGTACAGCGGTTGGTCCCCATGTCCGCGCGGCCACCAGAGGTCGGGGTGCGGGATCACGGCGCGGAGTGCGGCGGTGGCGCCGTCCACGACCACGGGGCCCTGGTCCACCACCACTGTCCCGTCAGGCGCCGTCATCCTCAGCGCGAGGGTGACGTCTCCATCTCCGACGCGCTCCAGGTCCACGGCGACCTCGACGGTCCCGTTGCCGCTCTCATCCACCCGGACCTGTGGAACTGCCTGGGCAATGCGGGCAGTGGACCAGGCATGCAGACCAATGGGACGCCAGATGCCGGCCGTGGTGAGTGTGGGCCCCCAGTCCCAGCCAAAGTTGCATGCCATCTTCCGCAGCGCGTTGTACGGGAGGGCATCACCCACCAGCGGCTTGGCGTCGATGCGTGCCGCGGACTCGCGCGCGGCGCGCAGCGGCGCGTCGAATGCGATCTCCAGGTGGTTTCCGGTGGGCGTGAGGAGGTCGCGGACGTCGAATCGGTAGGACCTGTGCTGGTTGCGGGTCCGGGCCACCTCCGTGCCGTTCAGCGTGATGGTGGCCACGGTGTCGAGTCCCTCTGCCACAAGGTCAACCCTGTCGTCGCCGGTGTCCACCCAGTCGAAGACGGTGGAGTACGTGGCATCCGTCTCGGCAATCCACTGCACTGTCTCCTCGTTGGTGCCGAGGTAGGGATCGGGGATGAGGTCCGCGGCCATGAGGTCGGTGTGCACCACGCCGGGAACAGTGGCGGGCACTGGGCGCCGCAGACCGGCAGGGACGAGGTCTCCTCCCAGGACCAGCGTCCAGTCGTCGTCAAGGTTGAGATGCGTCATGCAGCGTTTCCTTCGGTCATGCGGGCCAGTGCGTCGGAGAGGTCATTGGCGGTACGCAGGACGGGGCTGGCGACAAGGTTCGCCTCGAGTCCCGTCACGTCCGTACGCACCCGGATGATCGTGCTGGCGCCGGCGGGCAGAGTCACGAGGCAGGCGTCCACCTCGGCCCGGGGGTCGAGTCGGTCGGCGAACACTGCCACATCCTTGGCCAGCGAACGGGCGCGCACATGGACGAGGTAGCCGCCGTCGACGGCCTCCGCCGTCGCCTCCAGCGGTGAGGGGTCCAGGCGCAACTCAATGTCCTCTACGAAGCAGTGGACGGCACGTTCCCCGTCCAGCTCCACCACCAGGACCTCATCGGCCGGATCCGCGGGGACGCGGACGTCGTCCGGGATGTCCAGGAGTGTGACTGAGCGCGGTGCCACGGATATCGGCAGTTCGGCCGAGGCGAGGGGCGTCCCGTCAAGGCGTTCGCGACGTGCCGCGACGGTACCGCTCCACGTCTGGCCGGTGTCGTTGATCACGGCCAGCACGTCCCGGCGATCCTCACCCTCTCCCCGTGGTTGAACGGTGAGCAGCCGGTCGGCGTTGGCGGCGCGGAGCGACCACCACAGGGGCTTGGGTCGCTCGTCACCGTCCACGGCCGCCCAAGAGGTGACGGGCCAGCAGTCGTTGAGCTGCCAGACGATCGCCCCGGCCGAGCGCGGCCACCACGACCGGTAGTGCGTGATGGCGTGTGCGACGGCGCGGGCCTGGTTCAGCTGCGTGGCCCAGTGCCAGTCAGCGAAGTCCTCGGGCACGCCGATGTGGGGGGCCAGCCCCCGGTCGAGCTTGCCGTTGCCGTCCTCGGCCTTCTGGTGGACGAGCCACACGTCGTCGTCCTTCGAGGGCATCGAGCCGTCGGGGGTCCGCATGGCGCGTTCGATGGTGGCCCATGTGGCCGGCCCCTGGAAGCCGAACTCGGAGCAGAAGCGGGGGATGTCGTCGCGGTATCGGGTGTAGTCGATGCGGTTCCACACCTCCAACTGGTGGTGGGTGCCGTGGTCCGGGTCGTTGGGGTGCATCTCCTCGGGCGTGCGGCGTGGTGAGAACGGGCTGCCCGCGGAATAGGGGGTGGTGGGTGCGAGCTCCGAGACGATGCCGGGGAAGAGGTCGTAGTAGTAGTGACTCCCCCATGTGCGGCCCGCCAGCGGTGCCTTCCAGCCCCAGTCCTCGTGGCCCCAGATGTTCTCGTTGCCGCCGTTCCACAGCACCAGGGAGGGGTGGGCGGTCAGTCGGGTGACGTGTTCGCGGGCCTCGGCCTCGAACTCGCTGCGGTGGGGCTCCTCCTCCGGGTAGGCGAAGCACGCCAGCAGGAAGTCCTGCCACACCAGCAGACCCCGCTCGTCGCACAGCTCGTAGAAGTCCTCGCTCTCGTAGATGCCGCCACCCCAGACCCGCAGCAGGTTGAGGTTGGCACCGGCCGCCTGGTCGATGCGGCGGGCCAGGCGGTCGCGGGTGATGCGTGTCAGGAGGTGGTCGTCGGGGATCCAGTTGGCCCCCTTCACGAACACCGGCACGCCGTTGATGATGATGGTGAAGGCCGTTCCCCCCTCGTCGTCGGAGGTGTCCAGCCCGACGGTGCGGAGCCCGATGCGACGGTGCCAGGAGTCCAGCTCC
>JBDSRF010000195.1:0-56143 GCA_039929445.1 Arachnia sp. | reverse complement strand
CATGGACACCACACTAGGAACCACCACCGACAAATCCACAACCGGGCCGGGCGTGACGAGTTGCGGGGATCCGGTGACGCGGGGAAGGTGTCGGCGTAAAGTGTCAGGGGTCGACGGCAGAGTGGCTGTCATGGCTACTTTGCATGTGGATTGTGATGGGTGCGCGGCCCGTGGACACGGCTGCGCGGACTGCGTGATCTCCGTTCTCCTGGGCCCTCCGGCCTCCGTGGAGTTCGAGGATCAGGAGGTGGAGGCGATGGCGGTGCTGGCGGATGCAGGGCTCGTGCCGCCGCTGCGTCTGGTGAGCACTCGACCTGACCGGGGGTTTGGGGATATCCTGAAGGTCGTTTAGCCTTTTCTCAGGTTGATGAGGGTTTTTCTACGCTGGGGGTTTCACTCGATGAACAGGTTGCGCGCGGCCATTGTCACGGCTGTCTCAACGCTCTGCATCGCGGGGATGGCGGTGCCGGCGCACGCCGATCCCGACGCCGTCGCGCGGGCCAGGGCTGATCTGGAGCTCATCCAGCAGGAGTCCTCGGCCATCGACCAGGACATCATCGAGGCGAGCGCGCGCGCTGACGAGGGCGCCACGTTGCTTGCCCAGGTCACAGCGGACCTGCGCAAGCAGCAGGACAAGGTGCGCACCATGGCCTCCGACCTGGGTGACATCGCCGTCGTGCAGCTCCAGTCCGGCGGGTTCGACATAACCGCGCAACTCCTCACGAGTGACTCCGAGTCCGACTTCCTCTCGGGCCTGGCCACCATCCAGAACGAGGCCAACCGCAGCAACGCGAGCCTCCAAATGTTGCAGGTGGAGCAGGCACACGCCGACTCCCTCCAGGCCGAGGCCAACCGCACCGATGCATCCCTGAAGGCCGACCTGGCCTCCAAGGAAGAGCTCGCGGGGCAGTACCAGGCCAAGGAGGCCGAGGCCAAGACGGTCTACGACCGTCTCAGCGCGGAGGAGCGCGAACGGTTGCACCAGCTGGAACTTCAGCGTCAGCGCGAGCAGGCGGAGGCTGACCGGCTGGCCCGCGTCGCCGCGGAGCAGGCCGCCGAGCGTGCAGCCGCCGAAGCCGCCGCCCAGGACGCTGCTGACACGGCCGCGCAGGGTGACACAACCGCCCAGGGTGACACCTCTACGCCCACCGCCACGAAGACCGAGGCGCCCGCCACGACCAACACCGACGTGCCCGCCGCCACGGGGTCCAGTTCCCGCGCGCAGAGCGCCATCGCGGCCGCCACATCCAAGGTCGGCAGCAGCTACGTGTGGGGCACCTCGGGCCCCAGCACCTTTGACTGCTCCGGCCTCACCAGCTACGCCTACCGTCAGGTGGGGATCTCGCTGCCGCGCAGCTCACGGGCCCAGTTCGGCATGGGCACCCACGTGGCGAAGTCCGACCTGCAGCCCGGGGACCTCGTGTTCTACTACTCGCCCGTCAGCCATGTGGGCATCTACATCGGCAACGGCAAGATCGTTGACGCCGCCAACCCGCGCAGCGGCGTGCGCATCACCAGCGTGAACTCGATGCCGTTCTCCGGCGCCCGTCGCGTCGGCTGAGGGTCCTCAGTCGCGGCTGTGCTCGTTCACGAACGCCACGGAGCGCGTGAAGATGAGGTCCGCGTCGTTGTCCAGCGTGGCCACGTGGTAGCTGTCGGCAAGCCGGATCACCTCGGTGGCAGGAAGCGACCGCAGCAGCGCCTCGTGGCTCGAGTCGTCCACCACGTGGTCCACGTCTGACCGGAACAGCACCACGGGAGCGTCCACCCGCGACAGGTCCTGTCTCACCTGCTTCCACAGCTGCGTCATGGACCACGCGGCCGCGACGCTCACGCGGTCGTACCCCAGTTCCTCCACGCCCTCCTTGCGGATGTCCGACGTGATGCCCGGCTGCGTCCGGATCACGTGACGCAGCAGACCCGAGAACGGCAGGAGCCGGTTCCGGCTGGCGATGGCCGGATTCACCAACATGACACCGGCCACGGGCCTCTGCTCGGCCAGCCGGAGCGCGAGCGCGCCTCCCATCGACAGCCCGCCGACGAACACCTTCCGGCAGCGGCCGGCAAGCTCCTGCCACGCGGAGTCGATGTCGTCGTCCCAGTTCTCCCAACGGCTTGCCGTCAGGTCGTCGATGTCGGTCCCGTGGCCCGTGAGTCGCGGTGCGATGACGGTGGCGTTGCATCCATCGGCGATGGCGCGCGCCCACGGTTCCACCGACGACACCGAGCCGGTGAAGCCGTGGCTCAGCACCACCCCGATGTCGCCGTCGCCCACCCGCAGCGTCTCTGCCCCCGGCCAGATCTGTTTTCCCATGTCAGAACCCTGCCCTCTGCAGCCCTTCCCGGCAAGGGGCAGTCGATGGGCCGCTCACCTCGATAGAGTGGCCCTCGAATCCGCCAGAGGGGAGCCAGACAGCGTGTGGTACGCAATCTTCAAGGCCGCAATCTTTCGACCCCTTGTCAAGTACGGCTTCCGGGCCAAAATTATCGGCGCCGAGAACGTGCCGCGCAGTGGGGGCGCCATCCTGGCGAGCAACCACATCGCCATCATGGACTCCCTCGTGGTGCCTGCCATGATTCCCCGCCGGGTCACCTACCCTGCCAAGGCTGAACTGTTCACGGGCAAGGGTGGGCCCGGCGCTGCAGTGATCGCCTGGTTCCTCAAGGCCGTGGGGATGGTGCCCATGGACCGTGGCGGGGGCCGTGCCAGCGCCACGGCGCTCAGCAACATCTCCGAGGTGCTTGCCTCCGGTGCCCTGGTCGGCATCTACCCGGAGGGAACGCGCTCCCCGGACGGACGGCTGTACAAGGGAAAGACGGGGTTGGCGCGCATGGTGCTGGCCAATGACGTCCCGGTGCTCCCCGTGGGTGTGGTCGGCACGGAGAAACGCCGCGGCCCGTTCGGGATCCCGTGGATCAGCCGCCCCATGGTGATCGTGGGCGAGCCGCTCCACTTCTCAGACCTCGCCGGCCGGGACCGGGAGACCAAGGCGCTGAGGTGGGTCACCGACGAGTCGCTGGCCGCCATCCAGCGACTCACCGGCCAGGAGTACGCCGACGTCTACGCCAGCCGCGTCAAGCACGGGGATCTCCAGGACGTCGGCTCCGACGCCTTCGTACTGCCGCGCCCCGGCGGCGGACCGGCGCCCCTCGCCGTCGAGGGGAACGACACGGCGTGAACTCTGACGTTCCCGTCGCAGGGGCCGGGCGCGGCTGGGTGAAAGCCTCCGGATCCTGGTTCCGGCATGCCCACGACGTCCTCGGCCGGGTCTACGCCGTCAGCACGACGGTCCGCGTCGTCATGGCCCTGCACGCCATCCTCCTGAACCTGTTCCTGGTGCTACCGGTCGCGCACAGCCCCGCGGGCGTCGTGGCCGCCTGCGTCGTCATCGCCGGCTGGACCGCGGCGGTCGCCATCCTGCTGCGCCGACCCCGCCGGCGTACACCGTGGGTGTTCGGGGCCGACCTCCTCATCACCGTCGCCGTCGTGCTGGCGACGCCGCTGGTGGCCGACGGCGGGGACGTGCCGTTGACGTTGGCGGCCTACTGGGGCGGGGGGTGCGCCGTGTACGCGGCCATCCTCCTGTCGACCCGGTGGGGAATGCTGCAGGCTGTGATCGTCTCGCTCGCCTACGTGGCGGTCCCGCCGTACCTGACGTTGCGCCGCATCGACATGGTGGTGCTGATCCTCGCCACCACCTTCTGCCTGGGCGCTCTCATCAGCCAGTTCCGGATGACGCTCGAGGAGCAGGAGCGCAACCGTGTCCGGAACGCCGCGCTGACCGAGCGTGAGCGACTGGCCCGCATCGTCCACGACGGTGCCCTCCAGGTGCTGGCGCTCGTGGAGCGGGAGGGGCCGTCGCTCGGCCCCCGGGGGATGCGGTTGGCCTCCCTGGCGCGGGAGTCGGAGTCGCAGTTGCGCAGCCTGCTGCAGGACCGGGAGATCGGCGACGACGAGCCGGACTCCCTCGTCGACCTGGCCGCCGCCCTCGACAAGTACCAGAGCGCGCGCGTCACGGTGTCCACCATGGCCGGCACCGTCATGGTGCCGCGGAACGTGGTGGACGAGGTGGAGGCCACCCTCCTGGAAGCGCTCACCAACGTGGAGCGGCACGCCGGGCCGGACGCCTCCGCATGGGTCCTGCTGGACCAGGAGTCCGACGACGAGGTCATCCTGTGGGTGCGGGACAATGGCGTGGGGATGAGCGCCGACGCGGTGACGGACGCCTCCGAACGCGGACGCCTGGGTATTCGCGACTCCATCGTGGGGCGGATGTCGGCGCTGCAGGGCTCTGCCATCCTGAAGTCAACGCCCGGACTGGGCGCCGAATGGGAACTGCGGTTCCCCGTGGACTTGGGGGACTGACATGAGACGCAACAAGGTGATGCTGGTGGACGACCATCCCATGTGGATCGACGCCCTCAGCGAGGACCTGACGGAGGTCGGGTTCGAGATCGTCGCCGTGGCCAAGAACGGCACCGAGTGTCTGGCACGTGCGCGGGCCACCCGTCCCCAGGTGATGGTCATGGACCTACAGATCCCCGATCCCGACGGTGCCACCTGCACGGAGATCCTGCTGCGCGAGTTCCCCGACATGCACGTGCTCGTCATGTCGGCTTCGGGGGAACGTGAGGATGTCTTGCGGGCCATGCGGGCTGGCGCCAAGGGCTACCTCGTGAAGTCGGCGTCCAAGGCCGAACTGATCGAGGGGGTGCAGCGCACGGCCGACGGGGATGCCGTGTTCACCCCCGGGCTGGCAGGGCTCGTTCTCGGCGAATTCCGTCGCCTCGTCAACGTGGCCCGGGCACACAACGAGGAGGGCCCCATCCTCACCACCCGGGAGATCGAGGTGCTGCGTCGCGTCGCCAAGGGGCTCGCCTACCGGGAGATCGCCGAGGAACTGTTCGTATCGCACCGCACCGTCCAGAACCACGTCCAGAACGTCCTGCGGAAGCTGCAGTTGCACAACCGCGTGGAGCTCACCCTCTACGCCATAGACCAGGGACTGCACGACCCGAACGCATGAGCTGTTCCCAGCGCGGGCAGCGTGCGGGGACCCCGCGGCGCGTTGCGGTAGCCTGACGGGCATGTCCTCCATCATGTCCAGGGAAGAACTGCGTGCCCTGCCACAGGTCCAGCAGCCCTCCTACCCGGACCCCGCAGCGCTCGAATCCGCCATCGACACGATGGAGAAGTTGCCGCCGCTGGTGTTCGCCGGCGAGTGCGACGACCTGCGCCAGAAACTGGCCGACGTCGCCGACGGGCGCGCCTTCCTGCTGCAGGGGGGTGACTGCGCCGAGTCGTTCGAGGCCGTCACCGCCGACAACATCAAGGCCAAGCTGCTGGTGCAGCTGTCCATGGCCGTGGTCATGACCTACGCCGCGCAGGTGCCGGTGGTCAAGGTGGGCCGCATCGCCGGCCAGTACGCCAAGCCCCGCAGCAACGGCAACGAGACCCGCGACGGCGTGACACATCCGTCCTACCGCGGCGACGCCATCAACGGCTTCGACTTCACGCAGGAGTCCCGGGTCCACGACCCGCAGCGGCTCGTCCGCATGTACAACGCGTCCGCCGCCACGCTGAACCTGGTGCGGGCCTTCGTCAAGGGCGGCTTCGCCGACCTCCGCGGCGTCCACACCTGGAACCGCGACTTCGTGGGGAACTCCTCGGTGGAGTCCGAGTACGAGGAACTCGCCAGCGAGATCGACCGCGCACTGGCGTTCATGGTGGCCTGCGGGGTGGACGACCGTGCACTCTCCACCATCGACTTCTACGCCAGTCACGAGGCGCTGCTGCTCGAGTACGAGCGAGCCCTGACGCGCGTCGATTCGCGCTCCCAGAAGCTCTACGGCGTCTCCGGCCACATGCTGTGGATCGGGGAGCGCACCCGCCAACTCGACGGTGCCCACGTGGAGCTCCTGCGCCGCGTGCAGAACCCGCTGGGCATCAAGCTGGGCCCCACCACAGCTCCCGAGGACGCGCTCGCCCTGGCTGACCGTCTGGACCCGGACCGCATCCCCGGCCGCATCACGTTCATCACCCGCATGGGTGCCACCAAGGTCCGCGACGTGCTGCCCGCCATCGTGGAGGCCGTCGAAGCCAGCGGCCGCAAGGTGGCGTGGGTGTGCGACCCCATGCATGGCAACACATTCGAGGCCACCAACGGGTACAAGACCCGCGCCTTCGCCGATGTGGTGGAGGAGGTCAACGGCTTCTTCGACGTCCACGACGCGCTGGGCACCTGGCCTGGCGGCGTCCACGTCGAGCTCACGGGCGACGACGTCACCGAGTGCGTGGGCGGTGTGCACCAGCTCTCCGAGGAGGACCTGAGCAGCCGCTACGAGACCGTGTGCGACCCCCGGTTGAACCGGAACCAGTCGCTTGAACTGGCCTTCACCGTTGCCGCGCGCCTGCGCCAGGGCCGTGGCCGCAGGGACAATCCCGTGCAGGCCTTCCACGCCCGCGACCTGTGATTGAGCCTGTCCTGTGATCGATCTTCGCAGCGACACCCTCACCCGCCCGTCGGCCGGCATGCTGGCGGCGATGGTGGCTGCCCCCGTCGGTGACGACGTCTACGGCGAGGACCCCACCGTCGCCGAGCTGGAACACCGCGCCGCGGAGTTGTTGGGCCAGGAGTCGGCGCTCTTCTGCGCCACGGGATCACTGGCCAACCTGCTGGGCATCTGGCTCCACGTCCCACCGGGTGGCGAGGTCCTGTGCGACTCGCTGGCCCACATCGCCCGCGCCGAGATGGGCGCCCATGGGGCGTTGCACGGCGTCACCATGCGCACCTGGACGTCCGCGCGCGGGAAACTCGTGGCCGACGACGTGCTGCGCATGCTGGCGCTCGACTGTGGGCCCTACCTCGTGGAGACCTCCGCCGTGGAGGTGGAGGACACCAGCAACTTCAGTGGTGGCGCCGTCCAGGATTTCGACGAGGTGCAGCGACTCAGCGCCGAACTGGGGAGGCTCGGCATCGCGCGCCACCTCGACGGCGCCCGCCTGGCCAACGCCTCGGCCGCCACGGGGCGCAGCCTCGACGAGTACGGTCGCCTGTTCGACACCGTCACCCTCTGCCTCTCCAAAGGGCTGGGCGCCCCCATCGGCACAGTGCTGGCAGGGTCGGCGGCCGACATGGCCCGTGCCCGCGTGCAGCGCAAACGCCTCGGTGGCGGGTGGCGGCAGGCCGGCCTGCTCGCCGCCGCGGGCCTGTGGGCGCTGGAGCACAACCTGCCGCGCATCGGCGAGGACCATGATGCGGCCGTCGCGTTCTCCCGGAAAGTGGCGCAGCGCGCCCCGTCGGCCGTGGTGGTGGATCTGGTCGAGACCAACGTGGTGCTGCTCGAGGTGGACGACGCGCGGGCCGCCGCGGCGCAGTGTGAGGCCGCCGGGGTGCGGTTGAGCGTGCTCGGCCCCCGGCAACTGCGGGCTGTCACGTACCTCGACGTGACGCTGCAGCAGTGTGGGGAAGCCGGCGCCGTCGTCGGTGGGGTGCTGGCTCAGGCGCTGTAGTTCTCGATCTCGGCGATCGGGCGTGGCCAGGCACCCAGCTCCTGCCATGTGAAGTCGGGCACGCGGGCGAAGAAGCCGTGCAGGAACTCCGAGGTGCGGTCCAGTTCGGCCGGTGACCAGTCGCCACCCTCCACCCGGATGGCACCGTCGACGTCGACGGTGAAGCCGAGGCCTCCCGTGCGCAGGAAGTACTCCATCTGCCGCGGGTGGAACACGTCGGAGGCGAACCGGGGCACGGGACAGCGGACCTTGAACCGCTGGTTGAATGCCGCGGACTCGAACTCCACCTTGTTGCCCCCGAAGCCGCCGAACATGCCCCAGTTCACCGACACCTCACGGAAGGGGAACGTGGTGCGGAACTGGGCGATGTGCTCGGTGTGGCTCTGCGTGTGGGTGGTGGTGTTCCCCTTGGCGTCGGTGGTGGTGTACGTGGTGTCCCAGGTGTGGGTCAGGCGGATGAACGGCAGGCCCTGGTTGTCGGAGACGATGATGTCCTGGGCCGCGTGGTTGTTGCCGCCGCCCGTGTGCACCACGTATTGCAGCATGGACGTGTCGAAGGGCCGGTAAATCCAGTGCTCACGGTCCTGGAATGACAGGTACTGGGGCGGCGGGGTGCCGTCGAACGCCATGGCGGGGGAGGCGGTGAGTGCCCGTTGCACTCCCTCCAGCCACGCCACGGCCAGCTCCAGGTCCTCGGGTTCGCGCGGCACATGGAGCATCACGAGCTGGTCGTGGTCCACGCCGACATCCGCGCGCATGGGCTGCTGCTTGCTGTCGCGCAACCCGCCCAGGGCGGGAATCACGGCCGCCGCGAACTCGCGGCCGAAGTCGGTTTGCCGCGCCACCACATGCAGGGGCGACGACGCCACGAGCGCCCCCGTCAGCCCGGGGCGGGGCATGTCCGGTAGGAACGCCGCGGCCGGTGGCAGAGATTTCGGCAACTTCATGGCCAGCACGTAGCCGCCGCTGCGGAACGCGTCGCTGGAGTACCTGAATGCCTGGAAGGGCACACCGGTGGGGCCGCGGCCGATGACCTGGTCGTCGACCTTGCGGGCGAATCCGACACCGAAGGGTGCGGCGTTGAGCCCGATGGTGATGTCGATGCCCGGCGACTCCACCCAGGTCCAGCCGCGCGCCTCGATGGCCTTGATGTAGCGCTGCTTCTTGTAGAACCAGACCCCGACGACGACGGCCACGACGGCGATCACGACGAGCAATACAATGACGACGCTGTTCACCGGCATCTCCTGTGGGTGGTGGGGTGGCACTCTCGAGTGTAGGGAACTTCCCACTCAGGTGCCGTGGGGCGCGCGCCTACTCCGAGCGGGTGCGGCGCCGACGCAGCTCCTCCACGAGCGCGTCGATGACGCGGCCCCGCTTCCGCGGCCACGCCGTGAGGAGCAGCGCCACCACCACGAGTGATCCGCCCACGACGATGAAGACGGTGAGCGGTTCGAAACCGAAGCCGATGGCGAAGATGGCGGACCACACCGGTTCCGAGCACATGATCACCGCGCTGGGTGTGGCGGCCACGTAGCTCTGGGCCCAGCTCTGCAGGAACAGGGTCACGGCGCCGCAGAAGATGCCGAGGTACAGCAGTTGTCCCCACAGCACCGGATCCCGGGGCATCTCGAACCCCGTGAAGGGGACCACCAGCAGGGCGACGACCGTCCCCACGAGGGCCTGCATCACCGTCAGTTGCTGCACGCTGTCCGGCCGCACCCACCGGCCCAGCAGCACGATGTGGAAGGCGAACATCAACGCCCCGAACAGCGTCAGGGCCGCCCCGAAGCCGAAGCCCGCGGCCCCCGTGCTGGCACCGCCCGCGAGGATCACGATGCCGACGATGGTGAGCCCCACCGCGAGCCAGGTGGTGGCGGGCTGGCGCTGGCGCAGCAGCACCGCGGAGATGATGGCGGTGAACACCACGTAGCTGGCCGTCACGAACCCCGACAGGGACGCCGGCGTGTACTGCAGTCCGATGATCTGGGAGCTGATGCCGGTGGTGAACAGGGCGCCCAGCACGATCCCGCGCAGCGCCGTGGCCCGCGGCATCCGCAGCCGTGTGGAGAAGACGGCCACCAGGGCCGCCCCTGTCAGCACCAGCCGGACCACCAGCAGGTTGATGGGGGAGATGGAGTCGAACGCGCTTTTGGCCACCACCACCGTCGAACCCCAGGCCATGGCCGCCACCATCAGGGCGGCGAAGGCCCAGGGCATGCGGTTGGTGGTCACGCCAGCAGCCTAACGGGGGCCGCCGGGATCAGGCGACGAGCAGCACCACCGTGCTGCCGTCGGGGACGCTGGTGCCGGGGGGCGGTCGGGTCCCGACGGCAAGCTGGCTGGGGAGGGGGAAGCCGGTGACGTTCTCCACCTCCACCACGAGGCCGGCGGACTCCAGGATCCGTTTGGCCTCCTCTGTGCTCTTGTACCTCACATCGGGCACCTCGACCATGACGGGGCCCAGCGACTCCACGAGCGTGATGGTGTCGCCGCGCCTCCCGGTGCCCGAGGCGGGCGTCTGCGAGATGACGAGGCCCTTCGTCACGGTGTCCGAGTTCTCGGTGGTGACGTTCACGGTGAACCCGGCCTTCTCGAGCTGGGTCTTGGCGGTGTTCGCGGGTCGGTACACGAAGGCTTCAATGGAGATGGGTTCAGGGCCCTTGGAGACGGTCAGGTCGATGGGGGTGTCGCGTTTGAGTTCGGTCCCCGGCTCCTGCGAGGCGGACATGACGACGTCCGCTGCCACGTCGTCGGAGAATGTCTCCGTCACCGTGCCCACGCTGAGGCTGGTGGCTTCCAGTGCAGCCCGTGTCTCGTCCAGGGACGTGCCGACCACGGGCGGCATGCCGAATCGCTCGGGGCCCAGCGAGATCAGCAGTGTCATTGTGTCGCCGCGGGGCACGCGGGTGCCGCCTGCCGGATCGGTGGAGATCACGAGGCCTGCGGCCACGTCCTCCGAGTAGGCCGTGTCAGTGTCCACACCCACGTTGTTCGCCTGGGCGGCCTGACGGGCGACCGTCTCGCTCACCTGCGTGACGCTGGGGACCGTGGTGAAGCGTCCGGCCGTGAACCACCATGAGCCGACGCCGGCCCCGGCCGTGATGAGCAGCACCAGGAGGAGCAGCAGGGTGCCGCGTCGACGACGGTGGACCGGGTCCTGCGAGATGTGCAGGTTGGGGAACACGGGTGTCCGCTGCATGCGTGGTTGGCGCCCCGAGTCCTCGGAGGTCGGGGGTATCGGCGCGCGGGCGGCGGCGACCGCCAGACCGGGGGAGGAGGGTGACCGCGGCGAGACGGGCCGCCACGGGGGCGGGTCGGATGGCTCGCTCGCGCGCCCCGTGATGGCCTGGGGGTCGCCGTCGGCCAGCGGGCGTGGACGCGCGTCGGGGCGCGGCTGGATGGGCTGGGTGAGGTCGCCGGGCACCGAGGGCTCCGGCCGGAGCTTCTCGGCGAGCACGGGGTTGTCGCGGCCACCCGTGGCCGCCAACTCGCGACGGACTTCGCGCACCTGCTCCAGCATCACCCTGCCGTCGAACAGACGGGAATCGGGGTCGCGGGAGGTGCAGGCCGCCACGAGTGCATCCAGGTAGTCGGGGATCCGCCAACCGGTGTGGCCCAACCCGGCCAGCGTCGTCGACGGCTTCTCGATGTCGACGTTCACGTGCCGGTAGGCGATCTGGTAGTTGTTCTCGCCCGTGTGGGGCTTCTTGCCCGTCAGCATCTCGAACAGCACCACGCCGGCGGAGTACACGTCGCTGCGGGAGTCCGGGCGCGAATGCGTCACCAGTTCCGGAGGCAAGTAGCTGGCAGTCCCCACCAGGACCCCGGTGGCGGTCATCTGGGGAGACGTCATGAGCCGCGCCAGGCCGAAGTCCGCCACCTTCACCTGGCCACGCGTGGAGATGAGGACGTTCTCCGGTTTGATGTCGCGGTGCACGAGCCCGCTCTCGTGGGCGCAGGCCAGGGCCGCCACGACGGGTTCCAGCAGTTCCAGCGCCTTCTCGGGGCGCAGCGGGGCCTCCCGGCTGATCCGGCGGCGCAGGGTCTCGCCCTCCACGAACTCCATGACGATGTAGGGCTGCCCCTGCGCCGTGCCCTGGTCGAAGACACCCACGACGGCTGGGTGGTTCAGGGTGGCGGCGGCGCGCGCCTCGTGATCGAACTTGGCGGCGAAGTCGTCGTCCTCACCGAGGTCCCGACGCATGATTTTGACGGCGATGGTGCGCATCAGGCGCAGGTCGCGGGCGCGATAAACCGTCGCCATACCGCCGCGTGCCAGCTTCGCCAGGATTTCGTAGCGATCGTCCAGCACGTGGCCCACCAACGGGTCGTAAGTGCTGTTCATGAACGCAGTCTCCAAAACACGCCTCAAGGGATAGTAGGCCGTGTCAGCCCGTGGGCCGATTGTAGAGGGCAATACTGACAGAGCGCGAAGCGGCGCGCCCGGCGTGTCCCTAGGCTGTGGGGATGACTGCACTGGTTTCCCTGGCCACCCGACTGTCCCTGGCGAAGGTGGCGCTGCACGTCCACGCTGACCAGGCCGATGTTGACACCCTCGCGCCGGTCGTGGACGCGGGCGTCGACCTGCTGCTGCTGGGGGCCTCGGGCGACGTTGAGAATGACGTCGAAACACTGCGCGCTTTTCGTCGGCGGTACGCCCACACCCGGCTGCTGCTGGGGACCGACGACGAGGATGTGGCCGAGCCCGGCGCCGCGGACGTGGTGCACTTCCGTCGGCGCCACTGGCTGCGGTCCCACGCCAAGGGCCACGAATGGGGACTGCGCGGCGTCGACGTCCTGCACGAGAGCGCGCTCGCGTCCCCGGGCGAGGACTTCAACTACCTCTTCGTGGGCTCGGCCATCGGCCTGCCGGAGGACCTGCTGGCGGCTGCCGTCGCACTGCAGCCCCCGCTCACCCCCGACGCGCTGCCGTGGTTCGCCGTGGCGACGCCTTTCACCGGTCAGGTGGCCGGTGCTCTGGCGGTGGGGGCGCGCCGCATCGCGCTCACCGAGGACGTCGTTCGGCGTGACGACGCCGAGGATGTCGTGGGGAGCATCGCCGAGGCCGTCGCGCAGGCATGGGCGGATGACGAGCGCACCCCCGACTACCGCCGGGCGGCGCTGCGTCGCTGATCGCTCAGCGGTCCCGTTGGGCGCTCAGCTGAGCCAGCCGGACCAGGGCCGTGCGCCCGTCGTCGGTCATCGGCGTGGTGCGCAACGTTGCGACGGCGCGGTCGACGTCGTCGGCGATGAAGCGCTCCGACTCGGCGAGGGCGCCCGTTGCCTCGATGGCGGCGCGGGCCGCCGTCAGCTGACCTTCGGACATGGACAGGTTGCCGAGCGCATCGTCGAGGGCGGTCCGCTGCCGGGCGTCCGCCCGCTGCAGCGCCGTCAGCACGAGGACGGTTCGCTTTCCCTCACGCAGGTCGTCGCCGGCGGGTTTCCCGGTGACCGCAGGATCCCCGAACACGCCGAGGACGTCGTCGCGGAGCTGGAACGCACGGCCCACCAGTGACCCGACCTCCCCCAGCACGGCCTCGAGGTGTGTGTCGCCGCCGCCCAGCGCGGCGCCCACCTGCAGCGGTCGCAGCACGGAGTAACGGGCGGTCTTGTACTCCAGGATGCGTCGCGCCACGTCCAATTCCGCCTCCAGATCCGTGGCGTCGGTCACCCCGAAGGATGCCCCCACATCCAGGTACTGGCCACAGACCACCTCGGTGCGCATCGCCGCCAGCAGTGTGCGTGCGCGCGCCATGGCCCCGGGGGCGAGGTGGCTGTCCTCGAACAGTTCCACGCTCCACATCAGGAGCAGGTCGCCCAGCAGGATGGCGGCGGCCGTTCCAAAAGTGGCCGCGTCGCCACGACCGTGACGCAGGGCATGGTGGGCCGCGAACTGGTGGTGGGCCGCGGGGATGCCGCGGCGGGTGTCCGAGGCGTCGATGATGTCGTCGTGCACCAGCGCGGAGACGTGCAGCAGATCCAGCGACGCGGACGCCTGCAGCAGTCCGGTCGGGTCGCTCGGGTAGCCCGCGGCCGCCACGTGGCCCCAGTAGCAGAACGCGGGCCGCAGCCGCTTGCCTCCGGCGGTGAAGGTGCGCGCCAGGTCCAGCAACTCCCCTGTCACCACCGCCGAGGTGGTGGCTTGCTGCCCATCGAGGAAGCGCGTCAGCTCTTGGGAGATGGCGTCCAGCAGGGCTGGGCCGAGCGGATTTGCGGAATCAGGAATCTCAGGCACGTGAACGAGCTTATGGGACCGTGGTGGGGTTCCCTATTGTGGGGGCCATGTCCGCTGAGCCCACCCCCACCGCCTCGATCGCCGACCTGCTGGCAACCGCCACGGAGCCGCTGCTGAGCTACGAATTCTTCCCTCCCCGCAGCACGGACGAGGAGCCCCGGTTCTTCAATGCCGTGGACAGGCTGGAGCGCTTCTCACCCGACTTCGTGTCCGTCACCTACGGCGCTAGCGGGTCCACGAGGGAGCGCACCATCGATGCCAGCCGGACCCTGTCCTCGCGGGGCGACGTGACGGTGGGGCACCTGACGTGCGTGTCCCAGTCGCGACGGGACACCACGGAGGCGCTGGAGGCGTACAGGGCCTCGGGCATCACCAACATCCTGGCCATCCGGGGGGACATGCCGAACGGCCCCACCCAGGCGTGGGAGCAGCACCCCGAGGGTCTGGGAACGGCGACGGAGCTCGTCGAGTTCATCCGGGACAGCGGCGACTTCTGCGTGGGGGTGGCCGCCTTCCCGAACGTGCATCAGCCGGACAACGACCCGGAACTCGACGCCCGCCTCGTCGTGGAGAAGGCGCGCGCGGGCGCCGAGTACGCCATCACGCAGCTGTTCTTCGAATCCGCCCGGTGGGTGGAGCTGGTGGAGCGCGTCCGCGCACGCGGCTGCGACATCCCCATCATCCCGGGCATCATGCCGCTGACGGTCATCACCCAGATCGAGCGGTTCGCGGCGCTGGCCGACTGCGAACTGCCCGCCGACTTCGTGGCGCAGCTGCGGGCGGCGGACAACCCCGCCGAGGTCCGACGGATCGGCCTCGAACGGGCAGAGACCATGTGCCACGAACTGCTGGAGGCCGGCGCGCCCGGCCTCCAGTTCTTCACGCAGAACCGTTGGCAGGCTACGTCAGAAGTGATCTCCAGGCTGCCGTTGTCGAGGTCACGTCCACCACGGACATCCGCTGCGTCGCACGGGTGAGCGCCACGTAGAGCACGCGCTCGCCGCCGGGGGCCTCCGCGATGATGTCGTCGGGGGAAATCACCAGGACGCCGTCGTACTCCAGGCCCTTGGCCTGCAGCGGCGTGACCACCACGAGGCGGTCCTCCAGCTGCGCCAGACGCTCGTCCGCCATCGTCAACCGCAGGACGGACTGCATGCGTGACGGCGGGCAGATCACCCCCACCGTGCCGTTGACCTGACCAGCAAGTTCCAGCACCTCCCGCATGATGGTCGCGTCCGCGTCCTCCGGGGTCGTGCTCAGCAGCCGCGGCTCCAGGCCGGTGGTGCGGATGGCCGTGGGGAGGTCGGCGTTCGGGAAGACCTTGGTGATGACCTTCGCGGCCAGGTTGAACACCTCGGCGGGGGAACGGTAGTTGGTGCTCAGTGTGAATCGTCGCGTGGGGGCGCGGCCCACCAACTCCTCCATGGCCCGGCTGGTCTCGGCCTGGTCCGGGTAGGAGCTCTGCGCGGGGTCACCCACGATGGTCCACGACGACTGGGGTCCGCGTCGACGCAGCATCCGCCACTGCATGGGCGTGATGTCCTGCCCCTCGTCCACGAGGATGTGGGCGTAGGTGGTCTGCGGGTCGTCCTCGGGGTCGACGGTCTGGGTGCGTCGCAGCGAGTCCGACGTGGTCACGAGTTCCGCGATGTCGCCCATGTCGATGAACACGGGCTCGTCGATGTCGGGCTCGTCCTCGATGGGGGCGGGGCCCAACATGTCGAGGAGTTCGTCGAGCAGCGCGATGTCCGCCACGGACCAGCCGGTGATCTCCGTGTGGTTGCCCCGCTGCAGCCAGGTGTAGGACTCGGACAGCGCCTCTCGTTCTGCGGGCGAGAGGTCCGGAGCGACATCGGCCACCAGCGATGGGTCCTCCAGGCGTGCGAGCACACCGGGGGCGTCGAGGGTGGGCCACCAGGCATTCATGAACATGGCCAGCGTGGCCTGCTCTTCGATCAGTCCCGGCACCTCTTCGGCGGGTACGTCGACATCGTCGGAGAGTTTGGCCGCCAGGGCGGAGATCACCATGTTGCGTGCCTGCTCGCGGCCCTTGTTGAGTTTGGTGTGCGACAGGACGCTGTCACGGATGCGGTGCAACTCCTGGGGCGTGAGGCGCAGCACCTCGCCCTTGACCGTGACGCGCACCTGAAGCACTTCGGGGCCGTCGATGAGGGGGCGTCGGATGAGCCGCCGCAGCACTGTGAGCATCCGCAGGCTGCCCTTCAGGGATGCCGCTGCCGACCGGTCCACGCGCTCGCTCGCCATGCCGAGGACGTCGGTGGCGACGGACCCGATGGACTTGAGAGTGACTGCATCCTCGCCGAGGCTGGGGAGCACGCGCTCGATGTAGTTCATGAACACGTTCGAGGGACCCACCACCAGCACCCCGCCCCGCTCCAGCCGTGCCCGGTTGGAGTAGAGAAGGTAGGCGGCGCGGTGCAGCGCGACGACGGTCTTGCCGGTGCCGGGGCCGCCGGCGATGATCGTGACGCCCTGGTAGGGGGCGCGGATGGCCTCGTCCTGCTCTGCCTGGATGGTGGAGACGATGTCGCGCATCGTCCGGCCGCGGGCCCGGGTGAGTGCCGCCATGAGTGCACCCTCGCCGAGGATGGGCAGGTCGGTCTCAACCGAGGAGTCGAGAAGGTCGTCCTCGAGGCCGATGACCTTGTCGTCGCGGCAGCGCAGGACGCGCCGTCGGATGACATCCATGGGGTTGGTCTGCGTGGCGCGGTAGAACGGCTCAGCGGCAGGTGCACGCCAGTCAATGACGAGCGGATCGTAGTCCCCGTCCCGCACACCGATGCGGCCGATGTAGCGCGACTCAGGCCCGGTCAGGTCGAGGCGCCCGAAAACGAGCCCTTCGTGCTCAGCATCGAGGACAGCGAGGCGACGGGCGGCCTGATAGGCGAACGCGTCGCGCTCGAAGAGCGCAGTGCTGTCCTCCTCGCGGTGGAAGCTGGTGCGGTCGGTTTGGAACATTTGCTGACCCTGATAGGCCATTGTTCGGGCATTTGCCGTTGCGGTGGACAAATTGTCGTACACCTTGTCGACGTGTGCCTGTTCGAGCGCGATTTCTTGCTGGAGTTCGCCGCGCGAAGTGGTCAAGAGTTTCAATCCTCACCTTGAGACGGACATTCGATCTTACCCCCCTGGCGTAGCCTCCGCACAGCCAGCGCTCGACCGAGCCGTTCACGTGTTCGACTTTCAGTGGGGCACCGCATAGCCTCAGTGGGAATCCTGAGGGGGTACCCGCACAGTGTCCACTGAGCCCACCATCCACCCATCCACTCCGCCGGACCTGCCTTCCGGGAGCCAAAGGGGCGGTGAACGCAAATCCGACATGACCGGCTTCTACAAGGTCGCGATCGTGGTGCTCAGCATCATCGTGGTGGGTTTGCTGGCGGTGATGACGCAGGGCTCCGGCCAGAGCGCCGCGCCCCAGGCCACCGTGACCGCCACCGTGAACGGTGAGGCGCCGCAGCAGGATCCGCCCCCGTCGGCACAGCAGAGTGCCAACCCCGAGCAGGACGACTTCCTCATGAACCTGCCCCGCCGCGAGGACGGGGACCCGATGGCCAAGGGCCGCGTCGACGCGAAGATCGTGATGACGGAGTGGGCCGACTACCGCTGCCCCTTCTGCTCCGTGTTCGCGGAGGACACCCTGCCGTTGTTGCAGCCGCTCATCGACGACGGCACACTGCGGATCGAGTTCCGGGACCTCGCCATCTTCGGCGATGACTCCATCAACGCCGCCGCCGGTGCACGGGCGGCCGGCGCCCAGGGCCTCTACTGGGAGTTCGCCGGCGCGCTGTATGCGTCGATGCCGAACCAGGGTCACCCCCCGGTGGGCGATGAGGTTGTCACCTCCATCGCCACCGAGGTCGGGGTGCCCGACATGGACAAGTTCCAGACCGATTACAAGGCCCCCGCCACCCGCGCCGCCATCGACGCGGACAGCTCTGAGGCCCAGGGCTTCGGCATTTCATCCACCCCGACGTTCCTCATAGGTACTCAGGTCATCTCGGGCGCGCAGCCCCTGGAGGTGTTCGAGCAGGTGATCGCCTCCGAGATCGCCAAGCAGAACTGATGGGCGTCGGGTTCGCGGGAGCCTTTCTGGGCGGTCTTGCCGCTCTGCTGAGTCCCTGCGCCGCGATGCTGTTGCCGTCCTTCTTCGCCTACGCGTTCGGCTCCTCCCGCACACGGCTTTTGGGACGCACCGGCCTGTTCTACTTGGGTCTGCTCATCACGCTGGTGCCCCTGGGGCTCGCGGCCGGATCGCTGGGGGCGCTGCTCGCGACGCACCGCAGCGAACTCTCCCTCGTGGGTGGGGTGTTGCTCATCGTGCTGGGCCTGCTGCAGGTGTTCGGCATCAGCTTCAACATTCCCGGTTTCCGCAGCGGTGGGGGCACCGGGCCCTTTGCCGTGATCGCGCTCGGTGCTGTCTACGGTCTCGCCGGTGCCTGCACCGGGCCGCTGCTGGGTGCGGTTCTCACCATGGCCGCCGTGGGCGGTTCGCCGCTGTACGGTGCCCTGCTGCTGGCCATGTTCGGTGCGGGCATGGTCGTGCCGCTCATCGTTTTGGCGTGGGTGTGGGACAGCACCTCGCTGGCTGAGAAGCTGCGGCCCCGACCGCTGACCATCGGGCCCGTCACCACGTCGGTGTGGGGTCTGGTGTCCGGCGTGCTGTTCGTCGTGCTGGGAGTGCTGTTCCTCGCCACCGACGCCACCAGTGCTCTCGGCGGGATCTTCGACGCCCGCCAGCAACTCCGGTTGGAGACGGCGCTGGGATCCTTCGCCGATGCCATCCCGGACATCGCCGCGCTCCTCGTGGTCGCAGCGGTGGTGGGTCTGATCGTGTGGCAGGCGCGAAAGCCACGCACAGAGGTCTCCTCCCCGACCAAGGACGATTCAGAAGCCCGCTGAAAATCTTCCTCTGACCGCATCGTTGAACCCAGTCGGGAACCGGTGCCTGAGGCGTTTCGTTTCGGCCCAAGGTGGACCACTCGCTCGTCACACAGCAGAGCTCGTCACACAGCAGAGGGGCTGGGGCGGTGACCGCCTTCATGAAGGACTGGATGCGAGGTGTTCATACGACGCCGCACAAGAGTACGCAGCAGTGCGACCACCCAGACCGCGAGCAATGCGAACCAGAGAAACGTGACGTCCAGCCGTACAAGGATGAGCATGAGGGAGGGCCGGTTCTGGTGCTCCGCGGGGATGGTGTTCAGGTCCAGTACCGGGGTGACCCGGATCTGTTTCCCGTCCAGCAATTCTCGGAGCGTGTCCACGGCGATGGTGGCGGTGTTTTCGATGGTGCCGCAGGTATGGCCGGTGCAGTGCAACGGACCGGATGCCACCCTGCCCGTCTCCGGATCAACCGGGAGGCCCGAGGCCATTGCGGGCCCATCGTCTTCCCCGCCCTCGTTGGGGCGGGGTGCGCGTGGTCGTAGTCGGTGGTCCCGAACATGGCTGGTTGGAGCGCGGTTTGGAGCATGGCCAGGGCCACGGCGGGGTGGGCCATGATTCCCAGCGCTTTGGACCGCAGTACGTCGAGGGCGACCCGGCTGTACTCCGGTGTTGAGTGGAGGATCCCGGCCAGCTGGGTGATGGCGTTGACGTACTTGCCATCCAAAAGATCCAGCTTCGCCGCCCAGAGGCTGGGGTGGCGGTGGTACAGGTTCAGGGTCTCGAACAGGACGGTGCGTGCCCGGGTGGGGCTGCAGCCGAGCAGGGGTCCGAGTTCCATGGCGGCGAATTCGGAGATTGGGCAGGTTCCGGGGATCCGCCGGGGGTGGTGGCTTCGCAGAGTTCGTCGATGAGGTCGTCATCGATGAGGAAACTAGATACCACCACTGACAATTCCATTTCGGCTCTGCCGAATGCGCTCTGGAATCGTGGGAAAGAATCAACGGTTGTTGTTGTCGTCGTCCCTGTTGGGGTTGGGGAGTTCGTTGGTGCCGCCGGCGCCCGGGAATCGGTCGTTGTTCCGCCTTCCCCTGCCGAGGATCTGCGGAAGAACGAAGAACATGAACGGCCAGATCATCCACACCAGGCCACTGCCCATGCCGTTCAGGAACAGAATCAGGACGGCGACGGCGATGAGCGCGCCTGCTGACGCGCTGATGGCACGGATCGCGGGGGTCCTGAACCACGGCACGACGGGGGTCGGCGTCTCGGGGACGACCAGGGCCGTCGGCACGGCCAGATCGCTGACGAGCGGCATGAACTCGCGCAGATAGGTGGCCTGCAGGGCCTGCTCGAGTCGCTGGGCATACTCGGGGTCGCGGAGCCGGCCATCCGCGTAGGCCTCGGCGAGGATGTTCGCTGCGTGGTCGCGATCGGCGTCGGAGGCGCGGAGGCCCGATGCCTCTTGGCTGCGCGGATCCCGGGTGAAGCCCTGCCATGGATTGGTCTGTGGTGTGTTCGTCATGATCTCCCCTCAAGCCTACTGCCCCGAAAGGCACGGTTCGTGGGGCGGCAGTCCTCACCGGTGAGGCGCTCGTGGAGTTCATAACAAGCCAGCGCAGCGCTGGCCAGTTCCGCCCAGGGCTCGTTGCCGGCGGGGGAGCAGGCAGAGGCGGCGGGTGTCCTGCCGACGATGGGGGTGCTACGCAGCCATGCACGGTGGTTGGCGGGGGCGAGGCCCCACTCGGGATCAGGAGTGCCCCGGCGGTGGTCGTGGGTGGTGGCGAGCAGGGCACCACCCACGGGCCGCAGCCACGTGGTCACTGGACCGGTCGTCGTGTGGTCGACGACGGTGCGCACGGGCAGGATGCCGTCGTCCTCCACCAGCGTGTGGGTGATGGCGGGGCGCAGCGCGGGCCTGGGCGCGCGGTGTGGCCAGGAAACAACGGTGTGGGGGCGGCAGTTCACACTCGCCGGCGCGCCGCCGTGTTCGACGACGTCCACCTTTCGCTCGCTCACGCGGGCGGCCAGCAGCTCCACCAGCAGTGAGGCGCGCTGACCCCGGCCTTCGCTGTCGACAAGCTGCCATCGGCCGAAGGTCCGGTCGAGTACCTGTGCGGTGGCCAATAGGGCCGGGGCGGCGGGGGAGCGTGTGCCTAGGGCAGGCCCGAGGTCGGTGACGAGGCGCGAGAGCTGCGGGTGATCGAGGCGCTCTGCCAGGTCCGCCAGTGTGCGACCCAGCCACAGTCGTCGGCGGCCCGCCCTGTCGACGGGGAGTTCGGGGCCGTCGATGCCGAATGCTCGGCGCGCTGTCCAGACTGAGTCGAGGTCATCCACCAGGTCACGCCACTTCGCCGCCGCGGGCTCCCCGAACCGGTGTGAGATCGCATGGAACTGGGCGCCCCGTTCCGCGGGCAGCTCCAACGCGGTTCCATCGGGGAAGCGGTGCTCCACTGGCGGAGCCTCCACCAGCGACAGCCCCGCACGGTTCAGCTCGGCGACGAGGTGGCCGCCCGACTTCTTGAAGACGTCCCGCCACGTGGCGGGAACTGACACGAGCTGCGGCAGTGCATCGACGAGGTGCCCCTCCGGCCCCGCTGTGGCAGCCCATCGACCACCGAGCGGCTTGCCGTCGGTCGCCAGTTCCACGCAATGCCCAAGCTTTGCCAGACGGGCTGCGACGGCCAGCCCGGACAGGGTTGCGCCGTGCACCACCAAGGACATGGCCATCAGGATAGTCGGCGGGTGCAGGTGCCACCCGCCTCGGATCAACCGATCCGGATCTGACCGTTCGGGGTTTCCACCTCCACAGCGAGACCAACTGGCCCCTGCCGGATGTCGGTCACGACCTCCAGACCCCCGACAGCCGCGACAGCCGCGCGGACAGCGGCGGGATCCGGGTGCGTGATCGTCAGCGACAGCAGTGTGACGGCGGGCAGCCCGACGGAGGGATGCGTGCTGTCCTGCCAGTCGATGAGGAAGGGGACGGTGCCGCCCATCCCGCCTGCAGGCGGCGTGAGGCGCCACGCGATGACCCCGCCATCGGACGCCGTGCGATCCATCGGCGCCGGCTCGCCGGGGTCATAGCCGGCCTCACGTGATGAAGCGACCTGGGCTGCGAGGTCATCCGGGCGGACGGCCCATCCCACCACGGTGGTGCCGGTGACCTCGTCGACACGAAGGGGTCGGGGCTCCCGGACGTCCTGCTGCGTGGGGTCGGGGCCGATGAGCTCGATGTAGCGTCCTTCGCCGAGACCGACGAGGTGGTTTGCGGTTCCCCGGCCCTCGTGGCGGCCACCCGTTACTGGCTCAACGCCGGTGAGTGTCCGGAACTCGGCGACGAGAGCCGCGAGGTCGGGGGATGCGATGACGATGTGGTCGAGTTGCGACATGCGCTGAGCGTAGTCGCGCATCAGGGGCAAATCCGATGCAGAGCCGAGAGAATGTCCAGCGAGTGGGCCAGGTGGGCTGTGTCGACGGCGTACCCGTCGGTCACCAGCCCACGGCGCAGGTCGATGGACTCCTCGAGCGCCACAACCCCCTCCGGGGTACGGCCGGCATTGACCAGCAGACGGGACAGGTTGAACAGCGATTGGGCCAGATCGGCGGCATGCGATGTGGGATCGTCCTGAGCCAGTTGCCGTCGAATCCCCACGGCCTCCTCGATGGCGGGCAGCGGATCGACGCCCGGTTGGGACAGTGCCAACATGTTGGAGAGGTTGTTGAGCGACCCGGCCAGGCTGGGCAGGTGGAGGCCGGGGTGCGCCTCAGCCAGACGCCGACGGATCTCGACGGCCTTGGTCATGAGCATCACCGGGAACCTCCCCTGCCCCGCCTCGCGACAGTGATTGGACATGTTGTGCAGTGACTGGGCAAGGTCCGCCTCGTGGATTTCTGGGTGGGCATTGGCCAGGCGCTGTTGGATGGCGATCGCCTCGAAACCGATGGCTTTGGCGTCGGCATTGCGGCCCGCACGAGCAGTGAGGACGGACAGGGCATTCAGTGCCGACGCCAGAGCGGGGTCGTGGGCGTCCGGGGCGACCTGGGCGAGGCTCCGGATCAGGTCGACCGCCTCCTCCAGTGGGGTAAGCGCCTCGGCGATCCGCGCCACCTCGGACAGTCGCGTGGACAGGTTGTGGAGGGCGATGGGCAGAATCTCCCCCCACTGCGGATCCTCGGCGACAATCCGGCGCACCTGCGGGACGAGTTGCTCGTCGATGGCCAGGGCAAGGGGGCTGAGCGATGCGTGGGCGCCGATGGGGATGATCTCCGCGGCATCCATGAGCGAGCGCGTGGGCAACTCGAGGGACCCGACGAGCGGAGTCAGGATGGCAGCCACCGACGGTCTGTCGTTTCTACGATGGGCGCCGACCCTTGCGACGGCGTCGGCGACGGCCGCCCGACACAGGTCCTCGAGGTGCTCGGCGACGACGGGTGCCAGGTCCGCGGCGGACAGACCCCGACCCTCCAGTCCTCTGGAGAGCACCTCGAGTGTTGCGGTGAGCGGGAGAGGGTCGTCGCACTGCAGGGCAGCCGTCAGCGCCACCGGCAGTTGGGTGAGCGCGACCGCGGGACTCTCGCGTGGGGGATCGGCTGGCATCCCACGATGATGCCAGCCGGGGTGCCGCGGTGGGCCAGCGGCGTCGCCCCTGTCACGGACCGTACGGCTGGCGCTCGTCGCCCATCGGCTCGGTGGACCATGGCGCAATCCACTCGCCCGTGCCCTCGGACGTGTCGACGATCCCGGATTCCAGCCACGTGAAGTCCCCGGCAAGCACCTTGCGTGACAGTTTCCGATCCGTCCGGTCGCTGTTGGCCCACAGATCCCTGAACAGGGCCTCGCAGCGATGCTCGGACTGTGCGCAGAACGCGAGGGCCAGGAGCTCGGCGGACGCGGCGTTGGCAGGGTCCTGCGTCCGCATGAGCTCGACCCGGGAGATGCAGGCGGCCATGGCGAACAGTTCGGCTCCCAGATCAACGATGCGGCCCAGGAATGCCTGGTGGTTCTCGAGCCCTGCCTGCCAGGTGGCCATGCCGGCGAAGGTGTGCCGGGCCAGGCGGCGGGAGGACCTCTCGATGTAGCGCAGGTTCTTGGCCAGTCGGCCATGGTCGGAATAGGCGTTGGGCAACAGGCCCGAACCCACCGCAAGGGTGGGCAACCATTTCGCGTAGAAGCCGGAGGCGCCCATGGCCGCCTTTGCCTTGGCGGACAGGTCAGCATCCTTGTTGGCCAGGTCACCGGCGGCCTTCAGGTGGGCGTCGACGGCCTCGCGGGCGATGAGGAGGTGCATGATCTCGGATGATCCCTCGAAGATGCGGTTGATGCGCAGGTCCCTCAGCAGTTGTTCCACGGGGACTGCACGCTCACCGCGGGCGTGCTGCGAGGCTGCGGTTTCGTAGCCGCGGCCGCCGCGGATCTGCAGCAGTTCGTCGGCGATGGTGGAGGCGACCTCGGAGGCGAAGAGCTTCGCCAGGGCGGCCTCGATCCGCACATCCTTCATTCCGGCATCAGCCAGGGCCGCCGAGAGTTCGAAGACCGCCTCCAGTGCAAAGGTGCTGGCCGCTATGTAGGCGATCTTCTTGCCGACCGCCTCGTGCTCGCCGACGGGTTTCCCCCACTGGACCCGGACGTTGGACCACTCGCGGGCAATCTTCAGGGACCACTTGCCGGCACCGACGCACAACGCGGGGATGGACAGACGGCCGGTGTTCAGGGTGCTGAGCGCAATCTTCAGGCCGGCCCCCTCCTTGCCCAGACGGTTCTCGGCGGGGACCTCCACGTCGCGGAATCGGGTGACGCCGTTCTCGATCCCACGCAGACCCATGAAGGCGTTGCGATGCTCGACCACGATCCCGGGGGAGTTCGCCTCCACCACGAATGCGCTGATCCCGCCGCGTGAGGTGGTGCCATCAGGCAGTGGGTGGGCGGGGACGGCGGCCATCACCACCAGCAACTCCGCGACCACCCCGTTGGTGGTCCACAGCTTGGAGCCGTTGAGGATGTAGCTTTTCCCGTCCTCCGACGGTGTGGCCGTCGTCGCCAGACGCGCCGGGTCCGAACCGACGTCGTTCTCGGTGAGCAGGAAGGCTGAAATGGCGCCGGCGGCGCAGCGGGGCAGCCAGGTGCGCTGCTGTTCGTCGGTGCCGAACATCTTCACCGGCTCGGGCACGCCGATGGACTGGTGGGCGGACAGTAGCGCGCCCAGGCTGGGGCTCACCGAGCCCACCAGCACCAGGGCGCGGCCGTAGTCGGCCAGGTTGAGACCGAGGCCCCCGTACTCCAGCGGAATCTTCATGCCGAACGCACCCACGTCCCGCAGTACCCGGATGACGTCGTCGGGGACGCGGGCCTCGCGCTCGATGATGGCCGGATCGATGTGGGTGACGGCCTCACGGAGCTTGGCCATGAATGCGGCACCGCGCGCGGCGGCATCGGGGTCCGGTTGCGGGTGTGGATGGATCAGGTCCCAGTCGAACTTCCCCATGTAGAGGCCCTTGGCGAAGCTGGGACGATCCCACCCCTGCTCGCGGGCCGCCTCCGCCACCCGGCGTGCGACCTTCTCGTCGACGCGTTCGTCGGTGTGCCTCTCGTCAATGCTCACGGTGGCTCCTTTGCCCACAGGCCTCGGGCCTGCCATGGGACTCTCACAGGCCCTGACGCTTTGACGGCAAGCCTAGCCGGACTGCGCTGCTGCCGCGGCGGGACCCGTGAAGGGAGGAGCGGATGTTCGAGCCACGCCGTGAGCATTGGGCAACCTGCCTGCGCGTCAACAATTCACTCGTTCTCGCCCCCTGAAACGATTGCGGAACGGCAGTGGTAGCAGTAGCCTAATATCTCACAAACATATTCTCTGTATTCCGTGCCTGCGGGTGGTGGGGCCTTTCCTTTGGACCTTGATTGTCAAAGCTGACTCCTGGGCCGATCCAAGGGCATGGACTTGTCATGGGAGGTTGGTATGTCAGAAGAAATTCCCCCGCTCGTACGCGGGGGCGGTAGCGGTCTCAAAGCGAGAGGTGGACTGTGGGGCGAATGCCTCGCGGAATTCCTCGGAACTTTTGTTCTTCTCATGTTTGGTTTGGGAAGCGTGGCGATGACGGTTGTCGCGCTCCCCGGGTCGGGGCGCACCGAGGGCCCCACCACGTTCTTCCTCGGAGCGGGGGACTGGCTCCTGATCGGTTGGGGCTGGGCATTTGCAGTGACCTTCGGCGTGTACATCGCTGGTGGGATCAGCGGAGCGCACCTCAATCCGGCGGTCACCCTGGCCTTTGCGGTCCGTCGCAGATTTCCGTGGCGCAGCGTCGTTCCGTACTGGATCTCCCAGATCGTGGGCGCCTTCGTCGGAGCAGCCCTTGTTCTTCTTGTCTACAAAGATGCGATCAAGGCATTCGAGGATGCGAGCAAACCGGCGGGGCACAACATCGCGACCTTCTCGATCTTCGCGACGTTCCCGGCCCCATATTTCAACGGGGGCATCTGGGGACCACTGATTGACCAAATTGTTGGCACAGCCCTCCTTCTGCTGTGTATCGCAGCGGTTGTCGATCTCCGGAACAAGGCGGCGATGGCGAATTTGGGCCCCCTCATCATCGGATTCTCCGTGGCCGCCATTGGTATGTCGTTCGGAGCCAACGCCGGATACGCGATCAACCCTGCTCGTGATCTTGGCCCGCGGCTGCTGGCATGGGTTGCAGGTTGGGGAGATCTGGCCATGCCGGGAAACGGGGCGTGGTTCAGCAACTACTTCTGGATCCCCATCGTGGGCCCCCTCATCGGCGGCGTGATCGGCATCCTCATCTACGACCTGTTCATCAGTGACGTCCTGATCGCCAGGGCGGGTGGAGGTCCGGTTCCAGAGGCGACCTACGTCGACGAGGTTCCCCCGGGTCCGGGCGAGCCCGAGGGCGTCACCCCGCTCACGGGTACGCGCGGTGATGACTTGGCTCCCGAGGCGGGAGGGCGACGGGGGCAACACTTTGAGTGATTGTCCCCGGCGCCAGCTCGTTGGTTCCAGCTGTCACGGTGGGGCCCAGGGCCTTGGCCCTGGGCCTTTGCCTTGGGGGAGTCGGCGCTGAGTTCCGGGATTCGACACAGATCTCGGGTATCGGAACGCAGTGGCGGGAACTCTGGCTCGGGTCATGTGGGCATCGCCCGGGTCGGAAGCATCCTGCTGCGCCCGTCAGAGTGAGCACCGGGTTCCGTTTGCTGCACAAGTTGACTTTGGAATCAACTTTTGAGCATCGACATTGACGCTTTCCCTTTCTAGGATGGGCAGTCCTGCGGTGCCCTCCTCCCCGTCCCCCCGGGGGAGTGGGTACTGGTCTCAGAGAGGAGACACTGGCATGAAAACCATCCCCAGATCCGTCGCCGCGATCTCCGTTGCCCTTCTTCTCGCCGTGACCGGCGCCACCCCGAGCCTGGCTCACGGGCCCGACCCCCGTCACCACGACCGGGACGCCGCCCCAGTGGTGATCGCGCACCGCGGCGCATCGGGCTACCGCCCGGAACACACGATCGCCGCCTACAAGCTCGCCATCGAGCAGTGCGCTGACTACATTGAGCCCGACCTGGTGGTCACCAGCGACGGGGTCCTCGTGGACAGGCACGAGCCGGAGATCGGTGGCACCACCGACGTCTCGTCCCGGGCCGAGTTCGCCAACCGCAGGACCACCAAAAACCTCGACGGCAAGCCGGTGACCGGCTGGTTCGCGGAGGACTTCACTCTCGCCGAGCTCAAAACCCTCCGCGCCGTCGAACGGCTACCGGAACTGCGTCCGCAGAACACCGCCTATGACGGTCTGTACCAGGTGCCCACCTTCGAGGAGGTGCTGAAACTGACGGTGAACTCGCGGGCATGCTCCGGAAAAAGGCTCGGCGTCATCCCCGAGATCAAGCACTCCACGTACTTTCGGCAACGTGGCTTCGACATGGAGCGAAAGACCGTGGCCATGTTGAAGAAGTTCGGGCTGACCAGCCGTCACGATCCCGTCGTGATCCAGAGCTTCGAGGTCAGCAACCTGATTCGGCTGAGCTGGATGACCAGGGTGCGGCTGGTCCAGCTCGTCGACTGCCAGGGCGGCCCTTACGACGCCACCGCCAACGGCGTCCCGCTCACTTACGCCAAGATGTCCACCGCCAAGGGGCTGAGGGCCGTGAGCATGTATGCCGACCAGGTCTCATTCTGCAAAGACCTGATGATCCCGAGGCGAGCCGACGGCAGCCTGGGCGCTCCGACAGCGGTGATCAGGAACGCCCACCGCGCCGGACTGACCGTCGTCGGCTGGACTTTCCGGCGGGAGAACAATTTCCTGCCGCTGGAGTTCCGGAGCAGTACCAACCCTGCGGATCCGGGTGATCTCATCGGTGAGATCCGCGTCTTCCTGGACGCGGGAATGGACCAGTTCTTCACCGACAACCCCGATCTGGGGGTGGCCGCCGTCGAGGGATGGCAGAAGAAGTCGTGATGCAAGGCATGAAGCGTCCGTAGGCAAGTCACTGCAAGGGAGCAAAACAATGGTCGCACCACACCGAACCCGGGGGCTTGCCGCGCTTGCTCTCGCCTTCGCCCTCGCCGGTCTCTCCGGCCCCCCGGCCCTGGCCACACCCCCCGACGGCACAGTTGTGGGGACGTCGCCGTCGGTGACGGCGGCACCATCGGACAGCGCCACGCTGAAGGGTGACAAGGGCAAACCCGGTAAGGATCGCTGCCCCCAACTCCAGTTGGCCGCCAACTGGTCCGGCGACAATGCCCGGTTGATCCAGGACGCCATTGACAAGTACGGCCGTTGCAGCTGGAGGGCCGGTAACCCGCCGCAGGTTCGCCCGTACGCAGTATTCGACTGGGACAACACCGTCGTCAAGAACGACATCTCCGACCAGACCATCTTCTGGATGCTCCGCAACGACAAGATCCTGCAACCGCCCGGCCGCAACTGGCACAACACCAGTCGCTACATGACGGTCGAGGGAGCCGTTGCCCTGCGGCGTGCGTGCGGCGCTCTGGCCAAGCCCGGTCAGCCCCTGCCCACCAGTACCAACGTCCGGTGTGCCGATGAAATCCTGTCCGTGCGCAAGACGGAGAAGACGACCGACGGCAAGGACGTGTTCTACGGCGAGAACCAGCGCTACATGGAGGCGATGTATGCGTGGGTGGGACAGATCATGCAGGGCTACACGCCCGCCGAGGCCCGCGCCATCGCCGCAGCGGCGAGGGTCGAGGCGCTGAACGCCCCGATCGGGGCGAAGCAGCAGGTGGGCTCCAGTATGCAAACCGCGTGGGTGCGTTACTACCCGGAGATGAAGGATCTGATTCGCACGCTGAAGCTCGCGGGTATCGAGCCGTGGATTGTCTCCGCCTCGCCGAAGGAGTTCGCCGATGCCTGGGGGCCTGAGGTCGGCGTCGATTCCGCCCACACCATCGGTGTCAGCCAAGTGGTCCGCAACGGCAAGCTCACAGGCCACCTCAAGGGATGCGGCGGTCTGCCGAACGGATCGGATGCGATCATGCCCTACATCGACGGGAAGCGCTGCTTCATCAACCAGATCATCCTCGGGGTCAAGGGTGCACGTGCACTTCGTCCGATGCCGGCGTCGTTGCGGCCTGTCCTCGCGGGCGGCGACGCCACCACGGACGTCTCGATGGTGCTGGACGCCGTGGGCGTGCATGTCGTCCTGAACCGCAACAAGGCGGAACTGATGTGCCAGGCCTACGACAACGCCGACAAGCGGTGGGCCGTCAATCCGATGTTCATCGAACCGTTGCCGAAGATGGAGGGAACCTACCCCTGCTCCACCACCGCCTACACGGACGCCGCCGGCAATCCGGGCCCTGTGCGGCGGGCGAACGGTTCCATCATCCCTGACCAGGTGGACACCGTCTTCGGCGCACGGCAACCCTGACTTGCACCCAAGGCACGGGTCCGCCCCAGCACAGAGAGGTACACGATGAGCCCCAGCACCCCCGAGATCGTCAGCCCTGAGTCGGTGGGCATGTCCAGCAAGCAGTTCCGCCGCCTGGACGACCTGGTCGCACGCCACATCGAGGACAACGCCTACCAGGGCAACGTGGTGCTGGTCGCGCGGCACGGCCAGATCTGCCACTTCGCAGCCGCCGGCAAGGCCGACGATGGCGTCGAAATGACCACCGACGCCATCTTCCGGCTGGCGTCGATGTCCAAGGTTCCGGCAGCCGTCGCCGTCCTCCAACTGTGGGAACGTGGGCTGATCGGTCTGGCGGACCCGATCTCGGCCTACCTGCCCGAGTTCGCCAACCCGCAGGTGGCGGTCTGCGCCCCCGACGGCAGCCACGAACTCCGCAACGCCACCCGGGAGATCACCATCCACCACCTGCTGAGCATGACGGCCGGCATGACGAACACCTGGTGGGACGGCGCCTTCACGCCGCCCGTCTACGGGGTGGTGCCCAGGCTCTATGCCGAGGCGGGTGTGCGTGACGACATGAATGCACCGGACCTCACCCTGGAGGAGAACATCCGACGGGTGGCCGCGGCCCCGCTGATCGCGGACCCCGGCGACATGTTCGACTACTCCAACAGCAGTGTCGACACCCTGTGCCGGATGGTCGAGGTGGTATCCGGGGCCAGCTACGACGACTACCAACGCGCGAACATCCTCCAACCGCTGGGGATGGACGAGACCTGGTTCTTCATCCCCGACGAACACCGTCCCCGCCTGGCCGAGGTCTACTGGCCCGGACGCGACGAGAAGCAGACGGCGAACGTGGCTGTCGGCCCGCTGAAGCTGGGGCCCGAGGGTGCCCATAGCGAGCACCGCACCTACTTCAGTGGTGCCGCCGGTCTGCACGGCACCACCCACGACTACTTCAAATTCGCCCAGATGCTGCTCAACAAGGGCGAGTTCGGCGGAGAGCGGATACTCAGCCCCGCCGCCGTGGGGCTGATGACGAGCAACCAGATCGGTGAGCTGGACAACTGGCAGCTCACCCGGAACAAGTGGGGCTACCTGCTGGACATCCAGCAGGGCGTCAACGCGCAGCCCGGGTCGATGCACTACCTGGGAGGGCCGGGTGCCTACAGCTGGCAGGGATACTTCAGCACCAAGTTCGTCAACAACCCGGCTCTGGACACTGTCATCCTGACGATGACGACCCCGGCCGCCGATGGCGCGCTGCCGCAGAACCTGCGCCTGATCGCAGCAGCGACGGCTGCCGTCCTCGGCTGAGCGCAGGCCCGGTGTCGCCCCGGTGGTCCTAACCGGAGTCGGTGCGCCGGTCGGCGTCGTTCAGGAGTCTGGTCACCTGGTAGTCATCGAGCGCGCTCCAGGTCAGCCCGTCCCGGCTGGTGGCAGGGGAGTGTGTGCTGTGCGACGCCTCCGGTGATGTTGTGGGCACTTCCGGGGGTGGAAGGGAATCGCTGCCATCGCGGGGGGCGCGGGCTCGGCTCAGCCAGACGGCGAGCAGGGGCGACAAGAGAAGAAGCAGGACGATCACGACATCCATGGCAGTTGCTCGATTCAGCTTCACATGCAGTTCAGAGTTGAGCTGACGGCTGGCACCTCGGCCCGCACTCCCGGCCACCTGCCCTGCGGCAAGGTCGGAGCAGCGGCTCAATAACCAGTATGTCCATTGTACGTCCGTCGGAAAGGGTGGAGCCGTCCACGGCACACGGTGATACTCATCTGCCAGCCCTGCCGAGGGGAGAGGCGTTGGCGTCCCATCACGGTCGGCACGTAGCCTGCACATATGAAATGTGCCGATGCGGTGTAGCCGTCGCCGTGTGGCGTTGATGGGCGTGGCCCTGATGAGTGCCCCAGCCCTGGCGTCGTGTTCCGTGACATTCCCCTCGCAACCCACTCCCTCTGTCAGGAGTTCCGCGGACACCGGCACGTCCATGATGGACAAGGCCGGGATCGAGAGGATCAAGGCCGACGGCGGTGGCCGCTTCGACCTGAGCGCCACCTCCGTGCCGAAGGAGTCGGTGGGACTACCACCCAACAAGAACGACGTCGCGTACCTCGCCACTGATATTGACAAGCCCGTGGAGATCATCCTCGAACTTCCCCAGGACACGCTCACCGTCCTGACAAGCGACTTCAAAATGTCCACGTACTCAACCATCAGTTTCGTCGACACGGTCACATGGTTCGTGCAGGTGGACGGTCTGGACGCAGCGGATGCCGCCGTCGCCACTGCCGATGAACGTTTTGGCTTCGCGCCCACAAATATGGCGGCGTGGGTGGCCAAGGACTTCATGTCCGACGGGCGCAAGGGCCAGCAGAGCCTGGGCATGGGTGTGAAGAACGGCACCGCCATTTACCTGAAGGTGTACTGGAAGAAGGACTCCCCGGTTCAGGTGCTGCAATTCGACGCCTTGGTGGCCCCCGGCTACTACAGGCCCGACGTCCAGGCAGAAATCATCGAGTACGGCCGCCCGCCGATCGGCTTCGATTCGGGCGAGGGTTAGGCGGCTTCCGGTCCCCGGATACGTGCTCTCGCGGATGCCGGTCCTCGTGTCGAGGACCTCGTCCGGAGCGGTCCGCGATAGGCTCTGTGAACGAGCGGCGGGTAGCTCGCGGACGCGGAGGTTGTGTGGTGATCGGGCAGGTTGCCTCAGCCGTCGTCGTTGCGATCCTTCTCCTGGCGGTATCCATCGGATGGGCCGTGCGTGGGGCCATGGAGGTCCGCGAAAGGTTGACCTCAGTGCGTCGCTCAGGTGCGGGACATGTCGCCCATCCTGCCCTCGTCACGAAACTCAGCGAACGCAGGATGGTCCTCACCTTGGCGTTCCTGCTGGGGTTCGCGCTCCTGCTCCTGGGGCGGCTGCTGGGCCGCGACCTCCCCGTGATGGCGGCCATGGTTCTGGCCTTCACCTTTGCCGTGTTCTCCGCGATGATCACCGGATTCCTCATCTGGATGCAGGCGCAGCGAAGAACACAGGAGGGGCGTGCCCCCGACAGTGGCGAGTCGCTCAGGTGGACCGTGTGGGTCGGGGTGGCTGTGGGCGTCCTCGCCGTCGCCTACCTCGCCGCGGACGTCGCGACCAGCCTGACCCCCTGATCCACGCCGCGGCCTGAGGCGCTCACCGTCGGACTGCGAGCACCGCATCCCACAGCGCGCCGGCAACGTCACGTTTTGAGCCCTTCGCCCGGGCGACCACGTCGTCGCGGGCGTCCAGGAAGAGCAGTTCGTTGTCGGCCGCTTCGAAGCCTCTGGCCCAGCCGATCTCGTTGACGGCGAGGAGGTCGACCCCCTTCCGGCGCCGCTTGGCGCGGCCCCGCGCGATCAGTTCGTCACCGGTGGCACTCTCCGCGGCGAAGCCGACGATCGTCTGCCCGGCGCGACGGTCGTGCACCAGCTCGGCCACGATGTCCGGGTTCTGGACGAGTTCCAGGGTGAGCCCCTCCCGCCCCCGCTTCGACAGCTTCTGATCGGCCGTCTCCCGCGCCCGGTAGTCAGCGACTGCGGCCACCATGACGACGACGTCGGCGTCGGCGGCGGCGGCCACGACGGCATCCAGGAGCTCCATGGCGGTCCCGGCGGGCGTGATCCGGACCCGCGGGTGTCGGGAGGCTTCGGCGAGCACGTCGCCACCGATGTGAGCGGCGACGAGGCTGACCTGGGCGCCACGCCTGGCGGCCGCGAGTGCCACCTCGACGCCCTGCCTGCCGCTGGAACGGTTGCCGAGGAAGCGGACGGGGTCGATTGGCTCCCGGGTGCCGCCGGCCGACACCACGACCCGCAGCCCCGCCAGGTCGGCATCCCCGGGGACCGCGGCCATCGCCGCCTCGAGGATCTCCTCGGGCTCGGACATCCGGCCGGGGCCGGAATCGCCGCCGGTCAGCGGTCCGTCGTCGGGCCCGACCACGTGGACGCCCCGCCCGCGAAGCGTGGCCATGTTGTGCTGGGTGGCGGGGTGCAGCCACATCTCCGTGTGCATGGCGGGTGCGACCACGACGGGTGCGGAGGTGGCCAACAGTGTGGTGCCCAGCAGGTTGTCGGCAAGCCCGGCGGCCATCCTTGCCAGCGTATTGGCCGTGGCGGGTGCGACGATGACGAGATCGGCGGCCCTGCCGAGCGCCACGTGGCGGACCTGGGCGACATCGTCGTGCACGGAGGTGGTCACCGGGTTGCGGCTGATCGACTCCCACGTCGAGAGACCCACGAACCGCAGCGAGTCCGGCGTCGGCACGACGTGCACCTCATGGCCGGCGAGAACGAGCAGCCGGACGAGATGGACGCTCTTGTAGGCTGCGATTCCACCGCTCACTCCAACAACCACGAACATCCCTGGATCCTCTCACATCGGCCTTTGGAGGCAACGTGTGCACGGTTATCGTCCGGGTCCCGGCCGTGGTGTCGCAGCCCACCCGGGTGCTCGCCATCCGCGACGAGGATCCGACGCGACCGTGGAACCCGCTCGGCCCATGGTGGCCCGACACCCACCCCGGTGTCGACGGCGTCCGTGACGCCCGCGCCGGCGGCGCCTGGCTGGCCACCCTGTCCGGCGCCGGCCGCCTGGCGGTCCTCCTCAACGTCGGTGACCCGACGCCGAAGCCCGGGCTGGCCAGCCGCGGTGAGGTGGTGCTGGATGCCGTGTCCGGCCGGACCCCGGAGGCCTCGCGCCGCACCCAGCCCTACAACCTCGTCGACGTGACCGGATCCGAGGTCTCCCTCGCGCTCTCCGACGGGAACGGCGTCGTGACCCGGGTCCTGCCCGCGGGTGTGCACATGCTCGTCAACAGCGCGATCCCCGACGACCAGTCCTTCGCCCGGGTCGCCCGCTGGCTGGAGGAGTTCCGGGCAGCCGCCCCCGACGCCGACGCCGACGACTGGTTCGGCCCCTGGCTGGGGCTGCTGGAGCGCAGCACCGAACTGCCTCCCACCGATGACGCCGCACTCATCCGGGACAACCGCCCATGGGGGATCCCCACGTTGTCGTTGCTGTTCTGCACCGCCACCGTGGGCGACGCGCACGTGGACGCCAACTACGTCGAACTCGCCCGCCCCGGGCACTGGGAACACACCCCGGGGGCTTAGGTGTTCACTTCCTGTTGGTTGTCGAACACAAGTTGAACACCCAAGCGATGCCAGGACCGCAGCCGCGGGTTCACTCCTTGCCGACGATGTCCACGGAGATCTCCACGGCCGGAACATCTCCCCTGTTCTCGAGCCAGTGGGTTGTGTTCCGGTCCTCGGGCCAGCCGAGTCCGGGCCCGTAGTCCGTGGCGATCCCGTTGCGGTGGTCGGTGATTGTTCCCTGCATGATGTACACGGTGCCCGGTCGACCCTTGTGGTCGTGCACCGGGCCGAAGACGCCCCCGGGTGCGATGGTCACCTTGCGCATGCGGAGTTGGCGGCCCTCCAGCCCCTCGATCTCGTTGGTCAGGTCAACCGTTCCAATCGCCTCCACCGTGACACCTCTGGTCCCGGGTGTCACCTGCTCATCGCTCATGGTGCGCTCCCTCCGGTGCTCTCGTTTCGAGCGTACGCGGCATCTGACTCCCCGGTGCACGCCAGGGTATTCAATGGGTGCATGGTCAGTTCCGTCGATGTTTCGTGGCAGCTGGATGGCATGGCGATGGAGGGCACGCTCGCGCGGCCGGAGGGGGAGGGGCCGTTCCCGGCCGTGGTCCTCGTCGCCGGGAGCGGGCCGACGGACAGGGACTGGTGTTCGCCCATGCTGCCCGGCACCCAGGGCAGCGCGCGGCTCTTCGCCGAGGCGTTCGCCCGGGCCGGGGTCGCCTCCCTGCGCTACGACAAACGGGCTTCGGGCCCGCATGTCATGGAAAATCTTCCCCGGTTGAGCGGCAGGATGAGCATGCAGTCCCACCTGGACGAACTGGCTGCCGCCGTCCGGGTCCTTGCGGGGCAGGATTTCGTGGACGCCACCAGGATCGTGGGGCTCGGCAACAGCGAGGGCACGCTGCACGTGCTCCACTACGCGACAAGTGATCAGGACGTGCCGTTGGTCGGTGTCGTCCTCGCCGCTCCGCCGGGGCGTCCCATCAGTGAGGTGTTGTTGTCCCAGTTGGCGCTGCAGGCAGCCCAGGTGCCGGGCGGTGCCGCCATGATGCCAAGGGTGGAGGAGGCCGTGGCCCGCTACACGGCAGGGCAGCCGATGGACCCCGACCCCACGCTGCCGGAGAGCGTCCGGATGGTGCTGTCCAGCTTCGAAACACCGATGAACCTGCCGTTTGCGCGCGAACTGTGGAGTGAATCTGCGAAGGAAGCACTCGTGCGGGTGGAGATCCCGGCGCTGGTCCTGATTGGTGGGAGGGACGTGCAGGTGGACATGCACGCCGACGGCGACCCGCTCCAACGAGCCGCAGCCGGGATGCCGAACGTCACCTTCGTGTTCCCGGCCAACGCCAACCACGTGTTCAAGGAGGACACCCGGACGCCCGCCGAGGTCGCGGCGTCCCCGGGGAACGGGTACAACGATCCCGGCACGCACCTGGACCCAGAGAGCCTCACCACCATCCTCGACTGGTTGCGAACCATCCTCAAGGCATGAGGCTGCGACTGGCGGGTCACCCACTGGCCCACGTGGGGCCGGTCGCTGGCGCACCTTTTCAGTTGAACAGGACCTGGTTGTTGAACACCCAGAGGTTGTCCTGGCTGTACTTGCCGCCCTTGTGGTCGATGACTGTCGTCAGGATGTAGCTGCGGCAGGCACCCCGACCGGTTGTGGGCGTGTCGCACTCGGTGCGCCACTGACGGTTCTCGGCACTGGTCCATGCGCCGGTGTTGCCGAGTGGGTTGTTCTTCCACAGCGCACGGTCTGTCCAGCGGTAGGTCAGGGAGTTGAAGGCCCAGCCCTTGACGCTCTGGAACCCCGTCGGAGTCTTCTTGATCACCGTGGCGAAGATGTCGGTGCGGCATCGTGCGGTGGCGGAGTAGTTTTCGCAGGTGGTGCGCCACTGGCGGCCATTGACGGTGCGTTCACCGGGGATGGTGTAGACCTCCATCATCGGTCGGAACAACTTGGCCACCGGCACTTTCGCATTGGTCAGCCACGTGAGTCTGCTGTCCATGTTGGCCAACACTCCGGGGGAGAACTGCCAGTTGATACTGGTGAAGATGCTGGCATCGGCCCAGGCGAAGGCCCCGCTGCCGAGCGCCGGAAGCGGTTCCGGCGTGAATTGGTAGCCCAGATCATATCGTTCGTAGGACGCCCGCAGGTAGTCCTCGTACTCCTTGGGAGTCGAGAACGAGCTGGAGAACCCGAACGTCAACCCCGTAGGGATGTCGGGGATTCCCTTTACCCCGTAGCTGCAGGTGGTGGGAGTTGCCTCGAGGCTCGCCAGGAGGGGTTCAGTGGAAGCGGCTGGGCGGAACTTGTTGATCTCGGCCACGCTGGGGCAGGAGACACGCTTGACGGGCGCGACGTCAGCGGCTGCAGTGGACACCGGCCAGAGCGCCGAGACGAGTGCGACGGCAAGCGCCGCTGCGAGGACACGAGGATGACGCTTCATGGCTGCTCCTGGCGTTGTCGAGGAAACCGAGTTGGCTCACCATACGTCGGACGGGTGGCCTGAGGGGCGACTCGCGGAGACCTTGACGGACTGTCAGGGGCCGGGCTTATAGTGGTTGTCGTATCGAACGGTTGTTCGAATGAGGCCCTGGGAAGAGGCTTCGAACCACCGCCGATGCACGGAGGGCCGCTTTGGGCCCCGGCGTGGCCTCGACCCCTGCGCCGGGGCCCAAAGCCTCCTCCGGGGACTTCGTCCCGATGCTCCTGGAGCATCGGAACGAGCGTTGGGTCGAACGCAGTTCTCACGAATGGCAACGAACCCGGAAGGCCCCCATGCGCAGTTACGACGAACCCATTTGCGTCCTGTTCAGCGACCGTCCCCAGCAGTTCATCTGGCGCAACCGGTTGCTGCTGGTCAAGGAGGTCCAGGGACGGTGGAGCAGGTCGACGGCATGGTGGGAGTCGCCCCGGGTCTCAGCGGCCCGCGGGGATGCGGCCACCACCGGCACGGCCACCGGGGCCACGCCGGCCCCTGCGGCGGACCTGCTGGAGGAGATGGAGGTGTGGCGCGTCGAGGCCGGCAACGGCATGCAGCGCGGCGTCTACGAACTGGCTCGCTCCGTGGGGCGCGACGACTGGGTGCTCCAGGCGGTGTGCGACTGATGGCCGACACCACACGGGCCATGCGCCCCCTGGATGCCCAGGAACTGGCGGACATCGGCTGCATCGAACACCCGGCCGACCGCTACGTGGCAGCCCACAGCGCCGCCGAGCAACTGGCGCTGGCCGTCATCGCCGGCACGCCGGGGCGGGTGCGCGGCCGCCATGACGTCTGGGACCTGCTGGCGCGGCGGGCGCCCCACCTGGCCGAATGGGCCGCCTTCTTCGGATACCTCTCCATGCGGGTGAAGGTGGTGGCCGCGGGGGAGCGGGCCATCGTCGGCGAGCGTGAGGCCGACGACCTGGTGCGCGACCTGGAGCGTTTCGTCACCGACGTCACCCGCCGGATGCGTTTCGAGGGCGTGGTGTCGTGACGGAGCAGTTCAGCCACCTGCGGGTGGCGTCGGGGTACTCCTTCCAGTACGGCGCCTCCCACCCCAGCGCACTGGTGGCCGCGGCGGCGGGTTTCGGCATGGACACCCTGGCACTGACGGACCGCAACGGGCTGTACGGGGCGGTGCGGTTCGCCAAGGCCTGCCTGAAGGCGGGGATCGCACCCATCGTCGGGGTGGATCTGGCCGTCGGTGACGGCAGGTCACAGACTCGCCGTCCGACGGCGGCCAAGGGCGGGCAACTGCGCGACCTCCGCCTGCCGCGCCTGGTGGTGACGGCCACCTCGAGGGCCGGGTGGGCCACGCTGTGCACCCTCATCACCGCCGCCCACCTCAGCGGGGAGCGCGGGGACCCTGTGGTCACCCAGGAGTTGGTGGTCCGGCACTGCGCCGGCCGGGACGTGGTGGTGACGCTGGGTGCCGACTCCGACGTCGGCAACCTGCTGGCAGACAACCGCTTCGACGAGGCACACAGGCGGCTGGCCACGTGGCGCGACGGGTTGGGTGGTCAGGTGGTGCTGGCGGCCACCAACCATCACGTCGGGGGCAGGGGTGCCACCTCCGCGCACCACGCTGCGGGCATCCTGCGGCTCGCCTCGGAGACGGGTGTGCGCTCCGTGCTCACCAACATGGTGAGGATGGCGCGCAGGGAGCAGGCGGCCACCATCGACGTCCTCGACGCCACCCGGCGCCTGGTCCCACTCGATCTGCGCAACATTGACCGCCGCAACGCCGAGGGCCACCTCAAGCCGGCCACCGCCATGGCCTTCGCCGCGCAGGAGGCCGCGCTGCTGGCGGGTGAGGACCCCGACGCGCTGCTCCGCCGTACCCGGGAGTTGGCGCTGGAGTGCCGCCTGGACCCCGTCGCCGACATCGGGCTGGGAGAGATCCGCCTGCCGGAGTTCGAGACGCTCGGCACCACCACCGCGCAGGCGCCGGGGGTGCTCCGCGCCCGCTGCGAGGCCGGTCTGGCTGCTCGGTTCCCCACGATGGGACGTGGCGTCTCGGACCGCCTCGAGGACGAGTTGGCCGTCATCGGGAAGCTGGGGTTCGAGTCCTACTTCCTGACGGTGGGCGACGTGGTCCAGCTCATCCGCGACCTCGGCATCCGCTGCGCCGCCCGCGGCTCCGGCGCGGGCAGCCTCGTCAACTACGCGCTCGGCGTCTCCGGCGTCGACCCCATGGCGCATGGCCTGCTCATGGAGAGGTTCCTCTCCCCGCTGCGGCAGGCGCTGCCGGACATCGACCTGGACGTGGAGTCCCACCGCCGCACCGAGATCTACGAGAAGATCCTGGAGACCTTCGGCGGCCAGCGCGTCTCGTGCGTGGCCATGCTGGAGACCTACCGGGTGCGCCACGCCGTCCGCGACGTGGGTGCGGCCCTCAGCCTGCCGCCCGCTGAGGTGGACGCCATGGCCAAGGCATTCCCGCACGTCCGGGCGCGGGACGCGAAGGCGGCGCTCCGCGACCTGCCGGAGCTGCGGGCCGCCGGTCTGGGGGAGCAGCGGCTGGAGGTGCTGTTCACCCTGGTGGAATCCCTCGACGGCCTGCCCCGCCACATCGCGCTGCACCCCTGCGGCGTACTGCTCAGCGACTCCTCCCTGGGGCAGCGCACCCCCGTGGAGGCCAGCCATGGCGGGTTCCCCATGAGCCAGTTCGACAAGGACGACGTCGAGGATCTCGGCTTCCTGAAGCTGGACGTGCTGGGTATCCGCATGCAGTCGTCGATGGCCCACGCCCTGGCCGAGATCGGGCGCACCCAGCCCCCGGGACCCACCCCCGACATCGACGCGCTGGCGCCGTTCGACGACCCGGCCACCTACGACATGATCGCCCACCGCGCCACGCTCGGCTGCTTCCAGATCGAGTCGCCGGGGCAGCGGGAACTGGTGGGCAAGTTCGGGCCCGAGACCTTCCACGACATCATCATCGACATCTCCCTGTTCCGCCCCGGCCCCGTGAAGTCGGACATGGTGACCCCCTTCCTGGAGGCCCGGCAGGGCTGGCGGAAACCCGAGTACCTGCACGCGAGCTTCATCCCGGCACTCCAGCAGACCGGCGGGGTGGTGGTGTTCCACGAGCAGGTCATCATGCTGATCTCCATCGCCACCGGCTGCTCCCTGGCCCAGGGCGACGAGGTGCGCCGCGCACTGGGCGACAAGGAGGGCCAGGAGGAGGTCCGGCAGTGGCTGTGGCCGCGCGCCCGCGAACGGGGGTACACCGAGGCAGTCATCGAGCAGTTGTGGCACATCCTCGTTGCCTTCGCGTCCTTCGGGTTCTGCAAGGCTCACGCCGCCGCGTTCGCGCTGCCCACCTACCAGTCGGCGTGGCTGAAGCGGCACTACCCGGCCCACTTCATCTCCGGGATCCTCACCCACGACCCGGGCATGTACCCCAAACGGCTGCTGCTGGAGGAGGCCCGCCGCATGGGCATCCAGGTGTTGGGGCTGGACGTCAACCACAGCGACGGCGCTTACCACGTGGAGCGGATCGACGGGGACGAGGAGGCCCTGGACCTGGACGCCACCGCCCTGCCGCCGGCGTGGCGGACCCCCGGGGACTGCACCGACACGGGACCGCCGGGCGGGGGGAGTCCGCAGGTTGCGGGGGTGGGGAAGCCCACCGCAACCGACACCATCACCGATGTGACGCAGGCCGGACTGCCGGTGGCTGTCAACGGCCTGCCCACCATCTCCGGGTGGGGCATCCGGCTGTCCCTGGCGGACGTGAAGGGCATGAGCGAGGCCGAGATCGGGCGTATCGTCGCCGGTCAGCCCTACGCGACGCTCAGCGACTTCTGGTCACGCGCCGCGGTGGAGCACCCCGTGGTGGAGCGGCTCGTCCTGGCCGGCGCCTTCGACCGGCTCTACGGGATCGGTCGCCACGCAGCCGTCGCCCGCCGCGACCAGGTGACCCGCCGCGACCTGCTGCTGGCGTCGGCGGATCTGCACCGCATGCGCCGCTACGACGACCGCGCCCGGTCCCGCAGCGGTGGCCGCCGGCCCATGGCACTCCAGGGCACGGAGGACCCGGGAACGCTGGCCCGCGCCCAGAGCCGCAGGACCCGCGTCCCCACGGGGCAGGCGGTGCAGGGGGCGTTCGACTTCCAGGACGGCGACGAGACCTCCGACGTGGTGGCCACGGGGCTGCCGGAGATGGACGACGACCAGCGGCTGCGCTCCGAGCTGGAGATCCTGGGCCTGGACGCCAGCCAGCACATCATGGAGCGCTACCTGCCATTCCTGCGGGCCTTCGGCGCCACCAGTTCGCAGCGCCTCATGCAGCAGCGCAACCGCTCCGAGGTGTTCATCTGCGGGGTGAAGGTGGCCACGCAGACACCGCCGGTGCGTTCGGGCCGTCGCGTGGTGTTCCTCACGCTCGACGACTCCACGGGCCCCACCGACGCCACGTTCTTCGAGGATGCGCAGGGCGGTTACGCGTCGACGGTGTTCAACAGCTGGATGCTGATGGTGCGCGGTGTCATCCGGCGCACCGGTCCGCGTGGCCTGTCCATCCGGGCCACGGGGGCCTGGGATCTCGGTCTGCTGCACGACGCGTGGCGGGGGGCACTGGATGTGGGCGCCACCGGCGAGGAGGCGCTGGCCGCGGTGCGGGAGATCGTCGACGCCGAGCCCATCGGCTTCGGACCGGTCGGTGAGTGGATTCCCTTCGACAAGCTCAGGACGACGCCCGACGATGGGGGGAGCAAGGGTGAGCAGGAGCGACGCGACGCCAGGTCCGCCGACCGCCAGGGTGAGGCGGAGGCAACGACGGCGGAACCCGTGCCCGAGGGATTCGAGCCGCCCCCGGACCCGCAGGACCACACCCGCGCCGGCGGCATGGGTCGACGGCGGGTGATCGTGCACGCCAGTGGGTTCGAGCAGTCGCCCTACGCCGACATCAAACCATCGGGGACAGGCGCCGCGGAGGCGCCGCGGAAACTGTGGCACTCCAGCCCCGGAAGCTCAGGAAGGTAGGAAGGAGACACCCCATGAAGACGATCCTGCACGTGGACATGGATGCGTTCTACGCGTCCGTGGAAATGGCCCGCGAACCCTCGCTGGCACATGTCCCCATGTTCGTGGGCGGCTCTGCCCGGGGGGTGGTGCTGTCCGCCAACTACCCTGCCCGGGTCTACGGCATCACGGCCGGCATGCCGTCCACCCGGGCCAGGCGGCTGTGCCCGCAGGTGGCGGTGGTGCACCCGGACTTCGACCACTACGCGGAGGTGTCCACTGCGGTGGAGGAGGTATTCGACACCATCACCGACCGGGTGGAGATGGCCTCCATCGACGAGGCCTTCATCGACCTCACCAGCGCCCTGCGCAGGCTGGGCGGGGATGCCGCCGCCGTCGCGGAGGACGTCCGGGCGCAGGTGATGGACGAGCAGGGCATCGCCTGCTCGGTGGGCATCGGCCCCAGCAAATTCATCGCCAAACTCGCATCCAAGGCAGCCAAGCCCGACGGCCTGAAGGTGGTGCACCCCGACGACGTCATCTCCTTCCTGCATCCGCTGCCCGTCGACGCCATATGGGGGGTGGGGGAGGTCACGGCCGAGAAGTTGCGCCGGCTCGGGCTCATGACGGTCCGCGACATCGCCAACACACCCCGCGCCACGCTGCAGCGTGCACTGGGTGAGGGGCAGGGCGGGCTGCTGTTCGACCTGGCGTGGGGGCAGGACGACCGGTCCGTGCTGGCGCGCGAGCCCGCCGAGCGGAGCATCGGCTCCCAGGAGACCTTTGGGCGCGACACCGACGACGAGGAGGTGGTGGCCACCGAGATCCTGCGGATGGCGGCGCGGACAGCATCCCGGATGCGTGCGCAGTCCATGGTGGGCAGGGTGGTGACGCTGTCCGTGCGGTTCTCTGACTTCACCACGATCACCCGCACCGGCACGCTGAAGGCGCCCACGGACCTGACGGGGGACATCCACGCGGAGGCCATGCGGTTGTGGCACAAGCTGCACCTGTCCCGGGCCCGGATCCGGCGGGTGGGGGTACGGGTGGAGAAGTTGGCGTCGAAGGACGACACCTACACGCAGCCGACCCTGGACGAGCCGCGTTGCGGATGGGAGCAGGCGGAGCGTGCCGTGGATCAGGTGGTGATGCGGTTCGGTCCGATGGCTGTGCAGCGCGCACGATTGACACGACGCGAGACGAAAACCCCCGTGGGATGAACCCGCGGGGCTGCGGCGGCAGTCAGAGGTCGCCGCCCTCCTGACGCTTGCGCCAGCGCTCCTCGAGCTTCTCCATGAAGTCCTGGCTGGTGGGCTTGGGGGACGGTGGCTGATCGGAGGGGCGCCCCGCCGGCTGGCCCTCACCACTGACCCGTTGCCACGAATTCACCCCGATGATGGCGGCGGCCAACATGACCACGAACCCAGCGATGCTGACGGCAGGGTTGATCTGCACCCCGCCGATGAGCAACAGAAGACCGAGAACAAACCCCACACCCGCCAACGTGGCGCGTCGACGGTGGACGCGGATGCTTCCGGCCCCGCTCAGCGTCTGGGCGAATTTGGGGTCTTCGGCCATAAGGGACGCCTCAAGCTGTTCCAACAGCTTGCGCTCCTGCTCTGATAGAGCCATACCGATCTCCCTCGCCTCGATTCGGCTGATGTTGTCGATTGTATGTCCGCCTGGGCCCCCACGAAAGCTTTAGTCCGGACGTCTGCTCACAGGCACCAGTGAGAGGGGCAGAAGTAGCGCCCTCGTCTGCAGATTCCCCGGCTGTGTGCGGAGCAGGGCACGCCGGAAACCACGGACGTGGGAGGGCAGGTCGGACGTATCGGCGCCGTCGCGGGCATAGCGTGCCCGCTGCACCGTGCCCGCCACGGACGTCAGCTCGGCAGCCGCGGACGGGTCCAGATGTTTGCCCAGTTCCTGGGCCGCCAGCACGGGGGATGCCTCGCTGAACTCCAGCCCGGTGTCCCTGAACAGTGCCGCCACCTCACGCCAGGCCGAGTCGGCCGCAGCGGCCGGTCCCTGGCCGGCGCGCAGCCGCCACGTGCGCACAGCGCTGCGGGCGGTCAGCGGCGCGGCGAGTACGACGAGCACGCCCAGGAGCAGGAACCAGCCGGCCGGGTTCGAGGTGTCGGGATCCTGTGCGGGAGGCGTCGGGGCAACGGTGGGCTCCGGCTCCGGGGCGCTCGGCGATGCGCTGGGTGCGGTCGTCGTGCTCGGGCTGGGGGACGGGGACGGGGATGCGTTGGGGGCCTCGTCGGCGTCGGTGTAGCGAGGCGGCGCCGCCACCGACTTGGTGGGCTCGAACGGCACCCACCCCAGCCCCTCGAAGTACAGCTCGGGCCAGGAGTGCATGTTGTGGGTGGTGACGACCCATTCGTCGCCGTCCTTCTTGCCGGGGGTGAACCCGATCGCCATCCGGGCGGGGATCCCCTCCATGCGGGCCATGGTGATCATGCCGGCGGCGAAGTGGATGCAGTAGCCGGAGTGGTTGGTGAGGAGGAAGTTGCTGATGACGTCGGTGCCTGCCTCCTCCGGTGCGTTGAGGCTGTAGTTGAACAGGCCCGAGCGCAGGTAGCTCTGGATGGCCAGAGCCTTCTCGCCCGCCGTGGTGGCCTGTGCCGTCACGGAGTCGGTGAGCGTCTGCACCTGGGGGTCCAGGCCATCGGGCACGGCGAGTGTGTCCGCGCCAGCAGGGTCGACCCCTGCCGCGGCGGCCTCCAGATCGGCGCGCTCGGGCATGGGGATGGTGGAGGACACCTCGTACTCCAGCCCCTGTGTCTGCTCGGTGCGGGCCCCGCCGGTGGCCACAATGCTCATGGTGTTGCGATCGTGAGCCCAGGCGCCGGCGGCGGAGAACCGGTCAACGGCGAACGGCACGGGCAGGTACTCCGACGGCACCAGCATGCGCACCGTGGCGTCCACCGGCACACCGGGCGCGGTGTAGGCGCCACTCAGGCCCGTCGTCGACAGGCGCATCCCCGTGAGCGCAGCACCGTCGGTGGTCAGCCGGGTCAGCGCCACCGTGCGCATGTAGAGGGGAAATTCGGAGTCGGTGGTGTAGCGGAGCACCACCTCATCGGCTGGTCGGCGCAGGTTCTCGTTGAGTGCCACCGTGGGGTCGGTCAGCGTGATGGGTTTGTTCCGGCCGGCCTGCAGCCACGGCTGCTTCTCTCCCAGCGGGACAAAGCTCGTCAGCAGGGGCGCCAGAACCGACGCGACCACCAGCGTCACCAGCACGACGGCGGCACGGGTGGCCTGATGACCGGAGCGTCCGCGGCCTGCGCCGACCAGTTGTGTGCTGGTCGCCAGTACCAGCGCGTAGCCCACTGCCACGGCCACGAACGAGGTCCACTCCATCTCGTTGGACAGGGTCAGGGCGCCGACGCCGTAGACCACCCCCAGCGGAGCAAGGGACCAGGCCGGCTGTTCCAGCACGTTGACAAGGGTCTCCATGGCGAGCACCACCAACGCCAGGATGCACAACAGCAGCCACACCAGCCCCGGGTCGGTGGGCAGCGGGGTGCTGCTCTCCCGCACGGCCTTGGTGCCGAGGGCGCCCAGCATCACCAGCGGTTCGTACCAGGAGGCGTCCGGGTCATCACTTCGCGGTGCGTCCCGGAATCCGAGCCACAGCAGCAGCGCCACCATGCCGAGCGCCTGCACTGCCAGCGTGACGGCGCGGGGAAACCGCAGAAGGACGCCGAGGGTCCCCACCACGGCGGCGATACCGACGAGCACTGGCACCCAGGTGAGGAAGACGGTGTCGATGAACATGGGGCGCAGCGTCCACGCGGCCAGCCAGACGGCGACGGCGATGGCGATGGAACTCAGGGCGTTCTGCTGGAACCTCATGTCGCCTCCACCCGGGCCATCAGCTTGTCCCACGCGTCCACGACCCGCTCCCCGGGTCCGTACTCGTTCACTGTCCACCCCGAAGAGGTGAGGAGGCGGCAGGCGGCGCGATGCGCATCAGCGCGGGCGGGGGAGACCCCCCACGCCACGGCGTCCGGCACGAGGGCGGACGCCTGCTGCATCCTGCCCCCGACGGCGGTCAGGGCGGACGCGTCGGCGGCCTCCAGGAAACCGAGGGCGGCCATGATGGACTGCGAGGTGCCCATGGAGTCGGAGTCCGACAATCCGCTGCTCAGGGTCGGGCGGTCGGAGTTGGGCAGGTCCACCATGGCTCCCATCATCGTTTCCCGTGCGGCGAGCGCGTCCGTGTGGAGGGTGGTGTAGATCTCGGACTCCGCCGAGACGATGGCGATCCGGCATCGTGCTGCCAGAAGGGTGGTGGCGATGGAGGCCACTGCGGAGATCGACCACTCGAACCCGCCGTCCGGTCCGGAGCCGGCGTGCGCCTTGTCCCGGTTGTCGACGACGAGGGTGACGGAGGGGTCCCACGGGTGTTCTTCCAGCCGCACCATCAGTTCGCCCTGTTTGGCAGTCATTCGCCAGTGGACGCGGCGCAGGTCATCGCCATGGCGGTGCTCGCGCACGAGCACGTCGTCCTGGCCGAAGTGGCCGATGCGTTGCGGGGTGCTGTCCCCGGAGGAGCCGGATCCGATGAGCCGGCGTGGCATGCCGAGGGCCCAGATGCGGGGGGTGACACGGAGGGTGGCGGCATTGCCCGGTACCTCCCAGGTGCACCGCGCCAGGCCGAAGGGGTCGTGGTGGGTGGCATCGAGGGGGCCGAGTTCGAAATGGCCGCGGTGCTCGGCTCGCACTTCGTAGCCCACGCTCTGGTGCCAGCGCCCGACGCCGTGCGCCAGGGCGAACCGGGCGGCGGCGCCCAGGGCTCCCGGGCAGGTGTCCCTGAACTCCAGGGCGGAGAAGGAGAGGACCTTGGTGTTCTCGATGTGCAGTTCAGTGCGCGGGCGCTCGCCGATGGGGACCTGCGACGGGGTGACGTCACGCTTCACGCTGAGGCGTGGACGCAGCAGGAAGACCAGCAGCAGACCCAGCAGGGGCATCCCCACCAGCAGGAAACCCAGCCACACCAGGTCGGGTTCCCCCACCCAGGCGGCAGCGACGATGATGACGACCCCGACGATCAGCAGCGCGAGTCCGCGACCGGTGAGCCGTAGGGTCTGCCCGGCCAACTGCTCAGGCCCTGTTCGGACGGGGAACCTGGGAGACCACCCCGGCCACCACCTGCTCGCTGGTGCGTCGCGCCACCTGCGCGTCGACCGTGAGGAGCACGCGGTGCGCCAGCACGGTGGTGGCCAGTTGTGCCACGTCCTCCGGGATCACGTAGTCGCGACCCGCGAGGGCCGCCTCCACGCGAGAGGCGCGCATGAGATGGAGTGAGGCGCGGGGGCTCGCGCCCAGCCGTAGGTCCGGGGCGTTGCGAGTGGCCTCCACGAGGGTGACGATGTAGTCGTTGATGATGGGCGCCACGAACACCTGCCGCACGGACTTGACGGCGCGGGATATGAATTCGACGTCGGTGACGGGGGAGATGCTGGCCATCTGGTCGCCGTTGGCCTGGGCCGTCAACATGGCCACCTCGGACGAGCGGGCCGGGTACCCCATCTGGATGCGCGCCATGAAGCGGTCCCGCTGGGCCTCGGGGAGAGGGTAGGTGCCCTCCATCTCGATGGGGTTCTGCGTGGCGATCACCATGAACGGCGTCGGCAGGGGGTAGGTGTGTCCGTCCACCGACACCTGGGCCTCGGCCATGGCCTCCAGCAGCGCGGACTGCGTCTTGGGGGAGGCGCGGTTGATCTCGTCGCCCACGACGATGTTGGCGAAGATGCCGCCCGGCTTGAACTCGAATTCGCGGGTGGTCTGGTTGAACACCGACACGCCCGTCACGTCACTCGGCAGGAGATCGGGGGTGAACTGGATCCGTTTGGCCTCGCCGGAGATGGAGCGGGCCAGAGCCTTGGCCAGCGCCGTCTTGCCGACACCCGGCACGTCCTCGATCAACAGGTGGCCCTCGGCGAACAGCACCACGATGGCCGTGTGGATCTGGCGGGGTTTGCCCTCCAGTACACGGGCGATCGACTGGCCCACCGAGGTGGCGACGTTGGCCACCTCCGCCAGGGACGGGGTCGCGGCGTTGTCCACGCGTGCTCCTCACATGATTTCGGGTCGCGCGCAAGGGCGCGCATCTGAGCAGCGTAGTTGCTGGCGACTACAAGAGACGACCCCGCGGGGTGGTCCCAACCATTCGGACACGCCGCTTTCGCGTTTCAAGTGGAGGGAAGTGGGGTAATGTGGAGCCAAGTGGAGGATCGTGGGGAGCCAATGGCAAAGAAGGGGGTGGTCGCGCGTGTTGATGGGGACGTACACACCCAAGCTGGACGACAAGGGCCGCCTGATCCTTCCCGCCAAGTTCCGTGACGTCTTCGACGGCGGGCTCGTGGTGGCGCGGACCCAGGAGCGGGCCCTGGCCATCTACACGGCCGAGGCGTTCGAGGAGCTCATGACCCCGGTCAGCTCCGCCCCCAGCACCCTGAAGCAGATCCGCGACTACCAGCGCATGATGGCCGCCGGTGCCAGCTTCGAGGTGCCCGACAAGCAGGGGCGCATCACCATCCCCCCGATGCTGCGCACCTACGCGGGACTGGACCGGGACGTGGTGGTCATCGGTGCCTTCAGCCACGCCGAGATCTGGGATGCCACCCAGTGGCAGAAGTACTCCGAGCAGGCCGAGGAAGGCTTCTCGGAGATGGACGAGGAATTGCTGCGCCCCCCGGGGTGAGCAACGCGCCTGGTCGGCGGTTCCCGGCCGGAATGCGGCCCTGACTTCCCTTCCCCGATGTCAGGTCCGCAGGCCGGAAGGGAACCACCCCCCAGGGGCACAGAAGTGAGAAAGGGTCGAGGATGCAGCAGTTCGCGGACGTGCACGATCCGGTCATGCGTGACCGGATCGTCGATCTGTTGCGCCCTGCGCTGACCCGCCCCGGCGCCGTCTACGTGGATGCCACCCTGGGGCTGGCGGGCCACGCCCGCGCCATCCTCGAGGCCTGTCCCGAGGCCCGGCTCATCGGCATCGACCGCGACCTCGACGCCCACGAGGTGGCACTGCAGCGACTCGGCCCCCTGGCGGAGAGGGCAACACTCGTGCACGCCGTCTACGACGAACTGCCCGACATTCTGGACGACCTGGGCCTCGACCACGTCGACGCCGTACTCATGGACCTCGGCCTGTCCTCCCTCCAGATCGACCGCACCGAACGTGGCTTCGCCTACAGCGTCGACTCGCCCCTGGACATGCGGATGGACGCCGTCGACGGCCCGACCGCCGCCGACGTCCTCAACACCTACGCCCCCGGCGACCTCGTTCGCATCCTGCGCCGCTTCGGCGAGGAACGCTTCGCCGACCGGATCGTCCGGGCAGTCGTGGACGAGCGGGCTCGGGAACCCTTCACCCGTTCCGGCCGCCTCGTCGAGGTCATCGCGGCAGCCATCCCTGCCGCGGCCCGCTACACGGGCGGCCATCCCGCCAAGCGAACGTTCCAGGCCCTGCGCATCGAGGTCAACCGGGAACTCGAGGCGCTGGCCGGCGCGGTGCCGGCGGCCATCGACGCCCTTGCCGTCGGCGGTCGGCTGGCGGTGTTGTCGTACCACTCGCTGGAGGACCGCCTCGTCAAGCAGTCCTTCGCGGCCCTGGCCACCGACCGTGCTCCCCGCGGCATGCCGGTGGTGCCCCACTACCTCACCGCCGAGCTGCGCCTGATCACCAAGGGCGCCGAGAAACCCGGCGACGACGAAGTCGCAACCAATCCGAGGGCAGCATCCGCCCGGCTCCGAGTGGCCGAACGAACGAGGGAATCATCATGAGTGCACAGGTCGCGTTCTCCCCGGAGGCAACGCAGGTCCAGGGGCCGACGCTGACGCTGGTCCCGCCGTTGCGCTCCACCGTGTCCGCCGTGGGGTTCGCCCTCATCATCCTGACGCTGGTTGCCGTGGGGATGGGGCTGGTGATGGTGGTGACCACGTCCGTGGCCGCCCAGTCCAAGGAACTCTCGGGCCTGCGGACCGAGGCGACGCTGCTCGACTACCGGGCTGCCTCGCTCACCACGGCACTGCAGACCACATCGAGCACGGGACGGCTGGCCATGCGCGCCTCCGACCTCGGCATGGTGCCCAACCCCTTCCCGGCCTTCGTGCGGCTCTCCGACGGTGCCATCCTGGGGGAGCCCACACCCGTGCGCGGCGACGAGGTGCCCTACCTGCGCCAGTACGAACAGGCGCCCCCCATCGCCCCGCAGGTCCGTGTGATACCCGCCGACGGTGCGACACCCGCCTCCACCCCATCGCTGCCGGTCGCACCCGGGGCCGACCAGTGACGGCCGGCCGACGCCCGTCCGGCCCCACCCGCCGCACGGGAGCACCATCACGGAACAAGCCCGCGCCGGCGGCGCCCCGCACCAGCCGGGGGGCCTCATCCAGGGCAGCGGTGACGCCGCCCCATGCCCGCCGCTACCGACGGAGCTGGCAGCTCCCGGTGGGCCGCTCCTCCCTGCGGATCCGTGCCTTCATGGTGGTGGTGGCCCTGTTCGTCACCGTCTGCGTCGGGCGCGCCTTCCAGTTGCAGGCCATCGACGCACACGCCTTCGCGGCCGAGGCCTCCACCAAGATGCTCTCCACCCGTGACCTCCCCGCCACCCGCGGCTCCATCACGGACCGCAACGGGGTGGTGCTGGCCGCGACGGAGCCCGCCATGCGGATCACGGTGGACCCGGACATGGTCAACAGCAACGGCGCCGACAAGCGCTACCCCATGAGCGACAAGAAGCAGGCTGCCGGGAAGGCAGCCCCGCGCGCCGTCGCCACGATCCTCGCGAACCGACTCGGGGGAACTCCGGAGGACTACCTCGACGTGCTGCAGAAGAAGAAGAAGGGCGACGACAAGGAGTTCTCCCGCTACGAGATCGTCGCGAAGCAGGTTCCCGCGTCGCTGTGGAGTGACATCCAGTCCGACATGCGCAAGGGCGTGGACGGCGACGGCAAGCGGCCCTGGTTCGGTCTCTTCGCCGCCTCCGACCCCATGCGCACCTACCCCAATGGCCGCCTGGCCAGCAACGTGCTCGGCTTCGTCAACGGCGAGGGCAAGGGGGTCGCCGGACTGGAGGGCGTCCTTGAGGACGAACTCGATGGCGAACCCGGGCAGTCGATGTACGACGCCTCCCGCTACGGGCGCATCCCGCTGGGGACCAACGTCCTCACCCCGCCCACGGACGGCATCAGCTACGAAACCACCCTGGACGGCGACCTGCAGTGGCTCTCGGAGCAGGCACTTGCCGACGGCATGGCCACCTCGGGCGCCAAGACCGGCATCGCCATCGTCATGAACGTCAAGAACGGTGAGATCCTGGCGCTGGCCAACGGGCCCTCCTTCAACCCCGCAGAGCTCGGTGGCGTGGAGGCGGGCGACCTCGGCAACCGGGCCGTGACAGACGCCTACGAGCCCGGTTCCGTGCAGAAGGTGCTCACCATCGCGGCATTGGCGGACGCCGGACTCGTCACCCCCGACACCCACGTGGTGGTGCCCCCCCAGATCGCCTCAGGTAGCCGTTTCGTGCGGGACGCATTCAGCCACGGCACCATCAACCTCACGGCCCGCGGCGTCATCGCCCAGTCCTCCAACATCGGCACCATTGATCTGGCGCGCCGGATCCCCAAGGACAAGCTGAGCACCTACCTGAAGGATTTCGGGCTGGGCAGCAAGCCGAACTCGGGACTCCCGGGGGAGACGTCCGGCTCGGTTCCCGGCGGTGACATGCCCGACTACACGCGGGACCAGATCTCCTTCGGCCAGGGCCTGTCGGTGTCCGCCGTGCAGATGTCGGCGGCGGTGGCAGGCGTCGTCAACGGTGGCATCTACCACCAGCCCAGCATCCTGAAGTCCGCCACCCGTGCCGACGGCACCCCCGTCGAGCTGCCCCAGCCGGTGGAGCGTCGCGTCATCTCCGAGGAGGCCTCCGGGGTCACCCGTGACGTGATGGAGGCGGTCATCGCACAGATGGGCAACGGCAAGCGGACCATCCCGGGCTACCGCACGGCAGGCAAGTCCGGAACTGCGCAGCGGTTCGACCCGAAGTGCAAGTGCTACAACGGGTACACGGCATCGTTCGTGGGCGTGGCGCCCGCCGAGGATCCCCAACTGCTGGTCTACGTGGTCCTGGACCAGCCGAATAACGGCAACCTCGGCAGCCAGCTGGCACTGCCGGTCGTGAACAACATCCTGCAGGCCGCGCTGCCCCGCTACAACGTGCTGCCCTCCACCACCCCGGCCCCCGACGAGCCCCTCACCTTCGACTGACGTGACTGACTGAGATGACCGCGATCCGACCCGCCCTCACGCACCCTGCCCCGCTGACCGAACTGGTCGCGGGGCTCGGCCTGTCCGGACCAGTCGACTCCGACGTCGTGATCCGCGACATCACCCTCGACTCGCGCGAAGCGGTGCCCGGGGCGTTGTGGGTGGCGCTGCCCGGCAGCCGGGCCCACGGCGCCACGCATGCCGCGTCCGCGGTCGGCGCCGGCGTCACCGCCATCCTCACCGACGCCGACGGCGCGGAACTGATGGCGGGACTGGACGTCCCGGTGCTGGTCTCCGGTGGGCTGCGCCACGACATGGGTGTCGTGGCGGCGCGCATGTTCGGTCATCCGGCCGAGCGGCTCCTCACGCTGGGCGTCACGGGGACCAACGGGAAGACCACCACGGTGGCGCTGCTGGAGGCCGCCCTGGCCGAGGCGGGGCGCACGGTCGGCACCATCGGCACCATCGGCTTCCGCCTGGCGGGCCGGGAGCTGCCGTCGGGCCGGGGCACCGTGACCACACCCGAGTCGCCCGACCTGCAGGCGCTGCTCGCCGTGATGTCGGAACGGGGCGCCGACGCCGTGGCACTGGAGGTCTCCAGCCATGCCATGGCACTGGAACGCGCCACGGGGATGGTGCTGGACGTCGCCGGCTTCGTCAACCTCGGCCGGGACCACCTGGACTTCCACGGCGACGTCGACAGCTACTTCGAGGCCAAGGCCAGCCTGTTCACCCCCGGGCACACCCGCGCGGCCGTCTGCTGGGTCGACGATCCCCACGGCGCACGCATCGCGGAGAGGGCGCGGCTCGCCGGGCTTCCGGTGGTGAGCGTGGGAACCGGCCACGACGCCGACTTCCGCCTGTCGGGATTCTCGCCCGTGGAACCCCTTGGGGGCCGGGCCATCCTCCGGTACGACGGCCAGGACCTGGACATCCGCATCTCCATGCCCGGCCTCCACAACATGGTGGACGCGGCGCTGGCGCTTGCCATGGCCGTCACCGCCGGCATTTCGGTGGCGGCGGCACTGGAGGGGCTGCGGCTCGCCCAGGTGCCCGGCCGGATGCAACTGCTGGACATGCCTCAGAACGCCCCTGCGGTCGTGGTGGACTTCGCCCACACGCCCCAGGCCGTGGCCGCGTCGCTGGATGCGCTGTCCTCGTCGTTCGACCACGTCATCACGGTGCTGGGATGCGGCGGCGATCGGGACCGGGAGAAGCGGCCGCTCATGGGGCGCGCGGCCGCGGAACGCTCCGACCTTCTGGTGGTGACCGACGACAACCCGAGGACCGAGGACCCCGCCAGCATCCGCCGCGCCATGCTCGAGGGTGCCCGGGTGGCGGGTGCCACCGTCGTGGAGGTGCCCGGACGCCGGGCTGCCATCGAGCATGCACTCAGGGAGGCGACCGCCGGTAGTGTGGTGGCGATCCTCGGGAAGGGACATGAACGCGGGCAGCAGATCGGCCTCGACGTCCTGGACTTCGACGACGCCGTGGAGGCTCGCCGCGCCTGGGGCAGGACCACGGAAGGACACCGTTGATGAGGCCACGCATGCTGTCTGAGCTCGTCGAGCTCATGCACCCCTCACCCGCAGAGGTCTTCGGCGACGACGTCCTCGTGGGGCCCGACGTCATCCTCGACAACAGGTCCGCCACGCCCGGCTGCGTCTTCGTGGCCATCCCAGGCGACCGTGTCGACGGCCACGACTTCGCCCGGGGCGCCGCCGACGCCGGCGCCGCGGCCGTCCTCGGAACCCGCACCACCGACGCCGACGTGGCGCACCTGCTGGTGTCGGACACCGTGGCGGGGCTGTCCGCCCTGGCCCGTGGCCTCGTCCGGGAGGCCCGCGCGCGCGGGATGCTGAGCCTGGGTATCACCGGCTCCTCCGGCAAGACCAGCACCAAGGACCTCCTCGCGCAGGTACTGGAGCCCCATGGCGCCACGGTCGCCCCCGTCGGCAGCCAGAACAACGAAATCGGTGTGCCGCTGACGGCCTGCCGCGTCGACGACGACACCGTCCACCTCATCAGCGAGATGGGTGCTCGCGGCGTGGGACACATCGCCTGGCTCACCTCGCTCATCCCCCTCGACGTGGCCGTCGTGCTCAACGTCGGCCACGCCCACGTGGGGGAGTTCGGCGGTCTGCAACAGACGGCGCTGGCCAAGGGCGAACTCGTGGAGGCCGTCGGGCCCGACGGCTGGGCGGTGCTCAACGGCAACGACGACGCCGTCATCGGCATGCGGACACGCACCCGGGGGCACCTGGCCTGGTTCGGTGAGGGTGAGCTGCCCGAGGGGGACCTGCAGGTCGCCGCCCGCAACGTGACGTTGGGTCCCTTCAGCCAGCCACGGTTCGACATGGTCAGCCGGCGCGACGGGCGCGAGGAGACCGCGGGGGTGCAGTTGCAGGTGGTCGGGCGCCATCAGGTGTCCAACGCCCTGGCAGCAGCCGCCGCCGCGCTGGCCGTCGGGGTCGACATCCACGCCGTCGCCGAGGCACTGTCCGCCGCACAGGTGCGCTCGAGCTGGCGCATGGATCTGAGCACCCGGGCCGACGGCGTGCTGATCCTCAACGACTCCTACAACGCGAACCCCGACTCGATGGCGGCCGCACTGCGCACGGCCACCGAACTGGTGCAGTTCCAGCGCGCCGCGCACCCCGACGCCCGCGTCGTCGCGGTGCTGGGCGACATGCTGGAACTGGGCCCACTCGCCGCTGAATCCCACGTCTCGCTCGGCCAACTTGCCGGAGACCTGGGGGTCGCGGAGGTGGTGGCGGTCGGCGGGTTCGCCGAGCAGATGTGCGAGGGTGCCCGGCGCGAAGGCCTCGCGGCCCGCGTCGCGCACCGCGACGACGTCATCGACAACATGGAATTGCACGCTGGGGACGTGGTGCTCATCAAGGGCTCCCGCGGCGTGGGACTGGAAGCGGTCGCGAACGCTCTCATGGAGGACAACGCATGATCACCATCGTCCTGGCGGGAGGTCTGTCGCTGATCTTCACGCTCATCGGCACGCCCCGCCTCATCAAATTCCTGACGGCCAGACAGTATGGCCAGTTCATCCGGGAGGACGGGCCAAAGGAACACCTCGTCAAGCGCGGCACCCCCACCATGGGAGGCATCGTCATCGTGGCCGCCACGGTGCTGGCGTACTTCGTCTCGCACCTGGTTCGCTGGACGGAGCCCACCCTCTCGGGGATCCTGTTGTTGGCCCTCACCGCAGCGCTGGGTTTCCTGGGGTTCCTCGACGACTGGGCCAAGATCTCCCAGGAACGCTCCCTGGGCCTCACAGCCCGCGGCAAACTGATCGGCCAGTTCCTCATCGGCGCCACGTTCGCCGTGATCGCGCTCAACTTCCCCGACGACCGTGGACTGCGTCCGGCGTCACAGTTCGTGTCCTTCCTGCGCGACATCCCGTGGCTGTACCTGCCGTTCATCGTGGCCGTCATCTGGATCCTGTTCCTGGTGATGGCCTGGTCCAACGCCGTGAACCTCACCGACGGCCTCGACGGACTGGCGGCCGGCAGCGCCACGCTGGTGTTCGCGGCGTTCGCCATCGTCAACATATGGCAGTTCAACCAGTGGTGCGCCCGGACCTCGACGGCCGGCCCCCGCTGCTACGAGGTGCGTGATCCCCACGACATCGCCGTGGTGGCACTGGCCCTGGCCGGTGCCTGCTTCGGTTTCCTGTGGTGGAACGCCAAGCCCGCGAAGATCTTCATGGGCGACACCGGGTCCATGGCGTTG